>CAYVHS010000018.1:0-1606 GCA_964451495.1 uncultured Bdellovibrionales bacterium | reverse complement strand
ATATGGGATTTATATGCATCGGCTCCCCAACTATTCCCTCGGTATAGACACCTCCCTCAGTCGGCACCGGCTTCGTGAATGCCAAAAAGAGCATCGCCAGCCAGATAAATAACCCGGCGAGAACGACAAAGAGGAGAGCAATCACCGCCATCCTCTCCCAAAAACCAACCGTCTCAAGAAATATTCCCCACTTCTTTAGAGAAAAGAATTGAAGCTTTGGAACACGAATACGCTCGAATTACAGATTACGCCCACGTCCTCCACCAGGAACGATAGCGAGCTCTCATGCAAAAGTCAACCGGAAAAAGCTAGAATTTTTGCGTGAGATACGCGTTGAGCCCAGCAAGAAAAACAAACAAAAAGGCAAGACCTGCTGACGCATAGAGAAGAAACTTTTCAAAACCCCGTTTGGCATAATAGTTCCCTCCGCTTGCGGAAATACTCATGCCATCTCCTCGACTTTGCAGAAGTATTGATACAATGAGAAACAACGCGACAATCACTTGAATAGTAACAAGAAACCGCATAGGAATACCGAAAAATGAATACTTGGTAAGTATACTCAAAAATAGCAGAGATGTCAAGAATCCAAAACAAAATGTCATTCCATCCTACATGCCGGACCATTCGTGAGATTCATGTTCCTTTCGTCGAGAGACAATATTCTGCACGATAGCAATACCAAGAAAAACGGAGAGCAGAGAGCTCCCTCCATAACTCATAAGTGGAAGCGGGATTCCTGTCACCGGAAGAACACCGATGTTCATGCCGATGTTAACGGCTGTCTGTATGAATATCATGGAGGCAATTCCCATACTCAGCAAATATCCAAAATTATCCCGTGCGAGAAGAGCTGCCCCGACGATACGAAAAAGTAGCACTCCAAAAAGAAACAGAACCAATGCCGCGCCAATGAACCCGAGCTCTTCCGATACAACCGCATAGATGAAATCGGTATGTCGCTCCGGTAAAAACTGAAACTGTGACTGCGATCCATGCCCCAATCCCTTCCCACTCATACCACCAGACCCCACCGCAACCAGCGCCTGAAAAACATTATACCCGCTTCCCTGTCGGTCCTGATCAGGGTGAAGAAACGTGGAAATTCTATCCTTCTGATACGGAGCAAGAAAAAACCAACTCACCGATATCGCCACCACAAAAAACGTACCGAGTAGCAATAGATGATGCCTTCGAATCCCCGAAACGAACACCATGAAGAACCAAATGCCCGCCAAAACCAAAGCACTTCCAAGATCGGGTTGTTTCAATACCAGAAATATGAGAATCGACGTCAACACGAAAGAAGCAAAGAGCCTGACGAAATCTCCTAGCTCGCTCCGCTTCTGAGAGATAAAGCTCGCCAAAAATATGATGAGCACGATCTTGGAAAACTCAACTGGTTGAAATTGAAATCCCATGAACTGTATCCAGCCTGATGTTCCCCGTATCGTACTCCCGAACACCAGCACAAACGCGAGAACGCCCAGGGTAAGAAAATAGAGAGGTGTGCTCAATTTTGATAAATGCCGATAGTCAAAAAGTGGGAAAGACACCAACACAAGCGTACCGAGCGCCGCAAACACCATTTGCCGCACAAAAATAT
>CAYVHS010000017.1:0-6230 GCA_964451495.1 uncultured Bdellovibrionales bacterium | reverse complement strand
CTGACACCGATTACGCGACGCGAAGCATACGCTGCTGATATTACCTACGGCACCAATAACGAATTCGGTTTTGATTATTTGCGCGATAACATGGTTTCAGCCGCTGTCGAGATGACTCAGCGCGAGCTCAATTTCGCAATTGTCGATGAAGTGGACTCCATCCTGATTGACGAAGCTCGTACACCGCTTATTATCTCTGCCCCTGATACTGAATCGACCAAGCTCTATGAGCGGTTCGCACAGATTGTACCGCGTCTTATAAGCGATACGGATTATGTTGTTGATGAAAAAATGAAAGTGGTGACCCTGACGGATGAGGGTATGAATCATGTTGAGAAGCTTCTCGGAATGGGTGATATTTACGCTTCGGGCAATGTGCAGTATGTGCATCATCTAGAGCAGTCGCTTAAGGCCGAGATTATTTTCAAGCTGGACCGTGACTATGTCGTGAAAGAGGGCGAAGTGATTATTGTGGATGATTTTACGGGTCGGCTCATGCCGGGGCGTCGTTATAGCGATGGTCTCCACCAGGCAATCGAAGCGAAAGAGAAAGTGACAGTACAACGAGAGTCTCGGACCTTGGCGACAATTACTTTTCAGAATTATTTCCGTCTCTACAACAAGCTTGCTGGTATGACGGGGACAGCAACTACATCGGCCGAGGAATTTGCCAAGGTATACAAGCTTGATGTTGTGGAAATCCCGACCAATCGCAAGATGGTACGTAAGGATCTCCCAGATATTATCTACAAGAGTGAAGAGGCAAAGTTTCGCGCTATTACAAATCATGTCAAAGAGATTCATGCCCAAGGTCAGCCAGTGCTTATCGGAACGATCGCGATCGAAAAATCCGAATACTTGAGTGTTCTTCTCTCGCACGAAGGTGTGCCGCACGAAGTGCTCAATGCCAAGCAGCATGAGAAAGAGGCGACTATCGTGGCCAATGCTGGTCAAAAAGGATCTATTACGATTGCTACCAATATGGCTGGTCGTGGGACAGATATCAAATTAGGTGAGGGCGTCCGTGAGCTCGGCGGACTACTTATCATAGGTACGGAGCGTCATGAGGCTCGGCGTATCGATAATCAGCTTCGTGGCCGCGCGGGCCGCCAAGGAGATCCCGGTGCATCACAGTTTTTCGTGTCTTTGGAAGACGAGCTCATGCGTCGATTCGGTGGTGATAGAATGAAAAACATGATGACAACGCTCGGTCTACCCGAAGATGAGCCGATTCAAAACGCACTCATTTCTCGGACGATCGAGAGTGCTCAATCGAAAATCGAAGGATTCAATTTTGATATCCGCAAACATGTGCTCGAATATGATGATGTGATGAATAAGCAGCGCGAGGTCGTTTATCGCAAACGTCGATCGATACTCGAGCTCGCTGATTTTCGTGATGAGACGCTCCGAATGCTCGGCGAAGAATTGGATCATGTGATTGGATTTCATACAGCAACAGAAGAGGCTGATTGGAATGTGGCGAATATCGCTGCAGAAGCCAATGGTATGTATCCGACATTGGACACTGCTTTTGCCAGCAAAAAACTTGAGTCCATCCGTGATGACCGATCCAAAGATGCGGTAGAAAAGAAGAATCTCATATTAGAGTATCTCATAGGAGAAGCGAAGAAAGTCTACAGCGAAAAAGAAAAAGCTTTTTCGAAAGAGGTTTGGAATACACTCCAGAAATCTCTGTATTTGCGGTCACTTGATACTCTTTGGATGAACCATCTCGATGAAATTGATTATCTGCGTCAGGGTATCGGGCTACGCGGGTATGGACAGCGTGATCCGCTTATTGAGTATAAACGCGAAGCATATGATATGTTTCTCGGACTCATGGATACCGTACGGAAGACCTATCTCATGACGATACTCAAAATCAGCCCAGCACTCGCACCGAAACAGGAGGCTCCGCGTGAAATGCAGTTGCGTGGTGCGGATGAGAGTGTGGCGCAATTTGGTGGCCCGCAAGTACATTCGGGTTCTGAAACGGGTGGATCGGCCCAAGGTGAAGCACCAAAACAGGCGCCAATCGTTAATAAAAACGTGGTTGGGCGTAATGACCCGTGTTTTTGTGGCTCTGGGAAAAAATTCAAGAAGTGTCATGGGGCATAATTTTTTGAAATTTTTTAAAAAAATGGTATGAAAACACTGAAATTTGCAGAGCATCTGGTGCCGATGATTTTGTCGGGGGAAAAGACCTCTACGTGGCGGATGTTCGATGAAAAGGATTTAAAGGTAGGGGATGAACTTTCCTTTCTTCATGAGAAAACAGACAAAGAATTTGCTCAAGCACGGATTGTTTCGGTGGAAGAAAAGTCTCTGGGTAAAATTGATGCAGCCGATCTCGTGGGGCACGAACGCTACGCGAGTCGCGAAGAGATGGTCCGGACTTTCCAGTCGTATTACGGGAGTCAAGTAGCAGAAGATACTATTGTAAAAATGGTTGATTATGAGTTGTTGCAAAATAATGGGGGTCGACTGACACTCCCGAAACACCAACTGTTTGATGAATTAAAAAGACTCTCTCTGCCTATGGGCGAGTATGCTATCTTTGGGAGTGGACCGCTTTGGGTACGGGGTATCCGTGATTCGAGTGATATCGATATTATAACTCGCGGTGAGACGTGGGGGTGGGCCAAGGCCAACGGGCAGGTGGTATCCAAAGAAACGAGCGGGCTCGAGTGTGCTCAGTTTGCCGATGGAGCTATCGAAATTTATCGGGATTGGTATCCGGGAATTTGGAATATTGATACTCTGATTGAAACGGCGGAAATAATCGAAGGCATTCCCTTTGTTCAATTGGAATCAGTGATGGAATGGAAGAAAAAGATGGGCCGAGAAAAAGACATCGAGGATTTGACTCTTATTAATGAGTATCTCTCGCGTAATAACGGATAATCGTATGAACGTCACGCTGTGCGGGAGTATCGCTTTTATTGATGAGATGGATGTGGTACGCCAGGAATTAGAGGGCCTGGTGGGGCATGAAGTTAAGATGCCTCCATTTGAGATTGCAGATGGTAATGGCAAGATGATTCCAGTCAAGGAATATTATGCGATTCGCAAATCTGCTCCAGATGATCATGTATGGATCTGGAAGCGCAAGGCCGAGGCGATGCATGCTCACTTCGACAAAGTAGTCTGGGCGGATGTTATTCTTGCATGCAATTATGATAAGAATGGTGTCTTGGGATATGTCGGGGCCAATACGCTCCTCGAAATGGGACTCGCGTTTCATTTGGAGAAGCCGATCTATCTGCTCAATCCAATCCCGGAAATATCCTACAAAGAAGAAATTCTCGGTATGTGGCCAATCATCATTGATGGTGATTTGAAAAAAATAGTATGACCGAAGAAATAAATGAAGCGCTGCTTGCGATGTCTGTGAAGGAGCGGCACGCCTTGGTGCCGGCATCGTATCTTGTTTTGCGTGACGGAGAAAAAGTGTTACTCTTGCGCCGGTTCAATACAGGGTATGAAGATGGGAAATATAGTTTGCCCGCTGGACACGTGGATATCAATGAGACGTTTACCAAGACGGTGGTGCGTGAGGCAGCCGAAGAAGTTGGTCTAATATTTGAAGCGAAAGATGTCCGTGTGGCGCACATCATGCATCGAAAGTCTATCGATTCTGAGAGAGTGGATACTTTTTTTGTTGCCGAAAAATGGGAAGGTGAGGTGCGGAATATGGAGCCACATAAATGTGATGATCTCTCATGGCATTCTCTCGAAGAGCTTCCAGAAAATTGTATCCCTTATGTTCGCCATGCGCTTGGGTGTATCCGTGACGGCGTGTTTTATAGTGAGTTCGGTTGGTAATTTTTGAAAGAATTATATGAAACAGGTCACGGTACGACTAAAAGATGGGCAGTTTCTCAGAGAAGAAATAGAGCGTGTAGCGAGGGAGCAAAATATACAGGCGGGTGTCATTCTTTCTGTGGTGGGTGGTCTGAAAAATGCTCATTTGCGTATGCCGAGATTGGAGACGGGCGAGCATATTATCCAAGATCTCATCGGACCATTTGAAATCGTTTCTGGTACGGGAACGGTATCGCCTGATGGATGTCATATACATCTTTCCATTTCGGATAGGAATGGGGATTGTCATGGTGGCCATCTCAAGGAGGCGTGCGAGATATTTTATACTGTCGAACTTGTCATTGGTGTTTTTGAGGATGTCAGATATAGCCGGATAATGGACGCCGAGACGGGCTTTGAAGAATTAGCCATTGATAAGCATTGATGCATATATTGGTAAGAGATAGATTTGTAAGTTGATTAGATGAATAAAATGAAAGTGCCAATCGTTGATTGGCACTCATAGGGTCTGCTCGATGCAGCAGGGAGAGCGAGGAGGGGTAAGAGGAAGAAGATAAAATCGTTGTTTCGTGTTGTGGTATCCGGTGGACACCAAATTCCCTAGTTCCCTACTCCTCGCACTTCGAGTGTACTCTGAAAATCCGAATACATCAAATACGGTGTAATTTGTAATGAGAAAAATATGGTAACAGATGAGTTTTTAGGCCAATTTTGGCCACAATTCTGGGGAAGCGTGGCGGCGACGTTTTTCCTCGCTCTTATCACGTTTGTGTTCACCTATCTGGCCCGTCTGCCGATAGCCAGGTTTTTGAGGAAAACATTGGAGAACGTGAAGCATACCGTGATCGCTGAGGAAGAGAAATTAAAGAGCGAATATACAAAAAAAGAATTGTAAAAAAAGAAAAGGAATGCGAGACATTCCTTTTTTGTTACGGCCATGTTATGCCGTGAAGAGTTTCTTTGCGATGGCGAGAGCGGGGGCCTGAATATATTCTTCTAGGCCTTCGGGGTCTCCGAACTCCATGTCAGTGAGGCATTGTTGGACTTTGGGCACGAGCGTGTCGCTAAATATCTCGATAGACAGATGCCCGAGGACAGAGCCGGGGAGGTCTTTGCCGTCCCACCATTCCCGATCGCTCGCGATATCGCGGCCCTGAGAAGCTTCGATTGCTATACCGGGAGTGGTGTCGGCTCGTTCTTCGATGTCGAGTATTTGGAGTTTGATGGTTTCAATCTCATCGCTATCGGTAGGCCTTATGACTGGTGGGCGAACAACGAGGGTTTCTACGAGAGCGATGATGGGCTCCTGGAGAAAGAAATGAAGGCCCGTGGGATCTTCGTCGATTTTGTAGAAAGCGATAAGTTTCTGGGTGAGCACGGGAAGCCGATCATTCGAAATCTCGATGGAGATGAATGCTTGCGCGGCAAGCTCCGACATGTTGAGTTTTTCCACCCACTTTAAAAGGTCTTTGAGCGACTGGATACGTTTCGCAGTGGGAATTTCGATGTAGGTCTTCGCGTCCATATTGGGAAACTTTGCCCACAGAGCAGCAAAGTGAATAACGCTTGTTGATGGTGTGTGTGGCATGACTGCCTCCATTTGCAGGTTAAGGAACAATACTCTAGACTTCGGAGTAAGGATAGCGGAAAAAGAGGTATTGTCAAGGGCACACCCTCGCAGCCAAAGAACCACCAGACCGTGTATGAAAAAGTTATTGACGTTATGCCTTGCCGTGAAAGATGGCAGAATACTGCTTGGTATGAAAAATCGTGGATTTGGCGCTGGCCGGTGGAATGGATTTGGTGGAAAAGTCGAGGCAGGGGAGACGATTGAAGCGGGAGCAAGGCGTGAAACAGAGGAGGAATGTGGTATTGTGATCGGAGCGATGGAACGTGTGGGTATCCATGAATTCGAGTTTACTTCAAGACCCGGAGAAATACTCGAAGCACATGTTTTTCGTATCGATACGTGGACCGGCGAACCAAGAGAGACAGGGGAGATGCGGCCGCAGTGGTTCACTCTCGATGCTATCCCTTATGATGAGATGTGGGCGGGTGATATCCACTGGCTACCTGTTTTCCTGGCAGGCAAGAAATTCCGGACACAGTTTCTTTTTGGCGAACATGACGTGCTTTTGGAAAACCAGGTATACGAGGTCGAGGCGCTCTAGTAGGCCTGTTACGTAATCGGTTACGTAACAAATACTTTCTTGAAAGAAGTCTCTTTCTGTGATACAACTGCTGTGGTAGGGGCCTGTAGTAAAGTGGTATTACGCAGCATTCGCATTGCTGAGTCGGGAGTTCGATTCTCCCCAGGTCCACCAAATCGGATTTTTTATCGCCAAAGGTCTCGCTTATCTCGAAGATAAGCCCCAACTTGGCAGTTCCAAATCCTACACCTT
>CAYVHS010000016.1:0-13309 GCA_964451495.1 uncultured Bdellovibrionales bacterium | reverse complement strand
TTTTATATTGATGACTCTGTTTTTAGTATACCAGGTTTTTTTGGTTTGTCATCTAACCCACCCTTATGTCAAGTGGAGTTCCTGACGTAGCGATCGGTAATCAGGGAAGGTCTGGGCAACCAATGTCCAAAATTTCGGAGAATGGTTGAATTCTTTGAGATGACAGAGCTCATGCACGACGACATAATCTCGCAAACGCGGTGGTAAAAAAAGCAGGCGATAATTGAAACTGAGATTGCCCTGACGCGAGCAACTCCCCCAGCGGGTTTTTTGGTTGCGTATAGTGACGCGGGCCCATGTCACGCCGTACGCCCTGCCAAAATACTCCAGCCGATCGTAGAGAAGAGTCAGGGCCTCAGCAGCGTATTGGCGATACTCCGCCTCACTCCCTCGGGAAAACAGATGTTCCGGACGACCGATACATACCAAGCGCTTTTCTTGAATCCAGTCGCTTTTACTCTCGAGAAACGCTACTCCTTCGGCATAAGAAACAAAAAATGGCAGCGTGAGCGATACGCCACCATCTGCGTGCACAATAATCCTCAAACATCGTGCACGGCGATATTTTTTCATCACACAAACTACTCCATTTTGGAGCATGACTGACCTGTGCATCACAGACGTTTGTCGAGAATATCTTTCAATTTTTCCGTATCGTGTTTATCAATTCCGTCATATGGATTCTTCTCCATATTATGAATAGCCTCTTCGGCCTCATGTGCACTGATGCCAGATGATCCTATACCGCGCTCACGATCCATATTCGGCAAAAGTTCCGCATAAATACGCTCGCCCTTGGTACGACCAAAACGATCTACCAGATCTCGATGAACCTTGCCGATTTCCAACCCAGAAATCTTCCCTGGTGTTCTATCATTGGGATGATGGCTCGCATCAAGATGTGCTGACCCAGACGGCGTCGAAGTATGTGAACCAGCCCCACTCGATGATTTCGAAGAAAACGTAGAAAAAAGACCCATACTCTAACTTTCATTAATAATGAAATTTTCCTGTGCCTCCAGTATACCGCATCTCTATGACCAAGGCTAGGCTTATATCTGCTCCTTTCGGACAATAATCACTGCTTTGCGACCATTTTTGACAAAAATATGGCGCCCCGTCGGATAGTCATGTATCGCGTCGTACAAAACATTAGCCGCATATCGGTACCCCGCGCCCTTTCTTGTCCCAGGGTCATGTACGATGAATTCCTTTGTCTTCACGTCATAGCCGATGACGACCAGCATATGATGCTCCGGTCCGGGCGAGGTGAAATTAGGATTCTTGAGCTCTCGTCCATTGGTAGGAACTATCAGTATTGCCCCGAGAGAAAGCGTACGAATCATATCTTCCATGGACATATCATATTTTACCTCCGAAAGAATATCCTCGCCATAATACTCCCGAAAAAGCTTTTCCGTATCAGCAGCAGAGGTATCGACAGAATGACCGATTTTTTTTTCTTCAAATTTCGAAAGGGCTACGATTTCTCCTCTAGATTCCTCTTTCGAGAGCGACTGACCAGAAAGGAAACGTGCTGCCATCACCATCGATGCCTCTTCGCAAGCATCTTGAAAAATCGCCTGCCCCCACTCCGCAAACGGTGCCTGCGAGATAAATGGCATACGAGTCGTCGCAACAACAGTTGCTAAAGTATCAGGTACTATTGATTCTGTTAGTTTTGGCAAAAGCGAATCCTCTCTGTCGTCCGCAGACGCAACTTCCAAATTGGAAGAGTCAATTACTTCAAATCCCAAGGCTTCCTCTCTAGAAGCAACGGAGGGAGAATATTCCGTATCGTACGAAAAAAAGAATATTCCGAGAAACCAAAAACTCGCTATAAAAAAGGTAGCTGCTCCAAATAACATTATGATTACGGCCTTTTTCCGATACATAAGGATTCATTATCCTTTCACAAAGACTCACAGAAGTTCACAATACTCATTTTTTCCTCTCAAAGTATGGTATCATTGTATTATACACTCCTCATAAAAAATTCCTATGCTCCATATAAAAATGCGCCTCCTCATTGTTTTCATCTCTCTCATCTCCTTTATAGGTCCGTTTGCGGCGGTCGTGGCAGTCGAAAATGCAAAACGAGCGGAGAAAGTCATAAGCGACAAACAAGACTACGCAACCATGCAAAAAGAAACCGAGGCGGCTCGCTATCAATACTACCTCGACCTAGCTGAACGCCGCAACACATCGAAAGCGTCCATGGCCGAAGCCAAGGCTCAGTATGAGCAACTCCTCAAAAATCAGCCCGATCTCATTAAACAAGGACAAAAAACAGTCACCCAAACCACTGTGGAACCTGTCACAACACAAAAAGTTGTCAATGTTCCGGTAACCACATCCAAACCAAAAAGCTCGACAAAAACGAAGTCATCATAAGAGTATGAATCTTTTCAAAAAAATTGCTTTCGTTTCATTTTTCTCCCTCATATTCGGGTCGTTCCTCATAAACGATACCCTTTCTTTCCTGCATTCTTCGCAATACAACTTCGTACCCTCTGCGCTAGCCGAAGATGAGGATAATGAAGACGAAGAAGATGACGAGGATAACGAGGATGAAGATAGGGACGATTCACCAAAAACAACCACTAAAGCACAACAAACCATCCAGAATATCACCGTGTATAAACCCGTAACCAGAACAGTTGTCGTTACCGATGAGGAATTCCAAAAAGACACTGATGGAGATGAACTCGTCGATGCTATCGACCCAGACCCATTCAGGCATCAAAGCGAATATTTTACTGATATCGATGGGGATGGAATTCCCAATGCCCTCGACCAATATCACGATGAGGACGACTTTGCTTATTACGAGTTCGAAACCGATGAAAATGAGAATGGTATCATCGATTCCTACGAACAGTAGCTATGAAATGGGAAAGTGTCAGCAAAGTAGTCCGCGGTGAAATAATGAAGACTGATATCTTCTGTGAGATTCTGTGTGAAGGTACAAACGCTGAGACGACTGCGTTATCAACACTTGAAAATGTCTTCCAACTCTTCCGAGACTTCGAGAAGCGCTACAGTCGCTTCATCCGCGATAATGAACTCTGGAGTTTCAATGAAAGTGTCGGCGGAAAAATCTCTGAGGAGCTCTTTACCATACTCGAACAAGCTCTCTACTACCATATATCTACCGAAAAGATATTTGATCCAGGTATCCTCTCCTCGCTCGAGCAAGCAGGTTACACCGGAGCATACAGCAACCAAGAAGATAGGGGTGCTAAAATACCCTTTTCAGCGCTCAGGCTCGATCGGACAACACTGACTGCCACCAAACCACAAGAACTCAAAATAGACCTCGGCGGCATCGGCAAGGGATTTATAACAGACCAGGTAGTGCTTCTCCTCGGCCAACACTTCAAAAACTTCATCATCGACGCGGGAGGAGATATCTACGCCAAAGGAATAAACCAAAAAGAAAACTACCCCTACTGGGCCATCGATATCGAACACCCGCGAGAACATGAAAAAACCATAGCACTCCTCACGCTCTCTAATATGGCAGTAGCAACATCTGGCAGGAACCGACGACACTGGCAGAAAGATGGTGCAGCAAGACACCACATCATCGACCCCCGAACAGGTACGAGCGCAGTTGACGATTTCCTCTCTGTTACCGTCATTGCCGAAAATACTACCCGGGCCGATGTCCTCGCCAAAACTCTTTTTATCTCGGGCAAAGAAAAAGGACAAGCTATGGCTGAAACACTCAAAATCCCTGCTGTATTCATACACAAAGATACCTCAGTCACTATTAACCATTATGCCAAAAACTATGTCTGGAAATCGCACTAAACGACTCATGCCTATTCTCGCTCTCACCTTTTGGATAATTACTTCTTCTCCAATGGCTCTGGCTGTCGTCAAGGACACCGATGTGGATGGGCTGACGGACGGAGCAGAAACAAATACCTATCTGACTGATCCGAACAATTATGATACTGACGGCGACGGTGCACCAGATGGAAACGAAATCATAACTGGTACCAATCCCCTCGACCCACAAAGCACATTCTCATCTGAAGAGAAACCTCTAATGCAAAATGAATCACTTTTCTGGTACATCGGCCGAGCGAGTGGCATCCTGGCCTTCATCCTCCTTTCCGTCGTCATCATCAACGGTCTCCTCATAACCACCCGCCTTGTTTTCAAGATTCTCCCGCCCGCACTCAATTACGAGATGCACCGCTTCCTTTCTTTTATGGCACTCGCGGCGACTCTCGGTCATGTCGTCTCACTCACCTTCGATACGTATTTCAAACTCACCTGGACTGAAGCACTCGTCCCCTTCTCTGCTCATAAGAGTTTTCTCTCACTCACGGGGCAAAGCTTCCAGTGGACGCTCGGCATAGGAACTCTCGCCTTGTATGGTATTATCGCTCTTATCGCTACTTCTGAACTCAAGGGAAAAATCGTCAACATGAAAATATGGCGAGCACTCCATTTCATAAGTTTCGCGACGTATATCCTCTTTCTTCTTCATAGTATATTCTCTGGATCCGATACAAAAACTTGGTGGATGATGTGGATCTACGCCTGTTCGGCAATATTCGTTTCCGGACTCGTCCTCATGCGAATTTTTATCTCCATCAAAAAACTGGCTCCGAAGCCAGTGTCTTCACCAGAACAAACAGTCTAAAACCCGAGTGAGTCATCCTTCCCGGACGGTTACCTGTTCCACTCTCGTCGAAAACCGATTTGCGATACTTTGCATTTCCTCCCGAGAAAACGAATGGCAATCTTTGAAGGCCGGGTCAAGCGTCGTGGTACTCCGAAACGACTGAAAATACAGACGCTTCGCCCCGGTCATCGTTTCACACATCGCCTCAAGGATCTCGCCGGTGTGCACTTCTTTGATGAGCGTCGTACGGAATTCATAATCCACTCTCCCTTCTTTCAGAAGATTGATACTTTCGAGAAGTTTGGCTTCATCTGCCTGTTTGCCAACAAGCGACCGATACTCAGACAGGCTGGTCTTGAAATCCATCGCTACATAATCAAGCAAAGATTTTTCGATGAGAGAGCGAATGACTTCCGGGCGATTACCATTGGTATCGAGCTTCACCGCAAAACCAAGCGCCCGTATCTGCTTGATGAAATCTTCCAGATCCGGCATGATAGTCGGCTCGCCACCCGTGACCACGACCCCATCAAGCATACCCCTTCGCTTATCAAGAAAACGAAGTGCCGTCTCGACAGGAATAAAGCTTCCGCTTATTTTTGCCAATTCTTCCGGCAGAACGAATTCTGGATTATGGCAAAAACTGCAACGAAAGTTGCAGCCGCCAACAAAGATAACGCACGCGATTTTTCCTGGAAAATCGATGAGTGTAAATTTTTGAATCCCGCTTATGACCATGGAAGGAGCTCTCTCAAAGAGTTCTTGAATTAAGCCGCGTACTTCTGACAGAACTCATGATTGGCCGCAACGGTCTCGGTAAAATGCTTGCGAGAATAATGCTCCGCTTTCTTACCGATATTGAAATGAGAGACTGGTCGATGATACCCCATAACTCGTGTCCATACCTCGCACCTCGTGCGCTCCTGGTCACCACTAGCAATGGCTACGTCATTCTTCGTCATATGTTTTTATTTATTTACGACTGATTATGAATAACACAGTATTGAATATTCCTTCTCTTCTTGTCTCCGCAGAGAAATTATTTCTCTGATTGGATGCTCTGATATTTCTTGCGCGTCTCTTGATCGTATCGTTCTCCGTTCATCATACCGATTTCTTCATCGCACTTGGGACAAAAATCATGCTCACCCGAAAGATATCCGTGTTTAGGGCAAATCGAGAATGTCGGCGTAATCGTGATATATGGCAGACGGAAATTCGACAAGATGCTCCGCACAAGATTGCGACAGGCCTCGCCCGAACTCACTTTTTCGTTCATATAGCAGTGAAGCACGGTGCCACCGGTATACTTCCTCTGAAGATGGTCTTGAAGCTCTAGCACTTCGAAAACATCATCCGAATACCCTACGGGAAGCTGGGAAGAGTTCGTATAATACGGCGCTTCCCCCGTACCAGCTTGGAGAATTTCCGAAAAACGCTTCTTATCCTCTTTGGCAAAACGATAGGTCGTGCCCTCGGCCGGCGTCGCCTCAAGATTGTAATAATTATTGGTTTCTTCCTGAAAGTCTTTGATTTTCTCGCGCATGAAATCAAGTATCTCTTCGGCAAATTTCTGGCCCTCAGGTGTCGCGATGTTTTCCTTATCATCCGTAAAGTTCCGGATAGCCTCGTTAATACCATTTACCCCAATGGTTGAGAAATGATTCCGTAGATACCCGAGATACCGCTTGGTATACGGAAAGAGCCCGCGATCGATCCATTTCTGGACTTCTTTGCGCTTAATCTCGAGCGAAGTCTTGGCAAGCTCCATCAAGTGTTCGATACGCTGAAAGAATTTCTCTTTATCGCCCTTGGCGAGAAAGCCAATACGAGCCGCATTGATCGTCACAACACCGATCGATCCTGTCATTTCGGCTGACCCGAAGAGTCCACCGCCGCGTTTACGCAGTTCACGGAGATCAAGCTGCAGGCGGCAACACATCGATCGTACATCGCCCGGATTGAGATCAGAATTCACGAAGTTCTGAAAGTACGGAGTGCCGTATTTGGCAGTCATCTCGAAAAGTGGCAGGTTTTTCGGATCATCCCACTTGAAATCCTTCGTCACATTGTAAGTCGGGATAGGAAAGGTAAACGTGCGCCCCTTGGAATCACCACTCGACATGACTTTGATGAAAGCACTGTTGATAATATCCATCTCCTTCTGCAATTCACCGAAGGTATAGTCATACGGCTTGCCACCAAGAAGTAGCCGCTTTTCCTTCATATCTTCCGGACAGTCCCAATCCAGAGTGATATTGGTAAACGGCGTCTGCGTCCCCCAGCGCGACGGGATATTCAAATTAAATACGAACGACTGGATATTCTGATGGACATACTCGTAGACCTGATCTGCAATATAGCGTTCTTTGGTCTCTTCGGAAGCAAACTGCATACCGTAATCCGAGATAGTCTCGCGTATCTCCATCTCGAATTTCTTCACAAATGGAGCCATGTACGTATCAAAGCTTGAGAAGGCCTGAGCACCTGCCCATTCATTCTGCAGCGTACCGAGAAAGTTCACCATCATCGCTACAGCAGAAGAAAGATGTTTCGGCGGAGCGGATTCTATCTTGTTCGGTACGCCATTGAACCCCTCTTCAAGAAGCACTCGCAAACTCCATCCGGCGCAGTATCCGGAAAACATGTCCAAATCATGAATATGATAATCACCATTCCGATGAGCATCGCCGACATTCTTGGGATAAATATGTGAAAGCCAATAGTTCGCGATGACACTACCAGCCGTGTTGAGAATCATCCCACCCAGAGAATACCCCTGGTTGGAATTAGCATTGACGCGCCAGTCGAGCTTTTCTAGGTATTCCGTCACGGCTTTCTCTACCTGAACGACGACATTTTTACTTTCGCGGACCTCACGACGCTTCTCGCGGTAGAGAATGTACGCTTTAGCAATATCAGCATAATCGAAATCAATAAGTACTTCTTCGACAAGATCCTGGATCTGCTCAACCGATGGAATACCATCCTCGAATCGTTCCTCTAATTTATGATAGACGGCTTCTGCTAATGTATGCGCTTTGACCGCGTCCTTTTTCTCGACTGATTCAGCCGCCTTTTCTATCGCGTACTCTATCTTCGCCATATCAAAATCCACGATACCACCATTTCGTTTTTGCACTTTATAAATCGGCATACATGCTGCTTTTTATATTGATTACGCCAATCAGTAAACACGTTGCTCTGAGAAGAAAAAAACGACCTCCCCTGAAGCGTCTCGTATCCACCAGGATTTCCTTTCTCTAAAAAGAAAAAGGTATCACATTTCTACTACAGAACACTATATATAGTATATTTCCACTTTTTCACACAAAAAGCAAGTCCACACCTGCTTCATTTAACAGATGAATATTAGCATATTCCAGAAGAGTTACCAAGCCCTTTTGTGGCACGGCTTAACAGAAGCTTTTTCGGGTTTTTCACCCTGTCTTACCATCTCGTTTCCGATGAAACCACATCTTTTTTGGTACTGAATATAGTGTCATTACTCTACATAAAAACAGCCCTGCTTTCACTGGGCTGTTTCGCAATACCACAACATCTGCTATCACCGATTCACTTCGCAAATTGAAAATCAGCTCCGACAAAATGAAAGTTATCAAGCGCTGTTTTGGTTTCGGGCAAAATACCCGCGATAATCACGTTGTTGCCGAAAAAGTCAGTCAAACGATCTCCTTCTTTCTCGAACAACTTTTCTCCGAGCATCATTTTGGCTTCAGCAAAACCGATATAGATCGGCTGATACTTCCTAGCGCCGATAGTCACGGGGATGAATGCATCACTCGCGATATTCTTCTTGAATTTCTCCGGGATATTACCCCCTGATACCACATAGAAAAATTTGGCGTCTTGACCGTTTAGCAAGACCTTGACATCTGCCACTGATGAAAGATTTGCCAACGTGTTTCTATCCACAATGTGCAAGTCATCAATCATCGTCCCCGTCTCCTCGGCAATACCAACCACTTTCATCGTGGGAATTCCAAAAAAATCTTTGAGACTATCTCCAGGCCCCTCGATAAGATTTTCTTCTTTCATCATGGTGGCTTCCTCAGCACCGACAATCATCGTGTTGTCAGCGAGTATCGCACTCCCCTCGACTTTTGCGAGAGTCTGATCAAATACATTCACTCCCAAGAAAACTTTTGGCACGCCCTCAGCAAAATCGATCTTCATTTCTCCCTCCGTAAGGAGTGCGTTCGCCTTTCGATTGACTTGCTCGCTCACCGGCTTATTAGTGGTGCCACCCTCCATGCCCGAACTGAATTTCGCAAATTCGAAGAATCCGAAGGTAAACACTGCCATCATAATGAGTGGCGCGACCAGAGAAATATAATTCTTCTTACCTGGCCTAAACAGTCGGAGCAAGAGTGAATTACCTACTACAGAAATAGAGCTCATCGCCATAGCCAGTCCAGCTAATTCCGGTTTGAGCACCAATCCGAAACCAAAGAACACTCGCGCCGCGATGGGAATACCGATCACATTGTAGAACAGAGCAAAGAACATATTTTGTTTGATCTTTGCCATCGTTTCTTGAGAAAGCTGAAACGACGTGACAACATCATTCAAATCACTCTTCATGATCACAATATCGCCGGCTTCCATCGCAACATCGGTGCCAGAGCCCATCGCAATGCCCACGTTGGCCTGCGCGAGCGCTGGAGCATCATTGATGCCATCACCCACCATAGCAACCCGTTTACCGGCATCCTGTAGCTTTTTGACTTCACGGGCCTTATCTTCCGGCAAGACTTCTGCCAAAATATTCGTGATGCCGACCTGTCCTGCGATCGCTTTGGCCGTGCGCGCGTTATCTCCGGTAATCATCCATACTTCGATGCCCATTTTCTCCAGTCTCCTCACCGCTTCTCGCGATGTCTCTTTTACGGTGTCCGCCACAGCGATAGCTCCGACTAGTCCATCTCTGGTAGCGAGGATCATAACCGTCTTCCCCTGTTCTTCCAGTCGTGCCACTTTTCGTTCAACTGTATTCACTGACAAACCCAGGGTTTCTGCTATCAGTTTACGGTTGCCGAAATAATACGTGGTGCCAGACACATCGCCTTGTACGCCATGCCCTGGAATGGCACTAAAGTTCCGTACTTCTTCCAAATCGATATGTTCCTCTGCGGAATACGCATAGATGGCTTCAGCCAGTGGATGCTCCGAAAGTTTTTCCAGGCTAGCAGCAATAGCCATGATCTCATCCTCATCCATGGAGCCGAACGAAACCACATCTGTCACTTCCGGCTTTCCTTTGGTCAGAGTGCCTGTCTTATCGAATATGACCGCGGAAATATTGCTCGCTGCTTCGAGCGCCTCGCCACCTTTCACCAGTACACCATATTCAGCGCCCTTGCCTGTCCCTACCATGAGTGACGTCGGCGTCGCCAGTCCCAAAGCACAAGGACATGCGATGACAATCACAGAAGTAAACGCCATGAGCGCGAACGCTAGTGTCGAACCCAAAGCGACATACCATACTAAAAACGTCAGAATAGCGATACCGATTACTGCCGGTACGAACCATGCAGAAATTCTATCAGCGACATTTTGAATCGGCGCTTTCGACCCCTGAGCCTCTTCGATGAGCCGGATAATCTGCGCAAGCGTCGTCTCGCTCCCTACACGCGTCGCTTCGAATTCAAAACTCCCCGTCTTGTTGATCGTGCCGCCAACGACTGTATCCCCCGTGTTTTTCTCCACCGGCAGACTTTCACCAGTGATCATCGACTCGTCGACTGCCGAAGATCCTTTGACGATCTCCCCGTCTACCGGAACCTTCTCGCCAGGACGGACGATGACGATGTCACCATGCATCACATCATCAATAGCGATATCTACAGTCTGGCCAGCTCGAATCACACGAGCTGTTTTTGCCTGGAGCCCCATCAGTTTTTTGATAGCGTCCGATGTTTTGCCTTTCGTTCTCATTTCCAGCCACTTACCCAAGATAACGAACGTAATCAGATACGCCGCTGTCTCGAAATAGAGATCAGGAATTTTCGATCCTCTCAGACCAATCAGGGAACCATTCGCGATTACATACGTGACATAATTGTACAAACTATAAAAGAAAGCTGTCGACGTGCCGATAGCGATCAGACTATCCATATTGAACGTCTTCATCTTGAAAGCTGACCACATCCCCTTGTAGAATCCTGCTCCGATGAGGAATTGTATCGGTATCGTCAAAAGCAGCGAGAATACTCCGATGTACGGTGCGAAGGATTTTTCCCCCGACAGCCAATCGATAAAATCAAACAGCATGAAATAAAGCATCGGTACACTTAAGATGAAGCTGAAGAGAAATTTGCTCAAATACGTTCTCGTTTCCTTCTCGCGCTTCCTCGTTTCATACTCCGTGTCCTTGGCATCTACCTCTTCTGCCCGGTACCCGGCCTGAGCAATAGCGTCCATGAACGTCTTCACACTAGCGGCCCCTTCATCAAACAGCACGGATGCTTTTTCGGCAGAAAAATTCACTGTTGCCTGTTTCACGCCCGGAACTTTCCTCAGTTGCCTTTCGATGATGTTCGCACACGAAGAACAATGCATACCAAAAAGTGACAGCTGTTTGATTGTTATTCGATCACATTAATCACACCACGATACATCCCCATCGAACAACTGAAAGGAATCGGCCCCGCCTCAGCTGGAGTGAAGGTAAAGACATTCTCTCCAGGCTTGAGTACCTGACGCACACCCACTTTCGGAATCACGAAACTCACGGCGCACGTATACGAATCCTGCGAATCCACTATGAGCCTGACCGGCTGCCCCTTTTTTACTGTGAGCTTTGTCGGAGAATAGCCGTCTCCCTTCTGTACAACGCGGATGACCTGAGCATCTTTTACCGGAGTGGTGTCATTTATTGTTTCCTTCTCAATTTGTCTATCGGGGCCAAGATTCACTAGCGCCAAGCCGTTCTGAAAATTGAAAATTCCTAGTGCGATGACGATAATACCGGCTGTCTTGAAAAAGAACCGCCGAAACCAACCCTGTGCCGCCGCGGCGATACCACCGATACCGAGAAGCCCCGGCGCTGTCCCGAGTGCAAAAGCTCCCATCGTGAGCGCTCCCGTGAGTGGGCTCCCCGCTGTCACCACGAACAACTGGGTAAGCTGCGTAAATCCACACGGCAGGAAAAACGTCGCTGCACCGATGAACATTGACCTGCTGTGGCTATACTCCTTTCTCGTATGCGACTGGATACCAAGCGCCTGAGCGATTCCCTTCGGAAGCATGAGCTTCCAGGCGGATAATTTAGGGAACAACTCAAGTAGCTGCAGTCCCAAGAGAAACATCACACCTCCTACAAGTGCCGTGAGCACTCCTACGGAGAGCGACGACAGCTGAAAGGTAGATCCAGCCCAGCCAAGGAGCGCCCCCAGAAGCGCGAACCCACCGATTCGACCGATATTAAAATACAGATGCGGCAGAAACTTTTTTCGTGCACTGGCTTCTGGATGCATTTCACTGAAACGCGCGGAGGCTGCGAGTACCAACCCTCCCACGATTGCCATACAGGTCGAAAAACCAGCCACCAGTCCGAGAAGTAGAACAAACGGAAGACTTGACAATCGATCGCTTGATCCGAGCGAAATCTCAAAAAGTCCCAGTGATCTGGCAACGATGAAGAGCACCAACACAATACTCATCGCAAAGAGCATTTCCGCCCACGCCCCAATATCTCGAGAAAACCAGGGTCGCTCGCCCTTTCCTACTTCATAGCCGGCATTACGAATCGCTTGCTCAATAGCTGTTTCGTTCGGTTTTTCCTCCTCACAAAACAAGACAGCGACACCTTTACGAAAATTCGTTTTCGCTTTTTTGACGCCAGGGACCTTCAGGAGCTCATCTTCTATCAGAAGCTCGCACGACCGGCAATGCATACCTGATATATCTAAAGTTATTTTTTGCATAGATTATTTATTTTACTATAATTACTACACAATATGAACAAAAACCATCTTCCTCGAGGAAACATGGTCAGCGTGGCGCGAGCATAAAAAGCAAAAATAGACTCTTCAGCACGCCACAAAAAAGCTATTCTCGTTTTTGTACAGAAAGAAGGATATCAGCCGAGGAAATATCTCCCGGACTTTCTCCCGAGGTACCTCCTCGAACAAGTACCCCCGACGCTAATGAATGAGCGCTAGAGAAATAAAGCGAAAGAAGATTGACAGTATGACTAGAGATCTTTGTTTTTTCGGAAAGGGTCACTGGCGGCGTTTTGGTCGCGCACTCAAAGATACAGGTGTTCACCGCGTGCGCAGCATTATCTTGCGAAACAACCGTCACGTCCATCCCCTGAGCAATCATATTTTCCACCGAAAGTGTGTGTGCTGCCGTAGCACCCATCACCATCCCCGGCATCCTCTGATGCTGAACGGATGCCTCTGCACAAAAACCGCTCGAGAAAAATACGAGTCCGGATATGACACTTAACATCAATATGGTTCTCCGAGATATTGTCATACTCACTTGGTAAACTCTATTAAACCACATTTCGTGAAAATACTCAAACATCGCCCAGGCAATAGACAAAATTAACAACTTCAGTTATACTGACAACATTTGAAAAAGGGCCGTTAGCTCATCTGGTAGAGCACCGCATTTGCAATGCGGGGGTGGCAGGTT
>CAYVHS010000015.1:0-13784 GCA_964451495.1 uncultured Bdellovibrionales bacterium | reverse complement strand
CATGCCTTATCCACGCCGCCAGCGTTCATCCTGAGCCAGGATCAAACTCTCAAAATGGAAATCTGCTTTTCCGAAGAAAAGCATCTTCCGTGATAGCATTACTGCTATCGAATAGAGGTATCTCCGTCTTTAATCATTCTCCCCTCCCGAAGGAGAGAAGAACAACAAGGACTAACCACAAAAAATTGTGATTTTCTTTTATTGTTTTAATGGCTCGATTGTTAAAGTTCATTCTGTCTCGATATCAGGACAGACTCATATCTACATGAGTCAGCCCATGGCTGATCCCACCTCCACCAACCGGCGAATGAGGAAAAAACAAAAAGAAACAAAAGCAACCTATTTGAATTTAGATTGCTTACCCAGTATAGCAACTTTAAAGAGACTGTCAAGCCCGACTATACCCCTTCCAATAACGATGCGTGCGCGAGTTTCTAAAATACCAAAAAATAGCTCTCTTTAGGATTATTCCAATCTCTTTCCTCTCCTCTCAGAGCTGGATAGTAAGCAGTAAAAATCTTTATTTTAAGCGATTATTTATAAACAAAAGGCAAAGGAGTGGTGCCACCATCCAAAAAGCAAAGGCTCCCGAAGAAGCAAAATACCCATAGGCAACATTCGAAACATAGCCGAGCAAGAAACTTTTCGGCAAGAAAGAAAATACCACACTGACGACCATACCAGTCACAAGAATACTCATAACAATCAGCCGCCAGAAAAAATCCGTCCCCGCATTGGAAATATGCAGATCAAAAAGCCGCTTATCGATAGCTGTCAAAAAAACCAAAAGCAAGACGAACACAATCGCTTTACCGTATATTGAAAAGGCAAGCATGTCTTTCGGGAAGAGACCAACAAACGCAAGGGCGATATAGACGTTGATGAGAATATTGACGAGCTTGAAACGGCCGAAAATAAAACCGAGTAATAAACTGATCGCCACAAAAACCAAAAATAAAGACATGTCTCCAGCGAGCGTTTCAGGAAGAGAAAGCGTAGAAAAAAATCGTGATAGTTGTTCCATGTCCTTGAGTGAAGCCTCGAATGATTATCAAATAGATTTCCTACGTATTTTGCATCAATATATTCTCGTCATTTTTTGTTCTTTGTCCATCCGTTCTCATGCTGTTCAAAGTTCGGCTACCAGACATAAAATCATCCTCAGCTTACACCGGGGTCTCCCCCTTGTCAAAATGCCATTCTCCTGCAAAAATGCCATGTGCTAGGCTCTTTTGCTATCCGATAGATTCGAGGACGTTTCCTCATTTTTGGAGTATACTAGTGGTAACAGTAAAGATTTTCTTTCTTTTTCTATGATTCATCATTTACGTCCATTATTTTTTCTTCTCTTTGTTATAATGTTTTTCGTAACGGCTACGACTGTCTCTCTCTATACTTTCGGATACCGTTTTAGCCTTGAACGAGGAATATTTATCTATACCGGTTCTATCTCCATCCAATCCAATCCTGCGACGGTCGATATTACCATCGATGGGAAACTCATCCCACAAAAAAGCCTTGGGGTCCTCAATAATTCTATCCATATTCCCGGTCTCACTCCTGGCGAACACTTCATCGAGGTTTCTGCTCCGGGCTATCATGCTTGGACTAAAAAAGCGGTCGTACAGAGCGGACTCTCGACAGAATTCTGGAACGTTCTCCTCACAAAAGAACAGTACACATCTGTCACTTTGTCGGATACAGAAGATGTCGTCAAACTTTTCCGTGCCCCGAAAGACAAACTCTTTGCGGTGGTTAAAAAAAATGGTGATACTTATTCCATCAATACTCTCAATACGGAGACAAATGAAAATAGAGAAATATTTTCCACATCCGATGCCCTTCTCCCTATCGAAGATAAAGAAAATATCGAATGGACGCCAGAGAGCACCAAAATCATTACACCTCTTCTCAGAGAGAACAATCGTACATACGCTATTGTGGATGTTGAGACAAAAGAAGTCCAGGATCTCAATACGTTCACTAATCTAAACACGCCCCTTCGTGCGCCACGCTGGGATCCATCAAGCAGAAATTTTCTCTTTTTCCTCACCGAATCCAATCTCTACCGCGTCAATACCGGATCAGCAAAAGGCGAGCCTATCCTCGTAGAAAAGAACGTGCAGTCATACGACCTCTCCAATAAATATATCTACTACCTCAGTGATACTGGAGTGGTTTTCCGCATCTCAATAGGACAAAATAATTCAGAACCGACACAAATCACTTTTACTCCCGCGCCTATTGATACCAATGCCGATTATGCCCTGATTGTCTATGATGAAAATCGCCTCACTATCCTCGAACGCTCTGCCGGCAAACTTTTTCTCTTCAATAGAGTAGCAACAAAACAACTCCAGGAAATGGGCCCGGGTATCCGTGGTACTCAGTTCTCTGATGATGGAAAAAAAGTACTGTTCTTCACCGATAACGAAATCTCGGTATATTTCAATACTCCTTGGGAAGTACAGCCAGTCCGAGCTGTTGATACCATCGCACAGATTGCTCGCTTTTCAACTCCTATCAAGCATGTTCAGTGGACCAAGGACTATGAACATGTCCTATTTTCCCTCTTTGGAGCCATAAAAATTATTGAGCTCGACAATCGTGATCGTCGAAATATTGCAGATTTTGCTCATTTTTCTGAGTCGCCCCTCCAGATACTTTCACGTTTTGAAGAGAACCAGATTTATTTTGTGCGCGCAGATATCCAGAACAGCAACACTGTAGAAACCACCGACTTCCCACAAGCGACTGGTCTTTTCGGTCTACAATAACGTATCTTTCAATTTCCTATCAACAACACCTATGTCATTCGAAGAAAAACTATTCGGCGGACCATACAGAAAAAGTACACCTGAAGTCATTAATGAGAGCGTCACTGACTCTCAAGGAGGGTCGGGGTATAGGGAGCGCGATCCACTACAGGACTCCTCCACATCCCAGCTCTGCGCCGGTTTCGATGAAATCATCCGAGGTATGAAACAGAATCCCGAGGCACTCACTGCAAACATTGAACGACTCAGGTCTCTCCCTGATTGCGATGGTATTCTCAAGAAATTCGAACCCTATTTCACAGACGAGCACTGGGAAATGATAGTAGCTCTCGAAGCCTATGATCAGGCGACTTTCGATCACTCTCTGCGAGTAGCCGCTTTTGTCTACGACATGACAAGTGGTGGCGGGGTTACCGAGCAGTATCTCAAACAACGTATCGGTGCGGAAGAAGGCACGCTCGAAGAACTCTACACTGCTGCCTTGTTTCACGATATCGGCAAAACAGCTATTCCTCGTGAAATCCTTCACGACAATCACTCGCGTCGTGAATGGGCCAGACGTGCCAACGAATGGGCATTAAAAAACAAACAAGACCAGCCTTTCGACCCCGCTAAAATCGAAATCCTGGGCGATGTCCAACTCGATGATTACTTCATGCAACTGCACGCGATTGATGGCATGGACCCCCTTAACATTGTCCCTATTGAAGAAATCTTCTCCCCAGAAATTATCCAGGAACTCGAACGACATGACATCTCCCCTCACGATACTTTTCGCAAAGTTCTCGAGTGTCATGAAAGAGCTACTGGTGCTATCCTCCTCAGCAAAAAGATGCTGATTGCCTCCGACATCGCCTCGCATCATCATGACTACGACAGAAAACCCATCCGTTCCGAACATTACCCGACTGAAATCTCCGCTATCCGCCTCGGATTCGAACTTTCTATTCTACGATCCATGGATGTCTACGATGCTCTCATCTCAAACGACCGTTCTTATAAAAAGCCTTTTCATCCCCTGATAGCACTCGAAATTATCATCAAAGAAGCCCAGACTGAATTTATCGAACTCGAACTCACGAAATATGTCGTCCGTGACCTGTACGAAAAAGCCAGACGAGAGGAAGATTTTTCTCTCTTTCCGGCGGAGAGTACCAAAGCCAAAGCTCTCACTAAGATACTGGATTTCATCCAAGCATAGAGAAAATAACGGGCATTTAACTCTCGTTTTTGCAAAGAAAGAACCCCGGATCAACCGGGGTTTTCGACACTTTATAAGAGGAGAAACTCTAGAATTAACGCTTCGCCCACTGCGGAGCACGACGCGCCTTTTTGAGTCCTGGTTTCTTGCGTTCTACGGCACGAGCATCACGAGTGAGAAAACCAGCTGCTTTCAGTACTGGGCGCAGAGCCAAATCATGCTCTACCAATGCACGAGCAACACCGAGCTTGATGGCACCGGCCTGACCATGGAGACCACCACCACGCACGACCACCGTGACACGAAACGCCTCAGAAAGACCAGTGGTCACGAGCGGCGAAAGAGCAACTACTTCCAAGCCTGGAGTACCGAAATATTCGAGCATCGGACGATCATTGACTACTGCACCCTCAGCTTTCTTTACAGGATAAAGACGCACCTGAGCAACAGCTGTCTTACGACGACCTACCGCGTACATGTAGCGCTCTTCTGCGGCTACTTTCTTCTTGGTAGGAGCCTTCACTTTAGCAGGGGCCTTTACGACCTCTTCTTCTTTCACCTCTTCCGTTTTCGTTGCTTTGGTTGCCATAAAATTCGTTATTCGTGAGTCACGTGAATAGTGTGCTTAAATTCTCCATTTTTGTAGATGAGCAATCTGGTAAGCATGCGATCGCGCAGCGAATTCTTTGGGAGCATCCCATAGACAGCCTGCCAGATAAGCTTACGAGAATCTTTCTTGAGTTGATCCTTGAAAGTAATCGAATGTAGCCCTCCCGGATACCCACTAAAACGATGATAGGTTTTATCCGAGGCCTTATTACCAGTCACTGTGATTCCATCAGAATTCGTAACAACAATGAAATCCCCCCCATCAATGTGTGGAGCATAATTCACTTTATCCTTACCAATGAGAATCGTGGCAATCTCAGTCGCCAAACGTCCCAAAACCTTCCCCTGAGCATCAAAGAGATGGTATTTACGGTCAATCATAGTCTTCTTTTGTGCCATAGGAATTCTTTTTATACAAACTCAATAATTGCCATGTGTGCACTATCACTCTTACGAGCATCAAGCTTTACGATACGAGTATACCCGCTAGTACGTTCGTTAAAACGATTTCCAAAATCACTAACGAGTTTTTCTACTGCTACTTTGGGAATCTCCTTCTGAAGCTCACGAATCATAGCAACGCGACGTTTCTCATCGTTCCGAGCCACCTTAGCCTTGTTGACAATCTGATCGATGAAATTCTTCACTTCCTTCGCTTTTGCCTCAGTGGTCGTCATGCGCTCGTGTAAAATCAAACTCCCCAAAAGGGTCTTGATAAGGGCTCTACGCTGATTCCGGCCTCGAGAAAGGATACGGCCTGAGTGTCTATGTTTCATAATGCTTCAGTAACGTTCTGCTTGATTTACTCAATTTCAGCCTTTTTTTTCTTCGCCACCACCTTCTTCGGTTTGGCCTCTACCTCTGCAACCACTTCTGCCTCTACTGATTCTGTGACTACTTCTTCGACAATGGCTTCTTTTTCCATTTCAGCAATAGCAGAGAACTGACTCACCAGGATAGCCACACTCTTTTCAAAGGCCTCTATCGGAGAAGCGCTTCCATCAGTGATGACCTCGAGTGTAATCTTATCATAATCCGTTCGCTTGCCGACGCGCATGTTTTCAATTTCATAATTCACGCGCTTGACCGGGGTATAGATAGCATCGATAGCGATGACACCGATCTCCCGCTCTTCATGTTCTCGCTGCTCTACAGGCACATAGCCGAGACCCTTATCAATCTCGATTTCCATTTCGAGTTCCGTTTTCTTATCGGTGACTGTTGCGATTACTTGATCCGGATTGACAATTTCAATATTGGATGGAGCCTTGATAGAACCAGCAGTGACGACGCCTTCGCCCTTGCTCTTAATGGTAACTTTTACTCCTTCATCACCATGCAACTTGAACCGCACCTGCTTCAAGTTAAGGATAATCTGCACCACATCTTCCATGACACCATCAATAGTGGAGAATTCATGAGAAACACCGACAATCTTAACAGACTTGATGGCTGCTCCTTCCAAAGAAGAGAGAAGTACGCGACGAAGGGCGTTACCAAGGGTTGTTCCATAGCCAGGGTAACATCCGAGAATCTCGAACTTGCCGTGGTTATCGCCCAAAGAAGTATACTTTGGGGCCTGTGGTGAAGTTATGATCTGCATACCATGTTGTGGTTTCGGATGAACTGTCGGACCTGTTTCTCTTTGACCGATCACCGGAAACAATTAATGAGGTAGTAATGAGATTACTTGGAATAATATTCTACAACCATCTGAGCATCGACGTTCACACCAGTATCATCACGATTCGGGAGAGCCAACACTTTGCCGGAGAGCTTCTCGACATCGAGCGCAAGCCAGTGTGGCACGTCTTTCTTATTCTTGAGAATTTCTATCTGGGTCTTGAAAAATGTTTTGTCTTTCTTATTCGTCTTGAGAGTGATCACATCGCCTACATGTATCTCTACCGAAGGGATGTTCATCCGCTTGCCATTGACTTCAAACATCTTGTGAGAAACAATCTGCTTGGCCTGAGTACGGGAAGCCGCGAACCCGAGACGATACACAACATTATCAAGACGGCGTTCCAAACGAGAGAGTAGCTGATCGCCAGTAATACCTGGCTTCTTACGAGCTTCATCGAAATGGTGGCGGAACTGACGCTCCATAACACCATAAAGACGCTTGATCTTCTGCTTCATCGCGAGCTGCTTACCGAATTCGCTCCCACCACGAGAAGGCGTGTGGCCATGAATGCCTGGGAGATACGGACGACGCACCATCGCGCACTTCGGAGAAAGACAGCGATCACCCTTAAGAAAGAGCTTTTCACCGGCTCGGCGACAGAGTTTACATTTGGAATCGAGATTTCTTGCCATATAAATAGTTCGTTGTTATTCCGAGAAACGTTAGATGCGACGCGGACGACGCGGACGACATCCGTTATGAGGAATAGGAGTGATGTCTTTGATGGCGACCAAATTGAAACCATTGTTGGATAGAGCACGGATAGAAGCTTCACGACCGCTACCGACACCTCGTACGAATACTTCCAATTCCTGCACTCCGTACTTCTTCACTTTTTCAGTAACATCGGCGACTACCTGAGTAGCTGCGTACGGTGTTGATTTCTTCGCTCCCTTGAAACTGAGATGTCCCGAGCTAGACCAACCCAAAACGGCACCCGAAAGATCAGAAATGGTAATAATCGTATTGTTGTAGGTGCACTGGATATTGACACGGCCCTTCAGAATCTGGCGCTTCGATGATTTCTTGCGCTTCTTCGCCTGAACTTCAGCCGCAGCCGCTTCCGTCGCTGTTACAACAGGGGTCTCTTCAATTTTTTTCTCTTCTTCTGCCATAGTTATGAACATTCTTTCGTTAGCGTTATTCTAGGTCTTGCTATCAGACTTCTTGCGACCGCTACCCATCGTCTTACGTGTGTTACCACGTACAGTTCGGGTATTCGTCTTCGTACGCTGACCGCGCACTGGCAATCCTTTCTGGTGACGAGTCCCTCGATAGCATCCATTTTCCTTCAAGCGCTTGATATTGGTTTTCACGATGTGACGGAGCTCGCCCTCTACGCGATATTTCTTCTCAACATTATCACGGAGAAGATTGGTTTCTTCTGTGGTCAAATCTTTCGTACGTGTATCAGCGCTGATTTTGAGCTCTTTCAAAATCTGCTGGCTAGTCGACAAACCGATACCATATACATAGGTAAGGGCGATTTCGATTCTTTTGTTGTCTGGAATATTAACTCCTGCAATACGTATCATAATGTAACTTGTGGCTGATTACCCCTGACGCTGCTTATGCTTCGGATTCACACAAATGACGAAGAGGACGCCTTTGCGCTTTACGATTTTGCAGTGAACGCAGATTTTTTTTACAGAAGCCCTAACTTTCATAAGTATAAATATGTGAATTCTCTATTATTTCATCCGCTGCACTATTCTCCCCTTGGAGAGATCGTACGGACTCATCTCGAGTGTTACGCGATCTCCTGGCAACAGACGTATATAGTGCACACGCATACGACCGGAGATATGAGCCAACACCTCATGTCCGTTATCGAGACGGACGCGAAAGGTAGTGCTCGGCAATGTCTCTAAGACTTCGCCTTCTACCCGAATCAATTCCTTATCATTGGCCATACTGTGCTCTTTGTATACGCTATTTGCCAAGAAAGTTTTACAGGTTCATCAACAGCAAAAAAACAGAGGTGTTTCTTGTTCTGGTGAAGCAATCAATCCTCGTTTTCCAAAAACGTCTCTTGGTTACCCTCTCTTTCTCAGATCTCTACAATTTTTCAAAAGTAGTTATTATTGTAGCAGATGTTTTAATTTTGTCAAACGGCAGCCCTACTTCCTCCCTGGACACCAGTACGAAACAGCGAAAAGGACCGCCATTTTTACCCCTATACCATGACATATCCCGCCATATACAGAATATCATTTCCCATAACGACGTTCTCTAATAGCGTACTCAGTTATGGCCCCACGCAGAGCTACCGCATCAAAATCCGGAAAATATTTCTCAGAAAAATGCAGTTGGGTATTGGCAATATCCCACATCATAAACCCTGCTGAAAGATGGGGTTCCCCTCCCGTGCGAATAAGGAGATCGACCGGTGGCATCTCTTTGGTCATCAGATTTTCTTTGATCATTGAATCCGTAACCGTCTCTCCGGGCCTCAGTGTTTGGGCTACTTTCTGAAATGCCAAGCGCATCTCATCATCGCCGCTATACGCCAAGAAAAAATTCAAAAAATACTCACTATACTCTTTTGTTGCTTCGATACACTGGTACATGATGGCCTTGAGAGAATCCGGAAACTGCTTTTCCCAATGCCCAATGAAGCGAATCTTCGCACGATCCTTATGGATATCTTCGCTTTGGAGCAGCTGCTTGAAATAGGTCTCATAGATACGCAAAAGCGCTCGACTTTCGAGCACAGGACGCTTGGTTAGATTTTCTAGAGAAGACCCCCAAAAAGATATCTCGCGTACACCGATACGCCTGGCTTCGCGGATGAGTTTTTCGGTATTTTTTGCGCCTTCTTCGTGTCCCTCCCATGGCTTCAGTCCGTGCTGTCTCGCCCAGCGGCGATTGCCATCGGGGATAATCACGACGTGACGAGGAAGATGTTTCGGATCTAAAGTTTGCGACATAGATACGTTGCTCTGATGCTTACACCAATTTAGTACTCACGCTTCATCATATATTCTGAAACAGAAAAAAGAAAGTCATACGCCCGCGGATGGAGCACTGCTTTGATTTTCTCCAGAGCCTCCTTGCCTTGATTGATATAATCAGCCGCGAGCTGCTTGGCCCCCAAGAGGGCTCCTGTCGCCCCTAGCAAAGCCCGAAACTCTTCCACGTCAGTCTCCGTCAGACCCGCGCCAAGAGCGAGGATTTCCTGTATGCGCTTCTTTTGTTCTGAAGTCCCGTCACGCAGAGCCCGCGAAACCAAAATGGTAATCTTGCCCTCTTCGATATCCGACCCAATTGGCTTACCGATTCGTTTCAAGGTACCGAAAGACCCCAAAATATCGTCCTGAATCTGAAAGGCGATACCCAAGGGTACCGCATACGCCGAAAGCCCGTCAAGAAGCTCTTGCGATGCCCCCGCGAGAATCGCTCCGAGATGGAGCGGCCCTTCTACGGTATATTTAGCGGTTTTGTTCTCATACATCTTGAGAATCTCTTCTTCGCTCGCCGTACCCTTGTATTCCATATAGATATCGCGTGCCTGGCCGACAACGGTAAACGACACGATAGACTGCAATCGCGAGAGTGCTTGAAAAACCCGCTCATGAGGAAAGGAGGAACGAAAAATAATATCATTACCAAACGCACAGAGCATATCCCCCATAATGAGCGCGATAGAATTGCCGAAATGGTCCGTATCTTTTTCTGGAAAAAATTGTTTACCAAATTCCGCATACCGCTGATGGAGCGTCGGTACACCATGTCGTACATCATCACGATCAATGATATCATCGTGTACGAGCAAAAACGCATGTATCAATTCGACGGCCACTGATGTATCGAGAATTTTCTCCTCTTCGGTTCCGCCAGCACCCAGATAGCCATAGTACATAAATGCCGCCCGCAAACGCTTACCTCCCACGAGCACGAGTTCGCGCACATGTCTTATCGCTTCAGCTACCAGATCGTCTTCCTCTCCAGCCTTGGCCACGACCAAATCAAAATACGCCCCGATTTTCGGGTCGAGTCGCTCTTTGAAATTCTGCAGTTCTTCTTCGATGACCATACCCGATAGTGAAACTTTGATAATTTTTCTTCTAAACTATCTTTATATTTTACATTACTATCTTAACACTCGGCCTTTCAAACTTGATCAAAGTTCTACTACCGGGCATACAAAGAAACAATATGCCTGTGATTGTACCCGAAAAAAGCCTCCGCATCAAGAGGCTTAGCTCTCTCGAATGTTCACACTCGTTCATCAGAATTGGAGATATTCCGTGTACCTGCGATAGAGTTCATACGTCGCGCGGAGATCACGTGAATTGTAGCGTGCGATATCGGTGCCCCGACCCGTATCAAACAGCGCTTTGACATCATCGCCATCGACTCCCTGGGCCTTGGGGCTCTCTATTCCGAATGCTCGACACCAGAGATGGAGACTCCCCTTCTTGCGCATCGCACCATAAAACGTGAGCTGGTCAAAGAGATCGATATGCCGAGCATGCCCAGGCTGATAACTCAGGTAGCGATTGGCAAGCAAATTCTTGGTCGGTCGGATGCCATGCACCGCTGATCGTACCATGAGAAATGGCACGTCGAACTGTCGCCCATTAAATGTCACAAACGTATCGTATTTCTCCACCACTCCCCAGAATTTCTGAAGCATCTCTTTCTCAGTCATGGCCTCAAATTTATAGCCATCTTCCTCAAAAGACTTTTCTTGCTTTTTGGGCGAAGATTGAAAATACACCGCGCCCTTGTCTCGCTCGCCATCATACACGCCGATGGCGACGATCTGGCCAGTCAGTGGCGAAAAACCCATACCGTTTTTCAAATCAGCCAGCGCGGCTGTGTATTCTTCGTTATTCCCCGACTCGCGCTTGATCCACCGTGTCAAAACATCCTGACTCGTCTCGTCCAGGCTATCAAAATCCTCTCCGACTGTTTCAATATCAAAAATAAGAGTAGGCATACTAGGGAGCTTTTAGTTTATAGCCTCATGGGCTTTGAGTAGATTCATTTTAGCATAAAAAGAAAAAAGCCCGTCTGTCTTCGCATGAGCGTTGACAGACGGGCAGAGACCCACGATATGTACGGTTGTACGTATACGGTTCCATCTTTAGGTACTTGAATGAGGCCTCAGATACCGTATTCTGCCTGATAGGCGAGAATTGCATCGAGCATCCTGGCGATATCGGCACAGGGATGACCGCCTATTGGTTCGTCATGTTCGACTTTACCACGAAGCACAGAGATGAGGTCGGCAAGCGTCGCAGCGGCAACCACGGGAATCCCGTAATCATGCTGAAACTCCTGTGCGGCTGACAATGTACCCTCGCCGAGTTCCTGTCGATCAAAGGCAATGGCGAGACCTATCGGTATACCACCATGGTGCATGACGAAATCCATAGCCTCCTTCTTCGTCGCACCGCTGGTAATAACGTCATCGACAATGAGGACGTTTTTTCCTTTCAGGGACGACGAGCCCATCAATACGCCGCCTTCGCCATGATCCTTGGCTTCCTTGCGATTGAAAGCGTATTCGATGCTGTTGCCAAGCGTTACCGCAATCGTGCTGACCAGAGGGATACCCTTGTAGGCCGGCCCGAAAAGAACATCCGGCCGCTTATCGCCCTGGTAGACCACTGCGGCATAAGCCTTGGCTAGTCTCCCGAGAGAAAGCCCCGTATTGAACAGGCCGGAATTGAAGAAATAGGGCGAAATACGGCCGCTTTTCAGCTTGCGCCCACCAGGAACAAGTTCGAGGGCACCAATATTGAGTGCGTTATTAACGAATTCCTCCGCGGGAGTTACTCTGCGTTCGTGTGTCATGTTGCCTCCTTCGTTTCAGTTGCGATACTGGTTGATGAGATTGTGCAGCTTGAGTGTTTCGCGACGAGCGGCTTCGGCAAAATCCGAACCACTAGAAGCGAAGATGATGCTACGTGAGGCATTGATGAACATGCCCTGGCCGCGACTGTTCTGACCAGCCTTGACCGTGGCCTCGACATCGCCACCCTGTGCGCCAATACCCGGGATGAGAATCGGCATATCGTCACCGACAATCCGACGGACCGCAGCAAGTTCTTCGGGATACGTGGCACCGACCACTAGCGAGCAGTTGCCGTTTTTATTCCAGTACTTACTTACCCGATAGGCGACAAGTTTATAGAAAGCAATAAGACTTACCCAGCGCTGATTCACAACCGCGGGAGTTGCAAGCTGCTCCAGGTCTGCTATTTCTTGCGGATCGTCAATGACCACCAGTCTGTCCTGAAACTCGCCAGAGCCTTTATTACTGGTCTTGCACAGCACGATGATGCCCTTGTCCTTCTGATCCAGGAACGGCTGCGCTGCTTCCATACCGAGGTAGGGATTGACCGTGATCGCATCGGCATCGCAGTGCTCGAATGCCATCTGCACATAGCCCAAGTTGGTATTGCCGATATCCATCGACTTGGAATCGAGAATCACCGGGACATCCGGCGCGGCAAAGCGAATGCCATCGATGGTCATCATCAGCGCGCGAAAACCAACATCTCCTTGCCCTGCATAGAACGCGAGATTCGGCTTGTAGGCGCCGGCGAGGTCCTTGGTTTTATCCACGATAGCTCCATTGAAAGCGATAAGAACTTCATTTTCTATGACGGCCCCTCTCACACTCTCTGGAATCTTGCCTAACTCACTATCGAGCCCGATACAGACAGTCTTCCCTTCACTCCACTTCGCATGCACCTTTTCATTCCATGTTGGCCTGCGGCCCGTTTGTGCTCCACCCATGATCTCTCTCCTTGATTGTTAAGTTGCGAAAAACCAGCCTAAAGCTGGTTTGGTAGGATAAGCTGAGAGGGAAATTTTGTCAAAAGGATGACGGTTAATGGATCGTTCCTCGGCGATACGCCTCATACTGTTCAATCAATCTGTCCATTTCCTCGAACTGGGTAATCTCCTCTTCGGAATGCGCCCCGGCATACTTTTCGAGTATCGCAGCGCCAAGCCCAGTATCCAACCAATCACTGAAATCCTTGCCAGTCCGTTCCGTCTCCTGGGCAAGCGTAGTATTTCCCTCCTTGCCATCCTCGGTCTCGGATACGTGCCTGATACGCGTCTCCTGCTCGGCGCGATACAGCTGCACGAAGTTGCGAGCAAGCAATAGATTCTCTGGATTGATACGCTCCGGTTTTTTTGCCTCAAAAGAAAATTCTTCCATCTGATTCATAAGCACACATTAACAGTTCACCTTAAGTATAGAATGATTCTGGGGAAACTGGTAGACCCAAGAGGGTCGGATGACCTGCACTCCGACGCGCCTGCCTGACAGTAGGCAGGGAGTCTGGGCGCTACACACAGAAAGCTACTCCGCCAGCCGGCGGACGTTTCACATCCAACTCACACCCCTCTCCTCCTCTTAAATAAAAATATCAATAAAAAATACTACCCAAAAAAGGATAGTATTTTTTATTTATATATGTAGCCCTAAGGGGAGTCGAACCCCTCTTACCAGGATGAGAACCTGGCGTCCTAGCCGATAGACGAT
>CAYVHS010000014.1:0-15045 GCA_964451495.1 uncultured Bdellovibrionales bacterium | reverse complement strand
AGCAGGAGTTGTACTATTCGCCACAAATGACACCCAATTTGAAGCCTGTGCCACATCCAATGCTTCACTCACATAACTCCCCGTACTCGCAAAATTATTTGCTCCAGCAGTATAGCTCCACATATCCGTCGTCGCTTGTCCTGTCAAGGCATAGAAGGAACTCCCGCCGACATACTCCACAGCCGCACCGTTGTAGGGTCCACGACCATAGAGATACTTTTGATTGGATGGCAGGAGCCTCCATGTATCCGTCGCGATGGTATATTCCCATGTTTCATCTTTATAGTATCCAGCCAAAGCGAGGATTTTGCCGCTCGCATACGTCAAGCTCGTTCCATAATACTGAGCAAATGGAGTCTTCGCCAGTGTCGACCAGGTATTCCCTGCCGTGTTGTATTTGAGAAAGGCTGTCTCACCATCACCCATGGTCGCGTAGAGATTGGTCCCGTCCGATACCATCCTCGCCCCCACATTGGCCTGATACGTCACGCCACTGACGACCGTCGACGCCTGCGTCGTCCAGGCAAGCGTGAGATTATTCGGACTACTGTAGAGATTGGACGTGCCATTGCCACGCAAGACATAGACCCGACTATCCGAGGCATTATACACCGCACTCGCACCATTCCCTGCCGTACCCGGCAAAACCGTCATCGTCGACCAAGCATTAGTCGAAATCGTATACCGATAAAAAGTCGTCGTGTTATTTCCTAGTGGATAGTAGACGTAGTCACTTATCAATGTCCCCGTCGTATCGGTCGTCGAAACCACGCCAGGATTATTCATAGCCGTCCAAGTATTGAGGGACACATTGTACCGATAAAATCCCGCCGTGCTGCCACGCATCGCATACACATACGAGCCAGCGCCTGTCACCCCGTTCCAGAGGAGATCAGCTCCTGTTCCCATGGTTCCGGTATTATTGAGCACCTGCTGTGGTCCCACCCAATCCCCCGTCGCCCCGATAGTCGGGTCAAACTTCCACAAATCATACGTGCCACTCGATCGAAGCATGTAAAGCATATTATCGTTAGCATTGAAAGCAACCGTCGTATCAGTCGCCGTTGCTGGTGTGGTAGCGAGTACAGCCCAACTGTTTCCTACGATATCGTACCGTAAAAATCCTGTGGTCGCGGCTGAGCGCGGATAATAGATATAACCATTAGCATAGGCGCCCTTCTGATTACCATTGAATAACTGTCCTGCTGTGATATTTGTTCGGGCACTCCACGTGTTACTAGCAATATTATACCGATAAAATGTTACTGTATTGACTCCGCGTGGCGTATAAAAATTCCCATCATACCCATAGACGAGGCTTGCTCCCGATGAAACCGTAGCCGAAATCGGTGCCAAGCTCTGCCACTCACCAAGAGCGACATTGTATTTCCAAAAGTCAGTGCTGTTATTCCCCCGCAGAACAAACGGGTTCGTCCCATCAAAACCGATACTCGCTCCTGTCCAGGGTGTGTCGAGGAGCTCCGGGAGTTCTGTCCATATATCCGTCGCTACTTCATACGAATAAAATTTCTTGGAGAAACCACCAAAGATAACGTACAGTCGACCATTGGCACTATCGGCCACCATATCGGCCCCATAATAAGCAGGGAAGGGCAAATCAGAAAGCTCTATCCACTCATTCTCTACTGAGTCGTATTTCCAAAACGCCTTGTCCGACAATCCCCGCATGACATAGAGGTCATTCCCGAGGAAAATCGAACTCGCACCAGCGCTCACAGTATCGGGCGGTACTGCCCAAGTACGGGCCGACCATGTACCATCTGCAGCCAATTGTATCGCATCCGTCGCGCTGTCGAGCGATACATCCGTCATAGATCCCAGGCCCCACTCTGCTTCCGTTGTAATAGTTCGAGCAAATGGCGCACCCGACACATGCATCCCACCCAGGTACACTGCTGCAAAAATAATCGTCGTAATAAAAGCACTCCGCCATGAAAACATCCAGGCAACTCTACCCAGAAAAGCTAGTTTTTTTCTGATATATCCGAGGATAACAGAGGTATAATACCGCCTGAAATAAGCCTTGCCGTAGCTCTCTCTCCGTGAAACCGTATAATTCGACAGAAAATCTTCGAGGCTTTCTGCATCAATAACGATACGCTCTCTGACTTTTTCTTCTCGAAAAAAAGCCTTCTTCATTGCTCTTATACCGCTTCTAAGACAAGCAAAGAACCAGATTTTTACTCGAAAGAAAGAGCCTGATTGCTTCTTCTTTTTTGTGAAAAGCACCTCATGTGTTTCTTCTTTTTCTGAAAATCTCTCTGCCCATTTCCGAGCACGATCTGATCGAAGAGGCAATGTACCTTTTTTGGAAACAAGAAAAACGCCCTTTGAAGCCAAAGATTGTTTTTTTGCTTTTGTTTTTTCTTTTATTTCCAGCATCTGCATTGATACTGTTTTGCCAAATACTACTCTCTTCCGAGTGGGTTCATGCACAAAAAACCGAGGAATTTCTGCACATCCTCCTCTATTATTATAGCATACATACACCTGTTTTAAAAGTATCAGTGGGTTTGCCGACATAAAAAAATACCCACTCGATATACGGTCAATATATTCTCACTAGAAAAATCTCGAACCCTTTACAAAATGAGCAAAATATTATATAATTTAATGATTCTTTCTTGAAAATAGACCGCCTCTTTTCTTTCTTGCTCATCAGCATCTTAAAAAGGCTTTTACTGAGAGAAATCTCATCATTTTGATTCAAATTATCATGGAAAATAAGCCTTTTTCTCTTTTTTGTCTCCCAGCTACACAAAGTTCACACCGGATTATCAAGAAGTTCCCCTTCCGTATCGACCTGACCGGCGGACAATACCGTGATATTGAGCTCATTTTTCATCACGGATCCTTTCAAATTCTGCATAAAAACACTGATATCAGGATTTTTTCTTTTATCTGGCTCACATCGGGCTGGGGATACCGAGATATCGCTTACGCCCTCGGACTCTACCTCGAAGCCCACAAAACACCCCATTCCTATGTCGAAAAAAGCCCCTCCAAAATCACTGACTGTACTGTTTTTGCGCTGAATCATCTGCCGATACCAGATACGCTCTTTGTCAGTCGTGCCAATCTCGAACAAAGTATGCCTCTCGTAAAAAGGATTTGCGGCTATCCCCTGATTATCAAAGATGTTCGCGGTTCACAAGGCAAGCATTCTGAATATGTGTCCTCCGAATCTGATCTTCTAGAAAAAATGGAGAAACTTCCCAAAAACAAACGCTTCATTTTCCAACGATTCATTCCAAACGAGTATGATTGGGGCATCATGGTAGCTAATGGCATCGTCGTAGCTGGTGAAAAAAGCTATCCCGCCGACGGAGAATTCAGAAATAACACTTGTAACGGCGCTGAAGAGCGCTTTATCGATGTTGCGCTCATCCCAGAGGAAATCAAAACTATGGCTATACAGGCGAGCGGACTCCTGGGACTTTTCTGGTCACGCGCAGATATCATCATTGATAAACACACTGCTCGGCCGTATCTTCTCGAAGTAAACAGGTACCCTGGTATTACGGCAGGATCAAACGAAGAATTAGGAGCCTACACCTTTCTCGCTTCGCATATCTATCCCACTGCGTTATAAAAAAATTTTTAATTTTTTCGAATAAGCAAAAAGAGTTCGCACACGAACTCTTTTTCAAAATCTTTTTCTCATCACGCGCACATTATGCTTTACGAATCGGTGCGACACCGAGCATCATCTTTTTTACACCCGATCGCTTGAAGGCGATCGTTGCCAATGTCCCGGCAATCGAGACGATGAGACCCGAACCAAATTGCGGGTGTTCCACCATATCACCCGGTCGCACTTCCCCTGGCTGGAGAGGCGTTATCTTTTCTTCCGAAGATACTGTTTTCGTTTCAGACAAGAATGATTTCTTTTTGGGCGTCGATGGGAATCGATGGAATGATTTCTGAAAATATTTTTTGCCCATCATACCCGAACTCACCCGCTCCTTTTCCTCGACGAGATGGAGAGGAATCTCGCCGATAAATCGTGAAGGTGGATTGACCTGCGTCGATCCGAAAATAGTCCGCTGCTCAGTATAGAGGAGATAAATTTTTTCTTTGGCACGTGTGAGACCGACATACATGAGACGCCGTTCTTCTTCGAGCTCTGCTGGAGAAATCTGCGCGCGTGAGTGTGGGAAAATTCCTTCTTCCAATCCGAGAATAAACACCACAGGAAATTCAAGTCCCTTGGCACTATGCAGTGTCATCACGTGCACCGCATCACTCCCACGATTGATCTCATCGGTATCCGATGAAAGCGCCACCTCCTCGAGAAAGCGATGCAAGGCTTCACTAAGAGGCATTTTATCAAATTTTTTGGCCACAGAAAGCAACTCTCGTACGTTTTCCTGGCGCGTCTCTCCTTCGGGAGTGCCATCATCCAAACTGTCGAGGTAGCCACTTTGCCGACTAATCTTATCGAGTAGTTCCGGAAACAAAAGATCTGGACGAACATCCATCTCCGCGCGCAGCTTGAGAAATATATCCGCGAATTCTTTGATACCCTTTATTTTCCCCTCACGTAAATCACTCCCCTCTGGCGTGAGCAAATACGCTGCTTCGAGAAAATCAATATCGGTCGATCGAGCAAAATTAATCCAACGTGCGAGCGTCGCGTCGCCGAGTCCACGCTTGGGTTCATTGATGATACGCTCGAGTGCCAGCATGTCACGTGGATTCTCGAGGAATCGCACATATGCGATCATGTCTTTGATTTCTTTGCGCTGATAGAATTTGAGTCCGCCCACGATACGATACTGTACCGAGTGACGGAGAAACATTTCTTCGATCATGCGCGACTGAGCATTGGTGCGATAGAGCACCGCAAACTCACTGTACGGTCGTCCTTCTTTCGCGCCGCGAGCGACCGTTTCTGCTACAAAACGCGCTTCGGCTTCCTCGTCTTCAGCTGGTACGAGAGAAATCATTTCTCCTCCGCCGGTCTCTGTCCAGAGTTTTTTGTGCCGTTGATTTTTGTTACGCTCGATCACGCCATGCGCTGCATCGAGTATGATTTGTGTGGAACGATAATTCTGGTCGAGCGTGATGACCGCTGCCTCGGGATAGTCCTTTTCAAAATTAAGGATGTTGCGGATATCCGCCTGACGCCAACCGTAGATCGACTGATAATCATCGCCAATCACAAAAATATTTTTATTCTTCTTGGCGAGGAGAAACACGAGAAGATACTGAGGATAATTGGTATCCTGATATTCATCCACCATGATATAGCGGAATAAGTTCTGGTACCTCGCAAGCACGTCTTCATACTCCTGGAAAAGTCTCACGGTCAACATAATAAGATCGTCGAAATCGAGGCTATTCGTCGAGCGGAGCGACTTCTGATACTGCGTATACACTTTGGCGATGATTTCTTCGAAATAGCTGCCGGCTTCGAGCGTGAACTGATCTTCGTTCTTGAAAGCGTTCTTGGCCCGGGAAATAGCGTCGAGGATAGCGCGTGGCTTCACCTGCTCCGAATCAATTTCGAGCTCTTTCATGGCTTTCTTGACGAGCGATTCCTGATCCTGACTATCGGTGATATTGAAATTCTTGCCGTACCCTAACACTTCGATTTCGCGCCGCAAAATACGACAGCAAATATTATGAAACGTACCGATATACTGAGGCAATACCTGTGCGCCGTATTCAGCCGCTTCGCTCTGTGATAACAGGTGTTCGATACGCTCGCGCATCTCCTGAGCCGCTTTGTTGGTGAATGTCACTGCGAGGATGCTATTCGGCGCTACTTTCTTTTCGTCTATCAGATAGGCGATGCGATGTGTGAGTGTCTTGGTCTTGCCAGAGCCTGCCCCAGCCAAAATAAGCACTGGTCCCTCTATCTGAAGAACCGCGCGCAACTGCTCCGGATTGAGTCCTTTTTCCCAAAAATGCATAGTTTTTTTCTTCTTTTTCAACCGTATAACTTTGTCATTTTAGCATACTTCGCTCCTTCTCTCTATCCTCGGTTTAACTTTGTGAAAACATAGTTTCCGGAGGTACAAAAATAGGGTATGGTACATTTTGTACCATACCCTATGTTAAAAATAGAGAAGACACATAGAAACTAAAATAGACTTTTGTTACACCCTCTTCGTTTATATTACTTGTTGAATCTGCGGATTCGAAATATCACAAATCGAAAGATTTTTTCATAAGATCGAGATGATATTTCGTCTTTTCATCATTCGGATGAAGCCCTTCCCTCAATACAGCTAGTTTTTGAACAAGAATATCTTCCATAGCATACAGCTCAGCTTGCAGATCTCCCAGCCCCCTCGGCCGAGAACCAGAAAATGCCTCCCCACGCACAAGCCGGAAAAATTCATGCATAATAACCAGTTTGGGATATGATTGCGAAAGAAACTCGGGAGAAACGAACTCAAAATCAGCCATGATGAGATCAAAAAGGTCTGTCACAAAAGCATGCCATTGTTCAGGAGTATAGGATTGTTGCATAAGACGCTAGTGCTGTTTGAATAATTAACTCTCTCTGGTCTTTTCTTGCTGAATCTTTTGATAATCGGAAAGCATGAGTTCCTGATCACGATATGCTCTATTAATATCTTTCAAATGTCCAAAAGTACTTTGAACCTGACCCTGAAATCGTCGCAGCATATCCTCATCATTATTACTTCTTCCGTTATAAAAATCGGATATTTTTCGTTGTAGACCAGATACGCCCCGATAAAACTGGTCCATGAGATCCGCCAGCCTCCGTATTTCTGCTGATTGTTTTTCGGATGATTTCAAAAGCTCATCAATAAATCGCCCCATATCAGTATTTCCTTCCCCGTCTTGTCGCGCAAGCATCGCCGAAACATGTTCCAGAGAAGACGCATTTTCTCCAAATATCCTGGTCTGATTTTTTATCTCCACAAAAGTAGTGCTCTCCTCAAGTTTTTTCCCCACATTAAAACCACTCCGCTGACTCGCGGCATCAGCAATACCCCGATCAAGACGATTCACGGAGTCCTGAAAATCTCTCGCATGCCTCAAAATCTTACTCGTATTCAAGCTCATCTCCTCCAGTATTCGCCTCTCTTTCCCTTCGGACTCCAGGGCTCTAGCTTCATCTATCGATACCGTTTTCTCTCTGGTGACCTGGGGAAGCTTGACGCCGAGAGCCTGTTCGAGTCCTTGAATCTTCGCAAGATCCTCCTCCTCTCCAGCGATGGTTACCGCCAATAATTCAGACTGGGAAGTAGCAATCTGTTCGGGATTTTCTCTCATCGTTTCAGGAACACTTGCTTCAGCCTCAATAGACGCTGCTTCACTTTTTGAAGGCGTTTCAATCGATGGCCGTATAACTGGAACCTCATTCATATCTCTAGAACATCAATACTTATCATATGATTTTTAAAGTATATCATTATCACATATTTTCCATATATACCCACCCCATATAGCACGACCCTATTCTACTCTATTATTCTATCTCGATGCCCATACCAAAAAGAAAAAGACCTGAGGTACGAGGTCTTTTTAAGTTTATTTGACCTGGGCTTTCTCTTCTATTTATTTTTCAGAAGTTCCGAGACAAGGTGTCGTTCAGCATCGGCAAATCGATTCGCGACAGCGAGCAAATGTTTTTTGGTGGCTGTTTCGGCGAAATTCGCGTCGGCAACATCGGCATCAGCATGAAACTTCCCTGTCCACAGAAGTGTCCGTTCACCGAAAGTCTGGATACTAAGTGGCTTGTAGACAATCACCGTTCCGTTTCCGACTTCCGCTCGCAGAGCATCGCCCTCAGGACGTACGGTCCACGAGTATTTTTTGAGAAGCGGCAAAAGTGGTTCGACGTGTTTCGGATCATAGAGATTTATCAATTTCGGCATACCTTCAACAACTTTCGTAAAGGCTTTTTGAATTCCCTCCTTGTCGAAGAGCGGCATATGGCGAGTGAAGTTTTCCTGCACACCGAGAACAGGATTGCACGACATCGCGATATTCTCTGCAATAAGTATTGCTTCAAACTCTTCCCATCGATCAATATTAAGCGGTGAAAATGTCGCTGATACTATGGGACGAAGTGATTCCTCAGTTACTTTATCTCCTTGTGCTTCTGCAATCGTGTTCATTTTTCGAATAGCCGACAGCGCCACATCAAACGACCCCTTCTTATTGCGCTGACGATCGTGATCATCGGGTACTCCATCGAGGGAAATATTCACGTACTCATAATATTGGAAAAGTTCAGGCTGCGAAAGAATCGTATATCCATTGTCGACGATGCCAATTTTCTTCCCCGATCGTTCGCAATAGGCTCGTATAAACTCGGCGGCCCGGGGAGTGAGAATTCTCCCCGCGTAAGCAACGTCGGCGTTCCAGGAGATTATTTTTTCGATCTGACTATTCCAATCACATGTCCGCTTACCATAATCAATGCCGTTGTGATTCCAATAACAATGCTCGCATTTCAAATTACACTGCGGTTCCAGCACGGCAATAACGAGTTTCGGATCCGCTATCGTTACAAATTTTTTACCCATCACAAGCGTCTCAATGGGCGAACTAGGCGCCAATGTGTTTTCTCGATGTTGGGTAGTTTGTTGTTTCATAAATACTCCTTCATGAATTATAGAATGTCGTATATTCTCTCGATGGAACTTCAACCAATGTTGAAGGCCCAATAGAAAGGGGAAGTATATACTTCCCCGAAAGCACATTTCTTTTCCCACTACTTTTGTGGGCGGGGCGCTTTCTCTCCCTTCGATCCGGCACCGAATGGCATACGTTTATTATTAATACTTACGGGCGTCTTGCGAGAATCGTTACTTATTCTAGCTCGACAATGCAGTATATTCTTTTCCTTGAAATAATTCAGTAAATTTTCTTTTATTTCTATAAATTACTTTATATAAAGCAATTATAGTTATATAAATTGACAATAATTATGTCATTTTACATACTATTCACATAAAAAATGGAGAGGTCGTGTATTCACAACTTCTCCAAGTGCGTTTGCGGAGTGCTGATAATATCAGCCCCTGTTGCCACGCTGCTCCGTCAGCGCCGCTTGTCCCAAACAAGCAGGGAGGACCTCGTCTATTGCGGACGTGGGGGCTTCACGCCCTTGGATCCCGCAATGACGCCTTCTAACGGGTTACGCATATTCTCACCTCCTTTCTCTCGTGTTGCCGTGTGGAATGGGTGCACAAAGATTCAAAGAACCTCTCTCTACAAAACCACCAACTCCTTGATGATTCTGATAAAGATGGCGAGGAGGTAAGATCACTCAACTCGCCAAGAAACCGATCACGCTCGGGAAGACGGGTAGTTCGCGCGTATCTACCAATAAAGCGCTTGATAAGGGTTCGGTCTTTTATGCCCTATCGTGCTCGTACTTTTCTTCGCTACGAGCGTCCCATTCATTTGTTACACGCTGTCAGACTGGGTCAGCGTGCGCGAGCATTGGAGCCCAGAGTTCAAGTTCCTGCTGGTTGAGAGCATTCACCTGTTCTCCGTGCAGCGGCGAATAATCTGCGAGCTTGAGGCGTTCTTTGCCCCAAGCGAGATAAAATTCACCGTCCCAGAGCATCATCACGTTTGCCAATGCGATTATGCTGTCCGGATAGTAGACCATCCTACTTCCATTCGGCGTATCGGCTACCAGACTATCCCCGGTAACACTTGGCATCCAAGAGAACTCTCTGAGGAGATCTCTCAGAATCGTGACAAACTCCCGGTCGTAGAGATTGATGAGTTTCGCTGTTCCTGAGAGCAGCGTCTCAAATCCCTTTCTCACCAACTTCTTATCGGTGAAAATGACCGTACCGCGCTTGGCGGTTTCAGGAAATGCGAGCACAAGCGACACACTCATGGGAACATCGTGTTCCCGCAAGCGCGCTTCGAGCTCACTCCATCCATCAAACGACCACGGACTGAAGGCTGCCGATACTATTGGATCGTATCCAAGCGTTTTGAGGCGCAGGATTGTATTCCAAGCAGTATCGAACGAGCCGACTTTCCGACGTTGACGGTCATGCGTTTCTGGAGCTCCATCCAGGGAGATGTTGATATGGGTATACCGCGACAGTAGGTCTTCTCTACGCCAAATAGTATAGCCATTATCTACAATTCCTATAGGAATGTCTCTTGCGAGGCATTCCTCGATGAAGCGCTCGCCTCGCTTATTGAGGATGCGTCCGGCATAAACCACCGGCACACCCCAATTCGCGATTTGATCCGCATGGTGGTCCCAGACGTTACCGTCTTTGGGACTTTTGATGCCATGTGGCCAGAAACAGTGCTCGCACTGGAGGTTACACTCCGCAACCGGAATTGCGTCGACTCGCGTCGGCTGCACGTCACGGAGCTCGCCTCGGAACCATTGTTTGATATGTGTCATGATACTCTCCTTGCTTGATTGATGGGGAAGACAGAACCAGTACTTACTCTGCCATTACCATCAACCAAACGAGGAATAATTTCAAAGAACTTGTTCGGGTTGCTCTGCATTACTATTCCCGCAACACTTTGCGTAACATTGTGGGCAAATCTCAACCCGACAGTGCAGTATATTCTTTTCCTTCAAATAATTCAGTAAATTCTCTTTTGTTTCTAATAATTACTTTATATAAAGCAATTATTGTAATTTAAATTGACAATAATTATGTCATTTTGTATACTATTTGCATGAAAGATGCAACAAAATCAGCTTACTTACTCGAACTGAAAAACCCTGAGAAGGATGTTCTCCGGGTGCTTACGCGTGAGCAAATGTCAGTCGCAGAGATAGCGAGAAAGTCCACATTACCACGGATGACGGCTTTCACTGCTCTCCGATCGCTGAAACGCCGCGGCTTGGCCGAACGCTCACTCCAAGGGAAGCGCCACCTCTGGACACGTATCGAGGCCAATCAGGCGAGTAACCTCCTCCAAACAACTTTCGATGCGCTCATCAATCCTGGGGATAGTAAAGAGCGAAAGCTCTTCATCAAGACGTACGATGGAGCAGACCAGTTGTTTTCAGTTCTGAAAGACAACTTCACCGCTCACGCAGGAGAACGACTCTATGGATTCCAGTCGACGCGCTCCGCAAAGGAATGTATCGAGGCACTGGGTATGGACCGCGTCATCGCCATCAATAGTCTCATCAAAGAAAATAGCATCATCATCGAGGCAGTCCTCGGAAAAAATTTCTCGGAAATAGGCAAAGAGTACGGGTCTGAATGGCGAGAGAGCTATGTCGGACGTGCAGCCGCTATCACGGTCGTTCCGGAGGAATTCCTTGATCTAGGCGTCGATATATTCGTCTTCAGCCGCTCACTGCTCATTTTCCACTGGAAAGAGAAGACTCTGGTACAAATCATGCACCCAGAAGTCGTTCAGACATTTCGTCAGCTGACACAGGCATTTGCCAGACTAGGCCGCAAAGTGGACATCAATGCACTGGTAACCAAAGAATTAACTGCAACTACTTTAGACTGAACCAATTTTTTCATAAATACATAATAAACAGAGTCACTGCATCGATGCATCATAATGCGCCCATTCGCTCCATCCCGGCTTTTCCCTAAATATTTACCCCTCCCCTATTGCAGAGTTCTATACACGCTATATTTACAGACGCACCAGCTGTATACCCAAAAGAAAAAGACCTAAGGTATTAGGTCTTTATAAGTTTACTGATCTTGGGCCTTCTCACGGATACGCTGGAACACCGCTATTTCATTCGTGAGCCGAGATTTGCCAAAGCGTATCCAGTAGGCATCTACCGCTCGTTCGAAAGCTTCGCGGAAATTTGTCTCCGAAGTAAGCTGTTCGAAAGTATACGGGGTCGTGTCCTGCTTTCCGTCCTTTGATTTTCCCGAACGCAGTTCTTCGATGGTGAACTGCCCTTCATAGGCTGAACGATAGGCACCATCTGCTTCGATGAGAAATTCTTCCGGCGTCCAGATAGAGAGCGGTTGATAGGATACTTTGACGCCATCAAATTCCAAATGGAGAAAATTTCTGCCTGATGCGACCGAAAGACCCCCTTTTTCATCGGCAATAAAATTTTCGAGAAAGCGTTTTTCTCCGACGGCTGCCGCAAGCTTTTCGATATCTTCAATACGATAAATATTCAGTTCCACCTTATCTTTTCCTGGAATATTCTCGGGGTTATATTTTTGACTTGCGATTTTTATCTGTTCCCAGGCAGCACAAAAATCTTCAGTGCTTGTTTCCAATTTCCTATTCACTTCATTCGTCGGACCAACCGTCGTGATATTGAATTGGTCCGCGAGTGGTCTCTGTCCGTCCTCCGAAGAAAGCAGTAGATCTGCCGCGGCTCCAATATCTCGAGCGTTGAGATGCGTGAGCGTAAGAAGCGAAGTAACACGACCTCCTTCTGCGGGAGATTTCGTCACTTCCCGAGCACGACGCAATCCCTCAATCGCTTGATTGAAAGCCTTGGATGATTGCCGCTGCGTATTATGACTCTCTTCGACCCCATCAATCGAAATGTCCATCCAGTCAAATGCAAACCCTGTGGGCCACTGCGGTAGAAGCGAAACAAACGTGCCGTTATCGATCACTCCCAATCGCACATCAGGACGGAGTTTCCGCAAACGAGTGAAAATATCGAGGTGAGAGGGTCGCATCATCCGCCCGCCCGAAACAAACTGAGGGGAATATTCCTCTCCTTGTTTTTCTGAGCGTAGCGACATCTGAGAAACAATATCTGCGATCCTATCGGCGAGATGTGCTTCCTCGGAAAACTTCGCGCTGCTTTTTTCATCCTGATACAAACAATGCGAACATCGTAGGTTGCAGGCACGTTCCAAGACAGTCGATACGAGTGTCGGTAACTCCTTCTTTTCATTGAGCAACAATTCTGCGAGTCGCTCTGCGTCAGGTTCTTTATTCTCGACAAGAGCATCCGCAATAATCCAAGCATAACGGTTAGCAGATCCCTTCATTTCTTTGAGTCTTTCTCGTACTTCAGGCTGAATACTGATTTCCTCAGGAATTACCTGAGCGGGAATATCCTCAAATTTTTTCCTTTCAGGCTTGAAAAAAGTTATCGGCTGCTCATGCATAGGTGTTTCCATTACGTTTCTCCTAGTATATCAAAGAACTCCCTCACCGTCTTTTTCTCGATAAAAACTCAATCTCTGTTGAGTTCTTAATAGAGAGGAGAAAGATCATTGCTTTCTCCAAAATGTTTCCAGAGTACTGACACTGTCAGCTTCTGTTGTCACGCTTCTCTGAAAGCGCCGTGAGCCCGAAGCTCACAGAGTCCAGCACCCTAGCGGGTGACTGGAACGACCGGCGGTTTACCCGCTGATCCGGTATTGGCCGCTGCCATACCGTTCTCCTTCGCCCTATACCCAGAGAGCTGCGGGCCTATGAATATTGTCATAGGTCAATCGCGCAGTATGCGCTCCGAGAAAAGCAAAGCCACGAGCTCCGACACCCCCCTGTCCCAATCCTTTGTATCAAGAATCACGGGGATCTTGCCGGACGGATGAAGAGGTGCGAGTACCGTCGCAAGCTTGGGTACAAATCCCACTTCGTGATGATCCGTATCGGAACACACGACGACCGGGATCTTGCGCTCAATAGCCATGAGCATTACCTCGATCCCATTGGCCTGCACGCTCCCTCCTGGCCCCCCTGGAAACATCAGGTCAGTGACGACACCGACAGTAGGGAAGATATTGCAGAAACCAGCACCGAAAATCTTCTCGAGTCCCTTCTTGGCTTCGTTCAGATTTACAGCGGTCATGATAGACACAATCCCATCAGACGCCTTGTACGCCTTCCAATCGGGATATCCGAGTTTCTCCTTGATGATTTCGAGCCCGAGGTAGGCGCCTTCTTGATCCAGCGGAATACCAAAGTGGTTCTTAACCGCTACTTGGGCAGCGAGAGCTTCTTCGTCTTTATCTTCGACGATGAGGATCACGATATTCGTCATGCTTATCTCCTAGTGTTGATGGATAGGAATCCAAGAAGACCACATGCAGAATTCTTCTCAGATTCCTATCTACCAACTATGCGAAAGAACTTTCTCTACAAACTCGCGAACCATTTCGTGAACTTGATAAAGTGGAGAATCGAAGTTCTCCGAAATACCGAAACTCTTCTTGTGTTTGACATGACGTTTCCATGCCTTCTTGTCTTTGTGAGTTGCAGACTTTTTCAACTTCTCCCGCGCTTCTTTTGGCAAGCGTGGGGTAAGCGTGTTCTGTACTTTGCGCATGACGTATCTCCTTGTGATTGGCAACACTGCCGATTTAAAGAACATATCTCCACAAGTCTCCGAATACATCAGAAACTTGATAAAGATGGGAAGTACTTTTTGAACTTCCCGATGAGTGTTTTTCTTTGGTATCACTCAAAACCTTTCTCATCTACACGCGGAAGAGAATCGCGGGAGAGTCATAATCCCTCCGTCATGGGAGAGCAGGGAACCACTCGTACTCCTCCTTGCGGATCTTCTCGATCTCAAGTGACGCCTCTGACGGAGTACTGCGAATCACGATCACACGTATGCGCTCCGCGAGAGTAGAGTCAGTCTCTTGAATCATGGCGAGACACATCCACACATTCGCAGAACCGCCACAATTCGTGTCGATACTTGTTACACCCAACCGTGCTTTTGCCTGTTCGTACAGATTGTTCAAGAGCAGTGCGATCCCATTACTTGCAGCTACAGAGATACTTTTCTTCATGGTCTTCTCCTCGAAAATGTGAAGGGTCAACTCTCTAAAAGTCCCTGAATCGTTTCAGAAACTTTATAAAGATGGCGAGGAGGTGAATTCACTCAACTCGCCAAACCACTTTCACGTAAGGGTAACCGGGTAGTTCGCGCGTATCTACCAAAAAGCGCTTGATAGGGGTTCGGTCTTGTATACCCCATCGTGTCCGTGCGTTGTTGCGCCACGGGCGTCCTCTTCATTTATTTCGCGCAGTCAGACGAGGAATCTGCGCGTCACCGGCTACAAAGTTGCCACCGCCTCTCGTATTTCTTCTGAGAGTTTTTCGGGGTTAAGGTCAACACCGAACGCA
>CAYVHS010000013.1:18607-22478 GCA_964451495.1 uncultured Bdellovibrionales bacterium | reverse complement strand
GTGCGCTGAAATTGCTCTGCCATAACCTTAGTTATTATAAATTAATCCCCCTCTTTTTTTAGGCTCTCCTCTGCCATTTTTTTTTCATAGAAAAAGAAAAAAGCTCGAGTAAAAGCATCACTTGCTATGATACCAACTAGTTTTATTTCTGTCAAGGATTTCCCCTTATCCAGGGAAAAATCCTGCTTATTTCGCCTCTGGAGCCTGACGACTACCGATGATTTCTGTCGCAACGTTATTCGGAACTTCCGCATAATGACCAAATTCCATCGAATAATTCGCTCGTCCCTGAGACATCGAACGCATTTGAGTCGCGTAGCCGAACATTGAGGAAAGCGGTACTTCAGCATGAATCTCTTTCACTGCAGACGCTCCTTCACCGCGAGAAGTCATTTCCTTGATAACACCACGCTTGGCAGATATATCCCCTACGATATCACCCATGAACTGCTCAGGCGTGATAACGACGGCCTTCATAATTGGCTCGAGGATAACTGGCTTGGCCTTGCGCATGGCTTCCTTGAAAGCAAGCGAACCAGCAATCTTGAAGGCTGCCTCGGAGGAGTCAACATCATGGAAGGAACCATCATAGACAGTCGCTTTGATGTCTACTACCGGATACCCAGCCAAAACACCGGTCTGAGTCGCTTCTTCGATACCCTTGTTGATCGGCTTGATGAATTCCTGAGGAATAACACCGCCTTTAATCTCATCGAAGAACTCATAGCCCTTACCCTGTTCATTGGGCTCGAGACGAATCCAACAATGCCCATACTGTCCACGGCCGCCGGACTGACGGATGTATTTGCCTTCAGCTTCGGCCATCGTACGGATCGTTTCACGATACGCCACCTGTGGACGACCGACGTTCACTTCGACTTTGAATTCGCGCTTCATACGATCGACCAGAATGTCGAGGTGCAGCTCGCCCATACCAGACATGATCGTCTGACCGGTTTCTTCATCGGTGTGGACACGGAAGGTCGGGTCTTCTTCGAGCAATTTTTTGAGAGCCATACCCATCTTCTCCTGGTCAACCTTGGTTTTCGGCTCAACAGAAATGTCGATAACTGGTTCTGGGAAGGTAATCGATTCGAGGATAACTGGGTGCTCTAGATCACAAAGCGTATTACCCGTGGTTGTCACTTTCATACCGACGAGCGCACCGATATCTCCGGCTGTCAGCTCTTCGATCTCTTCACGATGATTGGCATGCATACGGACGATACGACCGACACGTTCCTTCTCGTTTTTCGTGGAATTAAGCACATACGAACCAGCTTTGATCGTACCGGAGTAGACACGGAAAAAAGTCAGCTGACCAACAAAGGGGTCGGTAGCGATTTTGAAAGCTAGCGCAGAGAAATTCGCGTCGTCTCTTGTCTCGCAAACAATCTCAGCATCAGTATTCGGATCAATGCCTTTCACGGCTTCGATATCAATCGGGGATGGGAGATAATCTACGACAGCATCGAGCACAAGCTGTACCCCCTTATTGCGAAGCGCGGTACCAGTCATGACCGGATGCAAACGCACTTCGATAGTCGCTTTACGCAAAGCCGCTTTCAATTCTGGAACAGAAATTTCTTCACCGTTCAAATATTTCTCTGTCAAAGCATCATCCGTCTCAGAAATCTTTTCTACCATCGTTTCACGCCACTCTTTTGCCTTGTCGGCATACTCGGCTGGGATTTCTGATTCGATTACTTTCTCACCCATGTCCCCATCGAAGGTGTAAGCCTTCATAGTCATGAGATCGATGAGTCCATAGAAATCACCGCGAAGTCCCATCGGATACTGAATCGCTACAGCATGTGAAGTCAGACGATTCAAAATAGAAGACAATGCCTCTTCAAACACAGCACCTTCTTTGTCGATTTTATTGATAAAGCACATACGCGGCACAGCGTACTTCTCCGCCTGACGCCACACGGTCTCGGACTGCGGTTCGACACCTTCCTTGCCATCAAACACAACAACACCACCATCGAGCACACGCAAAGATCGCTCTACTTCCACAGTAAAGTCCACATGCCCAGGGGTATCGATGATATTGATGTGATGGCCCTTCCAATAACAAGTTGTAGCAGCCGATGTGATCGTAATGCCACGCTCGCGCTCCTGCTCCATCCAGTCCATCGTCGCTGCACCTTCGTGCACCTCACCAATCTTGTGTGTGATACCCGTATAAAACAAGATACGCTCAGTCGTCGTCGTCTTGCCGGCGTCGATATGCGCGATGATACCGATATTGCGATAATGGTCGATAGGCGTCTTGCGTGACATATGTTTATACAAATTTATAATTTAACAAAAATTGTTTGTGATTATTTATATTGCGAGCGTAAAACGCTTCACTTTCTTTCCATCTCCCCCATCGACTTCCGAGAGGAAACTTGCTAGCGGCCGAACAAAAATCATTCCTTGCAATGCCGTATATTCCGCACGATACAACACCCCTATAGTATCTGTTTCTTCGATGACAACAAAACCAATGACGGTGTACTGTTTTTCAGGATCCTTGTAATGAAAATATTTTTCATTCAAATGAATATCTTGTTTGGCCTTCTCTATATCTACCCAGAGTTCTGAAGCGGTTTTATGTGCCATACCTGTTTCAAGTACTTAGTTTCTCAATAAAGAAAGAATGGAACAAGGCGCCCTATTTACTTTATCATCATTTACAAACAACAATGATACTCAAAGGAGCAAACGCGACAAGAAACGTCCAGCCGAGAATAATCGCTAAAAGCCAACCGACATCAGATGAATATAGGGCAGATTGTAAAGGCTGAAAGAGCTTTCTGTTTGGAGCGAAAAGGATGAGAGCAAGACCAACAACTATAAATTCATAATGGCTGACAGGTCCAGACTCAGTCAAAATATTCATCCGTGCGTACTCCGCATTTACGTTCACGCACTGGAAAAAATAACTAGAACAAATCAGTATCGCTGCTGCTCCAATAGCGCACCACTTGTATACTGGAAAACTCATGACTACTCTTTAATTAGGCAAAGTGAGCGAAAGCCTTGTTGGCTTCGGCCATACGATGAGTTTCCTCGCGTTTCTTCATGGCTGAACCTATCTTATTGGAAGCGTCAATCAGTTCATCAGCGAGCTTTTCGGCCATCGGTTTGCCCTTCTTGCTGCGACATGCCTCACGAATCCAGCGCATAGCGAGCACCTGGCGACGTTCACCAGATACCGGTACCGGTACCTGATAGTTGGCACCACCGACACGACGGCTCTTGAGCTGGAGGAGTGGAGAAACGTTCTTGATCGCCTGTTCAAAAGTATTGAGACCACCCTTCTTGGTGCGCTCATGGATGATATCAAAAGAATTGTAGATGATTTTCTCAGCCACGCTTTTCTTACCATTCCACATGATCATACCGACGAAATGACCAACCAAAGGATTACTATAGAGCGTATCCGGTTTCCATTCGCGGGCAAATTGTCGTTTTCTTCGTGGCATATCTTTCTTAGCTTATAGCTATTAGCTTCTCGCTTTTAGTTACTCAATAAATCAAAAAATTCAAAATGCTCTTTAGCAAGCTATCAGCTAAGGGCTAACAGCTGTGAAATCTAGTCTTTCTTCTTATCCTTCTTGGCTCCGTACTTGCTACGGCTCTGCTTGCGAGCTACTCCCGAAGCATCAAAAATACCGCGGACGATATGATAACGCACACCTGGAAGATCTTTGACACGACCACCGCGAATCATAACAATTGAGTGCTCCTGAAGATTGTGCCCCTCACCTGGGATATACGCGGTTACTTCCATACCATTCGTCAAACGAACACGAGCGATCTTTCGGAGAGCGGAGTTCGGTTTCTTCGGGGTAGTCGTCGATACCTTGATACATACGCC
>CAYVHS010000013.1:17236-18597 GCA_964451495.1 uncultured Bdellovibrionales bacterium | reverse complement strand
CCACGCTTAAATGGGCTTTCGTGATAGGTATTGCGATTCTTCACGGTATTGATGGAATATCCCATCGCCGGAGACTTGGATTTTTTGCGAGATGAACTCCGCGGTCGCTTGATGAGCTGGTTGATCGTAGACACAATCGGAAAGGTTAAAACTGTTTAGAAATTCGAGGTAAACAAACAAAAAGCGGCTTGCTTTTTCCGTACTGTCCATACTACCCAAAAGCTTCTTTCTTGTCAACACCGCGCCTACCCGATGTATCGATTGGGAAAAATAGTACCACCTGTCTTTCATCTTACACCGCCAATTGGAGGAACATTCCGAGAATGGTGTTGATAAAAAAACTGATGGGACCCGAAAGAAAAAATATGACAAAGATAAGGAAAAAGAGCCCATACTGCTCCAGCATGAGTATCGTGCTTTCACGCATCGGAATGAGCGCATAGAGCAATTTTGACCCATCAAGCGGCGGAACAGGGAGGAGATTAAAACAGGCGAGAACTACATTCCAGAAAATTATGAGGAGTAATAGCCCAAACAATACTCCTGAAAATGAACCAGAAAGCGCCTCTGACAACAAACCAAAACGATCCAAAAATCCACCACTACCACTGATGACACCGATAAAACGTTCCAGAATATCCATTTTCGCGAGAAGCGAAAGCGGTAGCGCATTGGCAATAAGCGCAGCCACAAAGGCGAGCGAGAGATTGGATCCTGGCCCGGCGAGAGCTACCCAGACTGGTCCCCATTTCTGATTGCGCAGGTTGTACGGATTATACGGCACTGGTTTGGCCCAACCAAAAGCAAAACCCGTACTCACAAAGAGGAGAATCGGTAAAAAAATAGAACCAAATGGATCAATGTGTTTCCACGGATTCAGATTGAGGCGACCAGCGTATTTGGCCGTCATGTCCCCCAGGTACAGCGCCATCAGTCCATGCGACACCTCATGTATGATGACAGAATAGATGAGCGTCAGGAGATAAAACCCTACCAGCACGATTTCATTAGTCATAATCTTTGCATTGAAAAAATATACTCTTTACGAGGATGCTTATCTTCCCTTTTCTTTAGTCTTTCCCTTAGTCTTGCCAAAGAGGTATAGGTATGATACTATCATTCCTGTAACTCTTCAACCGTAAACCTATGAGCCGCGTGTGCCAACTCACCGGACGAGGGACAGCTACAGGTAATTCTCGGAGTCATTCCAATATCGCCAGCCGCCGCACGTTCAAGATCAATCTTCAGACCAAGCGGATCGGCGGTGTAAAGCTCCGATTATCTACCCGAGCTATCCGTACTCTCGCTAAAGCAGCGAAGTAACCTCTTCCAAACAAAAAAACCTTCTTGATTGAGAAGGT
>CAYVHS010000013.1:0-17226 GCA_964451495.1 uncultured Bdellovibrionales bacterium | reverse complement strand
AGCGGAATCGGACCGCTACTACAAGACCCCCAGCCTTGCGTACTACCACTATACTATACCCCGGTTTATCACAATGTTTACCGTATCATTTCTTCATCCAATTGAAAAGGGGTGGCATCATGAGGAAAACCTTTATACAAAAAACGAAGAAAAGGTCTTATCGACCTCTTCTTTTTCAAACTCAGTTCTAAATTCCCGTTCCCTATTCGAGAATGCCATCGAGATTCACATCATAGAGAATCTGTTCTTGTACTAATCGATATCCGATCAGCTCTTCCGGAGCAAACCAAATCTTCACTTCGCGCTCGGCCTCCTCGGGGCTATCGGAGCAGTGTACGAGATTGCGCACAGCACGATTGTCGAGACTAGAAAGCGCATAGGAATCAACGGTCAGGTCACCACGAATCGTACCAACATCCGACGTCGTCGGTTCGGTACCACCCACAATTTTTTTGACTATAGCCACTGATTGGTTACCCTCGATGACAAAGGCTAATACCGGACCAGAAGTGAAAAAATCCACGTTTGACTGGATGATATCCTTACCGTACTCTCTCGCTTCTTTCTCAATCGGCATACCATGCGCTGTACGGTCTTCGACGATACGAGCGCCCTTCTTCAAGAACCACTCTTCATCCTTGTTATAATGCTCCCAACACTGCTCCGCTTTCGGAACGATGAGCTTCATCGCAACAAACTTGAGACCAGTCCGTTCAAAACGGGCGAGAATATCGCCGACAAGAGCTCTCTGTATACCATCTGGTTTGATAATCACGAGCGAATGCTCTTTTTTTGGATGATTCTCCATAATATATTTCCATGACATCTAATTACTATTAATTGCAATGATACCACGGAAATGAGACCTTGGCAACCCCATCGATTTCATACTTATCTTTCTAAAGTACACTTGTTTTCCTTGCAAACATAGACGATATCGCCCTCTTGATCCGTACGGTGAATGAGTATGTTTCTCTTCATAAGACGCTCTAATGTCTCTACTGCCGGATGACCATACATATTTTTCCCCACAGAAATGACCACCTCGCTCGGACGAACAATATCAAGAAATGCATCGCTCGTAGAATATTTGGAACCATGATGGGCTGCCTTCAACACAGTAACCGGTTCCGTATTGGGAAGGGCAGTCTCTTCATGGGGCAAATCTCCGGTGAGAAGAAAACTGGTTTCTCCATACGTGAAACGCGCGACGACACTTCCACCATTCGTATCCTTCGTTTCCTTCGGAAGCGGCCTCTCGGGATACTCTATAAGCAATTCACCACCATCAGGAAGATGTATGGATGCGGCACGGAAAATCTCTCGTGGTCCAGCATGAAGAGATGCTTCCACCGCATCCTGAAAAAGCTTGGACGCCTCGGTATCGCTCTCCGCGCCAGAAGTGAACACTGTACCGACACGATACGATTTGAATACACTAGGAAAACCGCCAATATGATCTGCATCAGGGTGTGTCGCTATGATCGTCTCAATCTGACGATCCCAAAAGGGTACATGTCGTCCCAGACGCACCAACAATTCCTTCCCATTTCTCCCTCCGTCGATAACAATCTGATTAGTCCCTTGGGAAATAAGGATAGCGTCACCCTCGCCAACATTCAAAAAAACAACTTCTGTTCTCGTTTGAACATCAGACACCCATAGTAAAAATAACCCAAGCCACAAAATAACAAAGGCTACACTACCAATGCCGAGGAATACTAAACGCTTCTGCATACCATTTCCGTTTACGCTGCCGTTCAATATGTACGATAGCAAAAAAGAGTGCCCCATACCATACGATCAGAGAAAAGACACCGAAAGAAGAGACTTCCACGCTCACCCACGACCATTCCCCGACAATCTCCGCAAATCTTGTCATAACAACCAAGAGACAGTACGCAATCCACGCAAAAAATATATGCATTCCGGGCCAGAGAAGAAACGATATTCCAGTAGCAAAAGATACCCCCATAGCATACGGAACAATTGGTAAAATGATGATATTTGCCGCAAACATAACAGGCGAAAATGCATGAAATGTATATAGGATAATCGGTAGCACAAAGAGTTCTGCCGAGAGTGTCATACCCATCATCTCTACAAAACCCTTGCCAAAAAATTCCTGCTGTAAAAAATATTCCTGCCACACCGAACCAATAACAATTCCGAGTGTCGCGAGAAAAGACAACTGAAAACCTATATCGTACCTGAGAAGCAACGGGGAGGTACAGAGCATCAATGCGGCTGCAAAAAATAACACACGTACCGGTCGTGAGATTCGCCCCGATTGCAGAGCCGCGAAAGCTATTCCTGCCATCACCCCCGCTCGCACAGCTGATGCCGGGGTGCCTATCATCATGATAAACCCTACGATACCAATACATGCCGCCCAAAGCGCCTGTTTGCGCCACAAGCCAATCATGATACCGATAATCATAAACGCTTGCATGATAAGAGTGATATTATATCCAGAAACAGCGACAATATGCGTGAGTCCGATACGTGTAAAAGCATTTTGGATAGACTCAGAAAGATAATCGTTCCCACCAAGTAGTAGTCCTTTCGCTAGTCCGGCTTCTGGTTCGGAAATACTTCGCCCGAGTGCTTCTTCGAAAGCGTGCTTGGGACGATACAGCAACGCACGGACATATCCGTTTATATCGGTATCAGAAATACTTTCTGATCGCGAAGCTTTTTTACACATGTATCCTATTCCATCCTTGGCCAGAAACATCCGATAATCAAAATCTGGACTGAAGTTTTCCGGCATCTCGAGTGCACATGAAAAAGAAACCTGTGTGCCAGCTTCCGCGGTGAACGTACGTGGTGCCTGCCACAAAATATCGTCTGCGGGACAATATTCGCTCTCGCATGTTTCTGGCCGCAAAATAATCTTCTGGAAAAAGTCCTTATCTTCTGGATCAGCCACAATCCGAGTAACACCGACAAATTCCCCCGGCATCATACGTTCAGGTCGGAAATGATTGGTAGTCAAAACGACGTGCATCCATCCGAATGAAAAACATATCAGACACACTCCTAAAATTAAGACTTGTCTTTTAGGAAAAGCTACCAACACAGCTATCACTATCGCCGCACACAAAAGAAATATGCTCGGTGGAACCACAAAAAAAGAGCCGCCCAGCACGCCTCCTAGAAAACTGATTACTCCTAGAAAAAATATTTGATCTCCCCGCAACATATTATGGAATCTCGACTATTTTTTTCCGACTGGTCGCGCCGGAAATGATACGAATGAGACTGGGGGCGACACCAAAATATTTGCTGAGGATTTTCACGAGCTGCTCGTTAGCCTCGTTGTCGGCCGGCGCCTTGGTCAACCGGACGCGATATTCACTTTCTGATAATTTCTCGACTTCTATTTTTGAAGAGCGCGGTATAACTTTTATAAAAATCCGTGACATAAAGACTTGCTATTCCAAAGTCTCAAGCGCTTTGAGGAAACTTTTAGCGCTCCCGAAAGATTTGTACACAGAGGCAAAGCGGATATAGGCCACTTCATCTGTATCTTTCAATTTCCGCATAACGAGCGCGCCGATTTCTCGGCTCTGAATCTCATTCATATGCTTCTCATGAAGAGCATACTCAATCTCCCCCAAAATCTTCTCAATCTTTTCTTCGGCATTGGGACGCTTCACAAACGCTCGCTCTAGGCCATCCTCGATTTTCGTCCGATTGTATTCCTCTTTACTGCCATCTTTCTTGATGATCTGTAACCGGAAAATCTCCACTTCTTCATACGTGCTAAACCGAGCCTGACATTTTTCACATTCACGGCGACGACGAATAGCGCGACCCTCTTGGGTTTCACGCGAATCTACAACTTTCGTTTCGGGATGACTACAGAACGGACACAACATATGTATGTACTTTACTTCTCTACTCTATATGACCTACTTGCATTGTCAAGAAAAAACCTCTCTTGCGAGAGGATTTTTGTTGCGCTTATTTCTTCATCTTTCTCCGAATGAAGGCTGGGATTTCGAGGTCCTCCTCGTCCGCCAGTTCTTTGGATTCGACACGAGGAGTAATAGTGCGCGGCTGGATCTTTTCTTCGATAATCATCACCGGCTGTTCAATCTTTCTCACTGGAAAAGTAATCGTCTCTTCGTACGTCTCTTCGTCTTTCACGGTTTCTTCAACCGCTGGGGTTGAGATTGTCCGTGTATGCGAAACGCTTGCCACCCGATTGATAAGACCAGTCGGCTCTTTGCTCGTGCGAGGAAGGTCAAAACCGGTCGCTACAACCGTAATCTGCACTTCGCCCTTACGGATCTGATCGTCTGTCACGGCACCAAAGATAACCTTGGCATTGGGATCGATATTTTCAGTAATGATATTGGCTGCTTCGTTAATTTCAAGCATCGTCAAATCACTTGAACCAGAGATATTGAATAATACGCCTTTGGCCCCATCGATAGATAACTCCAAAAGCGGACTGTTGATAGCGGCTTTAGCAGCCTCTACGGCACGATTCTCTCCTGAAGCGATACCGATACCCATGAGAGCGCTTCCGCTATCTTCCATAATGGCCCTCACGTCCGCAAAGTCGACATTCACGATACCTGGTTTGGTAATAAGATCAGAAATACCCTGCACGCCCTGACGGAGCACATCATCAACGATACGGAAGGCATTCACCAGAGTGGTCTTACGATCGATAATGGAAAGCAATTTGTCATTGGGGATAGTAATCAGGGTATCGACGCGATCACGCAAATTTTCCAGTGCTTCTTCGGCGATAGCGCGGCGTTGTGAACCTTCGAAGGCAAATGGTTTCGTCACGACACCCACCGTGAGAGCCCCCAGCTCTTTGGCAGTCTCGGCGACAATCGGAGCCGCGCCAGATCCTGTGCCACCACCGAGTCCACACGTCACGAAAACCATATCAGCTCCTTTGAGAACTTCTTGAATTTCGTCACGGTTTTCTTCGGCTGCCTGACGTCCAATTTCTGGATTCATACCCGCACCCAGTCCCTTGGTCAAGTTTTTCCCAATATGAATTTTCTCTTGCGCCTTCGAGTTATGAAGCGCTTGAGCATCCGTGTTTATGGCGACAAATTCTACACCCTTAATCTTGGCATCCACCATACGGGCCACACCATTGCCTCCAGAACCACCAACACCGACTACCTTGATTTTCGCGAATGTCTCGATATCCGGTTTAATCTCCGCCATATATATCCCCTTAAAAAGGTTGATTATTGAAAAATGATCACACTCTTACTTTACTCCTCTTCCTGAAATCTTGGCAAGAAGACGGCAAGTTACTTGAAAAGTTACTCTATCATACGAAAAGATTGAGTGTCAAGAAACGCCTTCCCCATTTCCGGGCGAGGTCCAAACGAGATGAAACAATGTTTATTTTCGTTTTTTTTGGCTTTCCCTGGTAACTTACGGGAGAAAACGACGCGACCAATGCTTTATCTTTTCAACGGCTCCGTGCATACCTTCGGGCATACCCCTCCATATCTTCTGAGAAGAAAAACTTTTGGTACGTGAACCGTTCACCTGAGCCAACAAGACCAAACCGATCACTGTTGAAAATTGAGGGTTGTCCACCTGATCCAAAATACCTCCAAGCGCCTTCGGATAACCAATCTGTGCAGGAAGACGCAAAACATTTTTGGCAAATTCAATAGCCCCCGGAAGGAGTGCTCCACCGCCAGTCAAAACAGCTCCGCCAGGAAGGAGACCCTCTCTGCCAATATTTTTCAATTCAGAATTCACGAAAAGAAAAATCTCTTCTAATCGAGCCTCGATAATTTCCGCTATATGTCGTCTCGATACCAGCCCCTCTTCCTGAGCATCAAACATATTGAGGTCAACATCCTCTTTTTTCCCAATTTCTTCGGGAAGAGCACTGCCATATTGCAGCTTTACTGCCTCGGCAACTTCGATAGATGTCCGCAATCCAATCGCGATATCATTGGTAATATGCCCACCACCCACAGGAAAAACTGCGAGATGGAGCAAGTCACCATCCTCAAATACCACCATAGATGTCGTTGCTCCACCAATATTAATGAGGACTGTGCCAAGCTCTTTCTGTTTCTGATGGAGTACTGCTTCGGCAGCTGCTAACGGCTCCACAACAAAACTATCTGCGCTCGTTCCCGCCTGTTCGAGACTACGAGAAATACTTTTGAGATGCGATGTATTGCCACTCACAATCGAGGCATTCATTTCCAAACGCACGCCGCTCATACCCAGAGGGTCCTTAATATTCTTCTGATCATCGAGACGATAGTCTTTGGGGATAACATGGATAATTTCACGATTAAGAGGAAGTGTCAGTCTTGCTTGCACTTCTTCGAAAACACGCGTCATATCATCCTCGGCCACTTCACCATCAGCCCGACCGACCGCTACGACGCCCAACGCATCCTGACAAGCAATCTCTGCTCCCGTAACGCTCACCGTCACACTCTCTGCCGGATGTCCCGCCATGCGCTCAGCGTGTTCCAATACGGCATTACATGCCTTGGCGACGGCTTCGACATCCACTACTGCGCCGCGACGAATTCCGACAGAAGGAGCTGTACCAACACCGACAACACGCAAAAGATCATCCTCGGAAAGTTCCTGAGCGATGAGCGCACGGATACTCGAAGATCCGATATCCAAACCGACGTAATAATGACTTCTCGACATACAAGCAAAAAAAATGTTCCGTTCAAACAGAAGAAACTCTACAGCTTATAGTATACCTTTAAAACATCGCTTCTGCAAAAAAGAAGGCTTCTTGGGACCCTCTTTCAAAAACCTCTTACTAAAAAAAATACCGAGAAAAAATGAAGATGCCCACAAGTACTGCCGCTCCCGAAACGATAAAAACCGCTCCGGCCATCACGTCTTTCACCACCCGAGCATACGGATGCACGCGAGGCTTCAGAATATCCATCACTCGTTCCAGTGCCGTATTCGCTAATTCGAAGCTCAGCACAAGGGCTATAGTCAATATCAATACGGAGCGCTCCACAAAAGAAAGGGGTAGATAGAACATCACAAAGAAAACTATAGCCGCAATAAAACATTCAATCTGAAAATTTCGTTCGTGCTTGAGGGTAAACCATATCCCTTTCAACGCATAAAAAAAGCTCTTCATGATTTGTCTCATAATTTTCTTAACAAGTTTATGAACTTTTTACTACCTGTATTGTATCAGCGTTCTGCTCGAGAATCCAGCAAAACCAACGCTTCCGTCACCCGATCCTGGATTGCAAACATCTCATCACTGTGATCAAACCCCAGAAGATGCAGTACGCCATGAGAAAATACATAGGTCATTTCATGTCTCATCGATATCCTATCTTCTGTCGCTGCGTTCCCTATAAATTCGGGACAGAAAAAAAGCTCTCCTAAAAATATCTCTTCATCGATTTCCTTTTCTAAAACACCCAGGTCGGCATATTCACCGAACGAAAGGATATCGGTGACCGCATCTTTACCGCGATAGGTTTTGTTGAGAACCTGAATTTTTTCGGCCGTCACGGCTACCGCGTTCAATATAATCTTCTTATCCGAAAGAAATGGCAAATTCGCCTCACACAGTGTTCGGTTGGTGATATCCTGAAAAAACACCTCATCAAAAGATGTCTCAACTTCTCCTGTATATTCAAGTATCACTGTCATAGTTATACGAGAAGCGATTCTACCACTGTGCGCACGTCATCGCCCGAAGCACGACCAGCGACCTTTTTCATCACTGCCCCCATCGCCTGCCCCATTTTCGCCTTTTCCGTAATGCCAGACTCCCTCAGTGCTTCCTCGACCAATGTTTTCAACTCTGCTTCGGGCATTGCCTGCGGGAGATACGCCCCCAAAATAGCAAGCTCCCCTTCTTCAGTTGTAGCCAGATCTTCGCGTCCACCAGCACGATACTGCTCGATACTATCTTTGCGCTGTTTTACCAAGCGGCGTACGACATCTTCTACCTCACTATCCGAAAGTTCAGTCGCGGGTTTCCGTTTTTCAATAGCAACGTTTTTCACCGCGCTCTGGACGAGACGAAGTGTATCACGACGAAATGTATCGCCTGATTTCATCGCTTCTTTTAAATGATTGCCTAAAGTTTCATAGAGTGTCATATTTTTTACAAAAAAATTACTATCAAAGCTCAAAAAAATAAATGCCAAACCAAGTCCTAAATCCAAATGACAAATATTGACATTGAGACTTGAAACGTTGATTTGGCATTTGAAATTTGAATTTTGGCATTTCCCAGCATACGGAAATCCTACATTCTTTTTTTGATATCGCGAAGCGCTTCATCATCGAACTTTCCCAGCTTCTTCAAACGATTGATTTCCTTGCGAATCTTCACTTTATACAGAGCCTCATCGCGACGCTTCCCGCGACTCTGCTCCTCCTGACGAAAACGCAATTTACGGACACGCCGGAGTACACCGCTCTGCTGGACACGGCGAGAAAAACGCCGAATCAAACTTTCAGCTGTCTCTCTCTCTTTTCTTTTTACCTGGATCATAAAACGACCTCCTTTCTCTAGATAGACTTTCTTATCAATCTTATTCAAAAATAACGGGTATTTACTCAAGAGCAAGCCCTCTGCCACTCCTTCCTAACCTAGGTAAACAGTCTATACCTCTTTTCAGAAATTTTCAAGCCCCCACCATCTCTCGTCCCTCAAAGACTAGTTTTCCCCTTCCTCGTCCGGCAGTTTCGCTATAGGCGGAATCGGACCAAGAGCTTGGTTGCTCTTCAAAATCTTTTTCACCGCATCCACGAGTTTTGGTTGCGTGACCGTTTCCTGAGTCCCAGAAATCATATCTTTCATGATGGCTGTTTCATCGAGCGCTTCTTTCTGACCAATAATAATTGTTACCTCCACGCCGAGACGATTGGCGACACGTAGTTGGGACTTCAGGCTACCTCGACCGAAACTCTCCGCGATGAGAATACCATTCTTCTCAAGCTCCGCAAATAAGCGCAAGCTTTTTTTCTTAGCCATATCACCCAGCTGAGCCAAGAAAACCCGTGGCTTTGGCTGTTCATAGGGTTTAACAAGGGTCCTCTTCATCTCAAGCACGATACGATCAAGACCAAGACCAAAACCAATAGCCGGTGTTAATTCACCGCCCAACTGTTCTATCAGACCATTATAACGACCGCCGCCGCCGAGCGAATAGTTCCGGCCCTCTTTGTCCGTCGAGCGAATCTCGAATACGGTATTCGTATAATAGTCGAGACCGCGGACGAGTCGAGTATTGATCATGTACGGTAATTCCAGCTCATCGAGATATTCGAGCAAACGCTTGAAATGGTCTCTCGATTCTTGGTCAAGATAATCAAGTGATTGAGGAGCATGTGCTGTCAATTGGATACATTTGTCTTCTTTGCAATCGAGCACGCGCATTGGATTGGCCACCATCCGATCACGACAATTCTGACATAATTTATGCTTCTGTGATTCCAGATACCGTACGAGCGCCTTGGAGTATTCGCGGCGTGATTCTGGGGTACCGATAGAATTGACCTGGAACTCGATGTTTTTGAGACCAAGCTGCTGCACTACACGATAAGCCAACTGGATAGTCTGTGCATCCAGGATTGGGTCATTCTCACCAAACATATCAAAATTGGCCTGACAATGCTCGCGATAACGACCCTCCTGCGGACGGTCATAACGAAACAACGATCCCATCGTGAACAGCTTGATTGGCTTGGGTAGAACACTCATGCCATGCTCGATATAAGCACGACACAGACCAGCTGTCATCTCTGGACGGAGTGCGACTTTGTCGCCCCCGCGGGTATTGAACGTATACATCTCTTTATCGACAATATCAGTCCCTGCGCCAATCGTCCGCAGATAAAGATGCGCATATTCTACCATCGGCAGATCGATACGCTGGAACCCATACTCCTGTTGCGCATGCGTGAGCACACGACGGACTCTTTCCCAATATGGCTGCTCATCAGGCAAAATATCTCTCATTCCCCGAAGCGCCTGAAGAAGCACCTCTTCTTGGGGTACGAGCGGAGCGGCGGTTTTTTTCGACGAAGCACTCTTTGGTGCTGGCTCCATTTTCTTGGCTGATATTTTCGTTATATTCATCTTTTTCGTATCCGTTTTCTTGGCATTCTTGAGAATCTTCTTCTGAGCCATAGCCGTGGATTTAAAGGTTAGAACAATGTACTAATCTGACATTGATTTATTAATAGAAAGAAAATCGATCGATCGGCCACGCTCGCAATAACACACGACCGATAATCTTATCTTTTTTGATTGGTCCGATAGATCGAGAATCATAACTATACATTCGATTGTCGCCCATCATGAAATATTCATCCTTTCCCACTTGCGTACGGGGTGCATCTTGTGTTATTACACTCGATTCGAGATAAGCACTCTCATCGAGTATAAATCCTTCCTCATGAATAGCATTATAAATAACTACTTTTCCCTTACGAATTTCGACCTCTTCTCCTGGTAAACCAATAACTCGCTTAATAAAGAATTGCTCCGGATTTTTCGGATACCGAAATACGGCAATATCTTGCCGTGAAATTTCCTTGAATGGCTTCATGGGGATATGAAACTGATCAAAAACATTTATATCTGTCTCTTTATATCCAAATTCGCTGATAACCAAGTATTGTCCATCTTCAAAGTTCGGCTCCATACTCGAGCCCTGTACAAAAAATGGCTGGAATAAAAACACGCGGACCGGTATAATAATAACTACAGCCAGAAGAAATACCTTTACCATCTCAAGGAGTAGCGCCCCAATGCCGAGATACTCCTCCTCGGACTGCTTCTCTTCTGACGCCCGGTTTTGATGTTCTACCATAAAAATGATGTTAGAAAAGGCCACCTCCTAGCCTCTCTGCACCTATTTAATAAATAAGAGAAAACGGATATTTCATCTGATTTTACTCGCTTCGACTCATGTAAATTTGAGTTGGACTCATCACCCACTCCCTTGTCTTTCGGCAGGCAGGATTGGATAATAAACAATAACATTCTAACAGATTTTTTACCCTTTGGCAAGCCCCAAAAACCAACTCGTTCTTTCTTGTAATAATTCATATTTTTTCTTTATATAAGCCAATATAAATATGGATGGCCTCAGAAAATCACCAAAAAAAAGCATTGATACTTCCCCCCGGATCCCTTCATGGGCGATGCATAATACCGCGAAACATCCTCTGCCCGAGCGATCACACAAGACATCAAAATCTCTGTTCTGGCGCACCATCGTCATCACTGGTTTCTTTCTCCTCCTTTCTCTCATCGGAATAGTCTTATTTCTCGGCTACAAGGGCGTACACACCACTCGAAATATCCAGATTGAAAACAAAGTTTCTGCCTCATTTCTCTCACAGATGAAGCGACTCACCAACTCATTCATCACCGAACATCGTACCCCGCTCCAGGGAGAAGAGCACGGTCGAGTAAATATCCTTCTGCTTGGACGAGCCGGCGAACAATATCCGGGGAAAAATCTCACCGATACCGTCATGATCATGAGTATCGACACGAATCAGAAAAAAGTGGCTCTCCTTTCATTGCCGCGCGATCTCTATGCACCCATACCAAACACAAATCTCTTCACAAAAATCAATTCGCTCTATCAATACGGTATAAACACCGGAGAAATCCTCAGTCCTCTCCAAAAATCTGTCGAAGAAATCACCGGTGAGACCATCAATTATTTTATCGTACTTGACTTCGATGGCTTCGAAAAAGTGATCGATACTCTCGGTGGTATCTCAGTGGATGTCGTACGAGATTTCCATGATGAACGCTATCCGGGGAAAAACTATAGTTACGAGACTTTCGATATCAAAAAAGGATGGCAGACTCTCGATGGAGCAACCGCTCTCAAATATGTCCGCGAACGCCACAACGACCCCGAAGGAGATTTCGGTCGAGCAAAACGTCAACAACAAGTCATTCAGGCCGTCAAGAACAAAGCGTTCTCTGCTAGTACGTTACTCAATATTTTTGCCATAAATGATCTCCTGGATACGCTCGGGGAAAATATCCAAACCAACATGGAACTCGATGATATGAAAAGTTTTCTCGAACTCGCTTCGGCACTTGATACAAAAAATATCACTACTGTTGTCATCGATGCCTGGCAAAAAGATAGTCTCTTGCGGGTTTCACATATCCAAGTCGGTCCAATCTCCGCATTCATCCTCGTCCCGCGTATCGGAAATTGGGACGAAATACACGAAGTGAGCGAGAATATCTTCCATCTGGATACCATTAAAAAGCGTCACGATCAAATTGTGGAGGAAAAAGCATCCGTACTGATCCTCTACCAGACAGAAGATATATTATTAGCCAAAAAACTTGAACGTCTCATTCAAGATGCCCTCTCAACCGAGGCAACATTGATTGCTCCTCTCACAACATTGGAAAATCGCCCAGAACAGAGTATTATCGTAGAGAGAAGTACGACTGAAAAATTTTTCAGTCTCGATGAGCTCCTCAAGAAATTTTCCTTCAAAAAAGAAACTTCTCTCAAATTTTTGCCCCCCGAGATAGAGAACTCTGATTTTGCCATCGTACTCGGAGATGACATAACTGATATCCTCTCATTCGAAGAAACACTCCCCGATAAAGAGACCGTAGATAATGCATCTTCTTCGGAACCACTACCACCCCAGCCAAAAACTGAAAAAAAGAAAAAACGTTGAACAGCCTAAACATACATCAAAAATACAACAGCCTGAAGTAATTTTTTAGCATTGTATTTTACATAAACATATTCCATTATGAAACTCATCATCGGGCTCGGCAACCCAGGAAAAGAATACGAAAAGACCCGTCACAACGCCGGATTTCTCTTTCTTGATTTTCTCAAACAAACATTCCACTGCGAAGCATTCCATCTAAACACAAAAATGTCTGCTGAAATATCAAGCGGGGTCATAAACGGAGAAAAAATACTTCTCGTAAAACCAGCAGGGTACATGAACGCTTCCGGCACCACCGTCCAGGCGCTCATGCATTTCTATAAATTTTCTACTGCTGATATCGTGATTATTCATGATGACCTCGACATAGCTCCTGGCCTATACAAAACCACCGTTTCTTCTCGGGCAGCAGGACACAACGGAGTCCAGGATATCATTGATAAGCTCGGTACCCAGTCATTCTTTCGTGTCCGCATCGGTATCGGACGACCTCCGGAAGGAGCACAGGCTTGCATCGCCCCTCATGATTTTGTGCTCCAAAATTTTTCTGAGGAAGAAATACATAATCTTTCCAATCTTTTCCCCAAGATTACCGATGAAATAGTCCAATTCACTGAGAAGCGTTTTTAGAGGCAAAGTTATTCCAATGACGGATACCGAGCTCATATTACCTACTTGGAATTGATATCACAAAAACCCGAGGACAAGCCTCGGGTTTATGATTTTTGAACAAATCTACTTCTTCTCTTTCTTGTCTTCAGCGGTAGCAATCTCCTCTTTAACAACACCTTCTACCTTGGTGACATCTACATCAACCTTTTCATTAAGTGCCTCCATCTGAGCAGCGGTGCGAGGAGCCTCAACCAAGACGACCGCAGCATCCTCTTCGGCTAGTACGTCGACACCAGCAGGAATCTTGAGGTCCTTCACTTGGATATGATCATCAAACGTCTTGAGCGTGGAGATATCCACCGCGATGGAATGAGGAAGATCTTTGGGCAAACAACTGATGTAAAGCTCTTCCATCGGTTTCACAAGAATACCCCCGTGTTCACGGATGGCTGGAGCTTCGCCGATGAATTCAAGCGGCACATGCGTCTCGAGCTTTTCATCCATACGTACCTGAAACAAATCAACATGGGAAAATCGAGCAGAAAGCGGATCAAGCTGAACATCGTGAATAATCGCACTGATAGACTTACCCTTCTCTACGGCAAGATTGATGATGCTGGATGAACCAGCTCTTTTGTACAGTTTGGAAAAATCGATATACTGTGCCCAAAACATCTGCGGCTCAATACCGTGCCCGTACATGACTGCCGGTATCGCCCCCTCCTTGCGGGCCCGCTCTATTGTCTTGCTATTAGTCTTTTCGCGAACAGTTACCTGCAACGTGAGTTCTGCCATATAATTCTCATACATTTAATTATGCCCTTCACTTCCATGCAAAAAATTTTCAAATAAGGACCTCGACACCGCCAGTATATTGTTTCAAAAACTGATGTACTTCAATAACTTGGTCTGTCGAGATTGCATCACTCCGAAAAACTCGCTTGGCCTCACTCTGTTCCAAGTCAGTAAGCACACCTAGACTCATGACTCCAAATTGTCCGAGCGAAACGAATATCATCGATGAAGCACCACATCCTTCACAGGTCATGTGGAGTGTTGTACGCTTATCGTCTTCATCAACCACGAGCATCCGCGCCGGTTTGTATTTTTTATTGCACACTGGACAATGGATAAGCGGCTGAATATGTTCCAAAGGCATCTTCATATTTTCCTGAACCAGTTCTGACAGACTATCATAGGATAATGACTCCGTCAACCCTGATTTTCTTTATATATCGAGGTTTTTCACTGTTCTCGCATGAGTCTGGATAAAGCGGCGGCGAGGCTCAACCTCGTTTCCCATCAAAATATCAAAGAGCTCATCAGCTTCTTCGGCATCTTCAATTGAAACTTGGAGCATCACACGATTATCTGGGTTCATGGTCGTCTCCCAAAGCTGATCTGGATTCATTTCTCCGAGACCCTTGTAACGCTGGATAGAAACGCCGGCGACGTTTTCTGTATCTTCTACTACTCCTACCTCAGACGCCACAACTGTCTCGGGAGATTCCTTGGCTTTCTTCTCTTTTTTGGCAGCTGATTTCGCTTCGGCCAACTGTTTCATCTCCTCCAGTATACGCAGTTTTTCTTCTTCGGTATAAGCATAGCGGACATCCTTATTCTTCTGGAGACGATACAGAGGCGGCTGAGCGATATAGATATGCCCACCACGCACCAATGCCTCATAATAACGGTAAAAGAATGTGAGTAGTAATGTCCGAATATGTGATCCGTCGACGTCGGCATCGGCCATGATTATTACTTTGCCGTAGCGTAGCTTGGCGATATCGAATGTCTCCCCGATACCCACACCCAGTGCAATAATGATTGGCTTGAGTGTATCCGATTTGACAACCTTATCGAGACTCGTCTTTTCGACGTTCACGAGTTTTCCACGCAATGGCAAGATAGCTTGAAATTCACGATTACGCCCCTGCTTGGCGCTGCCGCCTGCGGAGTCTCCCTCAACAATATAGACCTCAGAACGAGCCACATCGCGTGTCGTACAGTCAGCTAGCTTCCCCGGAAGCGTCATACCCTCGAGAGCACCCTTGCGGAGTACGGCATCTTTGGCAGCGCGTGCTGCGATACGAGCCCGTACGGTGAGGAGGCATTTCTCAATCATCGCTCGAGCATCATTGGGATGTGTCTCCAAAAATTCATTCAGTCCCGCGGTGGTTGCCGATGATACAGCACCACGCGCTTCAACATTATTCAATTTATCTTTGGTTTGACCTTCGAATTGAGGATTGGCAAGTTTGACGGACACGACAGCTGTCAATCCTTCTTGGAGATCATCTGAGGTAAATGATCCTTCCTTTTCTTTGATGAGGTTGTTCTTCTTGGCATAGTCATTCAAAACACGCGTCAGTGCCATTTTGAAACCAGTCACATGCGTTCCGCCACCAGGATTGAGAATATTGTTAGCAAAAGCAAACAAGTGCTCTTTGAAACCATCCGTAAATTGAAACGATACCTCGACATAAATATCATCAATGGTCTTCTCGATATAAACTGGGTTCTGATTTTTTACCTCTTTCTTGCGATTCAGATGTTTGACAAAAGAAATAATGCCAGAATCAAAATAAAATCCGTGTCGTTTCACCTTGTACGATTCTTCTTCACTCACTACCTCACGCCAGTCTTCTATCTTGATCCGTACTCCTTTGGTGAGAAAAGCTTGGTAACGCACATATTCCAAAATCTTTGTCCATGAATAACTGATTTCTGGAAAAATCTCTGGATCTGCCTGAAAGGCAACTGTCGTGCCAGTCGTATCTGATTTACCTATAGGCTTGACGTTACCCTGCGGCTTACCCTGTTTGAACTCCTGAAACCACACTTTCCCCTGACGCTCCACGGTGACTTTTGTATACAAAGAAAGGGCATTCACGACGGAAACACCAACACCATGTAAACCTCCGGAAATTTTGTATCCCTCACCGCCAAATTTCCCTCCAGCATGCAGTATAGTGAGTACCGTCTCCAGCGTCGACTTCTTAGTCTGTGGATGAATATCCACAGGGATACCCCGTCCATTGTCAGCTATTTCTATCCAATTATCTGGCATCATACGAATGATGATTTCGTCACAGTATCCAGCCATCGCTTCATCAATAGAGTTGTTCACCACTTCCCAGACGAGATGGTGTAGACCCTCAAGTGAGGTACCGCCAATATACATGCCCGGACGCTTGCGCACGGGATCGAGTCCCTCGAGCACCTGGATGGACTTTGCATTATAACTGGTTTGTTCTGTATTCTTTTTTGCCATACCATTCATTCCTACTCACAAATTTATTATCATACCCACCACGTACACATTCATTTTCTCTATAGCGAGCTACCCCTTCAGATAATCCCACACACTTATACTTCACGCTTACAAAAATACCGAACTGAAAATTCTATCATAAGTATAGCTGCCAAAAAAAGCAAGCTGTCCCACCATGTCAAAATGCGCTCATACTGAAAAAATACCAATCCGACTACATAGGTCGCCAAAAGAAATGCTTGGCGGAACGCTCCACCCAAATGATGAGCCGCGCCCATCTCTCCTAATCCCTTGCGATACATCCAGGTGACAAGAAGTGTCATGAATCCCGAAAGTGTGGCCAAGAGACTCACAAAAAAAAGTCCTATGCCCGTCGTTCCTGCGTGCTCTGGATCAACAGCAAAAATGATACCAACCCACGCAGAAAAAGCCAGAAGCGTGAACAAGCGAATTCCCCATAGATAGGCAGAAAGAGACATACAAAACAGCTTTTCTCTCAACTATTTCTCTCCCTATTCTACCGTATTTCTCTAGGAAAGACAACCCTCGCAGTTCGTATATGGCAGACTCTACACTAACGGGTATTTACCGTATTTCACAGCCAGCCTCGCCAAGAGTCTAGCCAGGCAAACCACGAGATGTAT
>CAYVHS010000012.1:0-26652 GCA_964451495.1 uncultured Bdellovibrionales bacterium | reverse complement strand
AGAGCACGGGACTCATAAGCCCGGGGTCGAGAGTTCGAATCTCTCCCCTGGTACTACAGAAAAAAGAATATTGGGGGCGTAGCTCAGCTGGTTAGAGCGCCACACTGTCACTGTGGAGGTCGCGAGTTCGAATCTCGTCGCTCCCGCCCATATCAAAACTCCTGACTCCCACGAGCCAGGAGTTTTCGTTTTTAACATAGCAGTAGCAGTCCAGCTGCTACTTCATATCAGATACATCTTGCTACCGCGTAGAATATTCCTTATAGTAAAGAAAAACAAAAACCATGGATTCTCTATATCTACATGCTTTACGTATCCTACCGGGGAGAATTGGTAGTAAAACACTTGAGCGCCTCGTCGATCATTTCGGGAGCGGCGAATACATCTGGCACGCTTCAGAAAATGATATCCTTTTTTCCTCAGATATCGATCCGGGTATAAAAGATGCCATCATAAACGGACGAAAACACATCGACCCAGAGAAAGAATGGGCGAAGCTTGCTGAGTCCAATATCGCTGTCTTAGGGAAGAATGATCCACTCTATCCGAGGCTCCTCCGAAAGATTCCTGATGCACCCTATATCCTCTATACACGCGGCGCATACGACTGGGCAAGTGACCGTCCGATGATTGCTGTCGTCGGCTCGCGCAAACACTCCCCCTACGGAGAACAAGCGGCCTATCATCTCGCTAATGATCTGACTCGAGCTGGGTTTGTAGTCGTATCCGGACTCGCCTTCGGTATCGATTCTCTCTCACACAAGGCCGCTCTCGAAGCGCAAGGCGAGACTATCGGTGTTCTCGCGAGCGGGATTACCGATAGCGATATCACACCTCATTCACACGTCCCACTCGCAAAGCGAGTAATGGAACACGGAGCACTCGTTTCCGAATTCCCTCCTGGTACGGCGGTTATGAAAGGCAACTTCGTCACTCGCAATCGTATCATTGCGGGCCTCTGTCTGGGTAGCCTCGTCATCGAAGCGAGCGAGAAAAGCGGTAGCCTTATCACAGCCGAACTCGCTCTCGATTATAATCGCGAAGTATTCGCCATACCTGGATCAATTTTCTCTCCCGCCTCAGCCGGCACAAACAGCCTGATCAAAAAAGGGGCCAAAATAGTATCAGGCGTCCAAGATATCTTGGAAGAATTTCCCAAGTGCAACCTACAACACCTTGCCAAGAAAACACCAAATACAGGGGCTCCTCCCGGCCTCTCGAATGAAGAAAAAAAGATTCTTTCTTTTCTGTCTCATGAACCCCTCCACGTTGACAAGATTATCAAAGCGACTACACTTGAAACTGCAACCACAAATTCCCTGCTTATTCTTTTGGAAATAAAAGGTCTCGTACGGAATATAGGCGGCATGAATTATATCAAACTATGAAACTACTCATCGTCGAGTCCCCATCGAAAGCCAAGACCATAGAAAAATACCTCAAAGGCGAATATAAAGTTATTGCCTCAGTCGGCCACGTCCGTGATTTGCCCAAGTCCAACAAGGCCGCAATCGATATTGAAGCCGGTTTCGTGCCGCATTACGAAATCTCTCCCGGTAAAGAATCTGTTGTCAAAGAAATCAAGTCTCTCGCCAAAAAAAGTACCGAGATACTCCTCGCTACCGACCCCGACCGCGAAGGAGAGGCTATCTCTTGGCATGTCGCCGAGACCTGCGGCATCAAGAACCCAAAACGCGTCCTCTTCTACGAAATCACCGAAAACGCCGTCACCGAAGCCGTGGCGCACCCACGCGACCTCGATACCAACCTCCGCAAAGCCCAAGAAGCTAGACGTGTTCTCGATCGCCTCGTCGGTTACGATCTCTCCGGACTCGTCTGGAAAAAAGTCCGCTATGGACTCTCGGCAGGCCGAGTGCAATCCCCCGCGCTCCATATACTCGTAGAACGTGAAAAAGAGATTCTCGCTTTCAAGCCCGATACCTATTTTGTCATCACGGCCGACACAGAAACCACCACAAAAGAACACCTAGTCTTCACCTGCACCAAACAACCCGACACCAAAGAAGCAGCTGATGAGATACTTACTCTGGCTCGTTCGAAAAAATGGGAAGTAGTAGAAGTAACCACTACGGAAGCCCTCCGTCGCCCCTACGCACCCTTTACTACTTCCACCCTCCAGCAGGCTGCCAGCTCTCGACTCGGCATGTCTCCTTCTCGTACGATGCGAGCCGCCCAAAAGCTCTATGAAAAGGGTCATATCACTTACATGCGTACCGATAGCATCTCGCTTTCCGAAACCGCCTTGCCTCAGATTATAGCTGCAGTCGAAAAAGAATTCGGCGAGAAATATCTGACTGTTCGGCGCTACAAAACGAAAAGTAAAAACGCACAAGAAGCTCATGAGGCTATCCGACCAACTGACCCATTCAAAAAATCAGCCGGCATCGCCGAAGACGAGAAGAAGCTCTATGCGCTCATCCGTATCCGTACCCTCGCCTCTCAAATGACTGACGCCGAGATACTCCGCACCAAAATCATCGCCAACACCACTGACCGTGCTCTACCTCCTTTTTCGGTAAGTGGCTCTCGCCTCATCTCTGCTGGCTGGCTTGCGCTCGATACAGCGGCCCGCGGCGATGATGTCGAGGTACCAGAAATTGCAGCCTCTGATCCCTTGACGCTGAAAAAAATAGACGCCGAGGAAAAACAGACCGAACCACCAAAACGCTATACCGAGGCTGGCCTCGTCAAAGAGCTCGAAAAACGTGGTATCGGACGACCGAGTACATATGCTTCAATTGTCAAAACCATCCAGGACCGTGGCTATGTCGAAAAAGAAGGCAAGTCCCTCAAGGCAACTGATACCGGTATTGTCGTCGATGATTTCCTTTTCATGCATTTTGCGGATGTCGTATCCGAAACTTTCACCGCTGACATGGAAGACAAACTCGATGATATCGCCAATGGCAAGCGAGAGTATGCCAAGACACTAGCGGAATTCTATACCCCGTTTGCCAAAGAAGTGCGAAGCAAAGAAAAAGTCGACAAAGTAACCAACATGGGCGATGCACCAGAAGGAATCATGTGCCCCAAGTGCGCCTCTGCTATGGTTGTCAAGCTCGCGCGGTCCGGAAAATTTCTTTCTTGTTCACGCTTTCCGGAATGTACTGGAGGGCGCACCATCGACGGCATCGAGCTCGAAGGCCCGAAAGAAACTGGCGAGGATTGCCCAGACTGCAAAGATGGCAAGCTCGTGGAGCGTGATGGGCGCTTCGGGCGCTTTGTTGCCTGTGCCAATTATCCGAAATGCAAGTTCATCAAAAAAGACGCGAGTCTCACCCCTACAACCGGTGTCAAATGTCCCATCTGCAACAAAGGCGAGATGAGCGAACGCCGTGGGCGCTTCGGCATCTTTTATTCCTGCTCCAACTATCCGGACTGCAAAAACGCTATCAAGGCCAAGCCGACAGGCAATCTCTGCTTACTCTGCGGTTCACTCATGATGGAAGGCACTAAAACTATTCCGGAACGATGTTCAAAGAAAGAGTGCCCGAATCATAATCCGCACAAACTCAAAGAAAAGAAATAACCTCAAAAAAAATTCCGATACAATCGGAATTTTTTATCGCCAAGACAGTCTCTCTCAAACCTATTTTTATTATGGGGCAGCTACGGCTGCTTCTACTGCTCTCGTCGTATTACCGGAAGTCCCTTCTGATTTCAGCTTTACTACTTTGTTTCGCCAAGCAGTATCAGAACAACTCGTCAGTTTGGCCCCGCTCAACTCATACAAAGAAATAACATAAGCACCACCACCGACGGTACCCGAGATTTCCCCGCTCGTACAGGTACCCAAAGAAGAAAGAGGAAATCCAGCAAACCCTCCCTTATAAATCTTCTGAAGCATGATTTCCACTCCCGAATCCGCTACCTGGAAAGAACGACCAGATCGTTCTGTCACGGAAGCTGCCCGACGCTCACCCACTGAAACAGCCGCTATAGAGAGGGCTGAGGTCAGCATAAGAGACAAAATGATGAGAGAAAAGACTAGTATCGAGCCTTTCTCAAGCAAGCGACGTTTGAACATATAAAATATAAAAAAATAATTTAACGTATATATAGTATAGCATCAAAATCACTTGCGCCTATGGCTATGCCTACTTATTTGATATCTCGACTATTTCGCCTATACTATATAATATATCTCATCTGATGACTCAACATCCCGCTATGATTACACCAACACTCCAAGATATTTTCAAAGCTGCCGTTCACCCGCTCTCAAGCGAAGACCAGAAATTTCTTTCTCAGGCGTATTTTTTTGCAGAAAACGCTCATCGAGACCAAAAAAGGAAATCAGGCGAGGCATACATCGTTCACTGCCTCCATGTCACAAAGATTCTCGCAGAGATTGGTATGGATGAAAAAACCCTGGCGGCAGGACTCCTCCATGATGTGCCAGAAGACACCGAAGTAACCATCGCGGAAATTCAAAAAAAATTCGGGGATGAAGTCGCTTACCTCGTCGATGGCATCACGAAACTGGGCAAAATCAAACTCCGTGGATCCAAAGAAGAATACTTCCTCGAAAACCTGCGTAAGATGTTCATGGCCATGGCCCAAGATATTCGCGTTGTTATCATCAAACTGGCAGACCGACTCCATAACATGCGCACGCTCGAGCATCTCCCACCCGAAAAACAAGAGCGTATCGCGAAAGAGACTATGGATGTTTTCGCTCCTATCGCCAACCGGCTCGGTATTGGTGAAATCAAAGGCGAACTCGAGGATTTGTGTTTCATGTATCTCGATCCAGAACATTATGTAGAAACGAAAAAAATCGAGGAGACATATCTCCACGAAGGACAGGCCTACATGGAACGCATCGTCAAACTCTTCCGAGGGACACTGGAAAAAGAAAAAATTCATCTTATCAATATAAGTGGTCGCACCAAACATTCCTACCGTCTCTATCAAAAGCTCAAACGTCATGATATGGATGTGACACGCATTTATGATCTCGTTGCTATCCGCATCATCGTACCGGAAATTGCTGATTGCTACGAGGCTCTTGGTATCATTCATCGCGAATATCGTCCCATGGTTGGCCGCATCAAAGACTACATCTCCCTCCCCAAGCCCAATGGTTATCAATCACTCCATACGACTGTCTTTGGTCCAGATGGCCGTATCCTCGAAGTGCAAATCCGTACCCAGAAAATGCATGATGAAGCAGAGTATGGTATCGCCGCCCACTGGATGTACACCGAAAAGGAAAGCTCTACATGGCGCAAATTTTTCTTTCTTCGAAAACAGACCCATACCCATACGCCCCCCAAAGAACTTTCCTGGATCCGACAACTCAAAGAATGGCAGAAAGAAATCGGACGTGACGATAAAGAATTTGCCGAAGGCCTGCGCATAGAATTTTTCAAAAATCACATCTTCGCATTCACTCCCAAGGGCGATATCATCGATCTACCCGAAGAAGCAACACCGATCGATTTTGCCTATGCCATCCACAGCGAAATCGGAAACCGTACAGTGGGAGCCAAAGCCGATGGCAAAATGGTCTCACTCGACTACCACATTCAAAACGCCCAAGTCATCGAGATACTCACGGTCAAAGAAAAAAAGAAGCCGAGCCGCGATTGGCTGAGCTTCATAAAAACTTCTGGTGCCCGGTCGCATATCCGCCGCGAGCTACGTCATGATGAATTTAAAAACAAAGGCTAGGCTAACGGGTATTCACCTCTCTACTCGTCTTAGTAGATAATGTTTGGTAATAAACGCTATACAGAAACAGCTCGTACATATCATACGAACTCTTTTCATATCATTCTTTATCCTATTCTTTCGTCGCACGCATGACTTCTTCAAGTGATGTGATACCTTGTACAATTTTCAAAAATCCATCTTCCACCATCGTTGCCATGCCGTTTTCTTTGGCCTTTTTTTCCAGGTCTTCTGTGGTGGCAGCCTGCGTCACAAGCTTCCGAATATCCGTATCCATTGGTAATATTTCATAGATACCGTTACGTCCACGATAGCCTTCGTTGCCACACTGTTCGCATCCGACCGATTTATAAAAAGTCACCTCTTCCCACGTCTTGGCTTTTTCGACGAACTTCTTCCCATGAGGGTCTTTCTTTAGATAAGCGAACACGTCATCGAGATTATACGATTTCCGAAGTGTTTCCACTTCTTTCGATTCAAGAGTATAGGCCTGCCGACACTCGACGCACAGACGACGAACGAGGCGTTGTGCGATGATGACATTGACCGTAGAGGCAATCAAAAAAGGCTCTGCACCCATATCCAGCATACGCGGCAGCGTCGCGGCAGCACTATTGGTATGCAAGGTCGAAAGCACCAAATGCCCCGTCATAGCCGCATGCATAGCGATTTCGAGCGTCTCCTGGTCGCGAATCTCACCCACCATAATAATATCCGGATCCTGACGCAGAAGCGACCGAAGTGCAGCAGCAAACGTCATACCGATTTTCGGATTAATCTGAGTCTGATTGACTCGTGGCATACGATATTCTACTGGATCCTCAACTGTACTGACATTCACCTCAGGAGTATTCAAAATATCCATCACCGTATAGAGAGTCGTCGTCTTACCAGAACCAGTCGGCCCCGTCACCAGAATCATACCGTTTGGTTTGTTGATCTCCCGATGCACGGCCTCGAGCGCCGGACCATTGATACCCATTTTTTCAAGCGTCAGCCCCTTGGATGATTCATCCAAAAGACGCATGACGATTTTCTCGCCATCGAATACCGGCAAAATACTCACACGAAAAGAAATCTTATATTCATCATTCTGAATCTTGAATCGGCCGTCCTGCGGAACACGATGTTCATCAAGTTTCAAATTTGAAAGTACTTTGATGCGAGCCACGATACCGGTCGATGTATCTTTCGGCAACGTCATGGCATCATGCAAAACACCGTCGATACGATACCGCACGTGCACCTCTTTCTCTTCTGGCTCGATATGGATATCACTCGCAGATTCAAGAATAGCATGCTTGAGCAGTGTATCTACGATACGGATAATCGGGGGGCCGGCGGCGACTTTTTCCAAACTCTGCTGTCCATCTTCATCACCACCCTGTTGTGACACATCGATGGTCAAGATATCGCCAAATTCCGCCTTGAGGCTTTTCTCATACTGTCTAAGAGCTGCCTGGATACTTTCGCGACTCGTCAGACATGGCACGATTTTCAGCCCCGTTTTTTTCTTGATAAAATCGATGGTCTGGAGGTCCTCAGGATTCAGCATCGCCACTTTCAAATTCACTCCCGATTTTTCAAAAGAAACAATGTTATATTTCTTAGCAATCAATTCGGGGACGACTTGTAATATTTCAATCGGTATCGCCTCTTTAGAAAGGTCGACAAACGGAATACCTAAAATATAAGCGTAGGTCTTCTGCAAATCTACCTCATTAATCAGTTTATTCTCGAGAAGATACCCCCCTAAGTCCTGATTCGCTGATTTAGCAGCCGTCGCAGCCTCTTCCAGTTTCTCTTTTGGAACGATACTAGAATCAGATAAAAAATCCTTGAGCTGATCAAATTCGATACGCATAATATTTTTATTTTTCAGTACAGGTATTATACCATAATTCTCCCTTATCTAAGGATGCGAATGACAAAAAGTCTTTAATTTCTCATTTCTAGTGTCTCATTTCTAACCACTATCTTAATGACGTAATTTTACAATGAAAATATTAGGTATTAAAAAAGCTCCGAAATTCGGAGCTTTTTAGTCTTACATCATACCACCCATACCTGCCATCGGATTTCCAGCACCAGTCGCCTCTTCTTTTTCTTCTTCGGTGACAGCAGCTTCGGTGGTGAGCAAAAGCGCTGCGACTGATACGGCATTTTCGAGCGCCGTCCGTGTCACTTTGAGTGGGTCGATAATCCCCGCTTTCACCATATCATTTTCAAACACATTCTCTTTGGCGTTATAGCCGAAATTTGCCAATTTACTCTCTATCACTTTATTAAACACCACCGCGGGATCTTGCTCCCCCGCATTGAGGGCAATCTGACGAAGCGGCTCGGAAAGCGCCTTGAGAACAATTTCATATCCCGCCTTGAACTCATGATCCGCTGACGTAAGTTTTTTCTGCGCTCTGACCAACTCTGCAGCTTTGGCCAAGGCGGTACCACCACCAGCCACAATACCCTCCTCGATAGCGGCCTTGGTCGCCGCCACCGCGTCTTCCATCTTGTCTTTCATGTACTTGAGCTCTGTTTCAGTCGAAGCACCGACGCGAATTACTGCGACGCCACCAGAAAGCTTGGCCATGCGCTTCTTCAATTTTTCTCTGTCATATTCGCTCTTCGTTTTTTCGATGAGGGACTTGATTTCCGCAACACGCGCCTCAATATCTTTCTTCTTGCCCTTACCGCCAACTATCGTCGTCGTGTCTTTGGTAGCAATGACCTTCTGAGCGGCACCGAGCATAGCCAATGTCGTGGTTTCAATTTTCATACCCTTGTCCTGGGAAACGACGGTTGCACCAGTAAGAATCGCTATATCATCCAAAAGAGCTTTGCGATTATCACCAAATTCCGGCGCCTTGATGGCGATGACATTTATGACGCCACGCAATTTATTGACCACGAGTGTCGCCAGCGCTTCGCCATCCACGTCTTCCGCAAGAATGACAATATCCTTCTTGCCGGTCTTAGCAAGCTCATTGAGGAGTGGCACAATATCAGCTATAGCCGAAATTTTCTTATCCGTAATCAATATTGCCGGGCTGGTAAGCTCTGCTGTCTGTGCTTCGGCGTCCGTCATCATATACGGAGAGATAAATCCTTTATCAAAATTCATTCCCTTGACAATTTCTTTGGAGAGCCCGAGAGTCTGTGACTGCTCCGTGGTCACGACGCCGTCCTTGCCGACCGTGTCCATCACATCAGCGATCATCTCGCCCATCTCACGCGACTCAGCGGAAATAATAGCCACCTGAGTGACTTCTTGTTTGGAAGAAATTTTCTTCGAATTCTTTTTCAAAATTTCAATGACTTCGTTCCGTGCGGCCTCCATGCCTCGACGAATACCGACTGGGTTGATACCCGTCTCGACAAATTTCAGCCCCTCACGCACCAGAGCCTGCATGATGACCGTCGAAGTGGTTGTGCCGTCACCTGCTACTTCATTCGTCTTCTCGGCCACCTGCTTGATGAGCTCCGCTCCGAGATTCTCGAACTTATCTTTCAGTTCTATCTCTTTGGCAATAGTGACTCCATCATTGGTAATCGTTGGCCCGCCGTATGACTTGGCTAAAATAACATTGCGTCCCTTGGGACCCAGGGTTACCTTTACCGCATCAGCTACCTTATCGATACCGACTTTGATCTGTTTGCGAGCATCTGAACCATAAAGAATCTGTTTTGCCATATTCGTATCGTTATTCTATTAATGCTTGAACTATTAGCACTCTCAATTATAGATTGCTAAAAAATCAGTGTCAATATGTATTTCCCATCAGATTTTAAACACGATAACATCGCCATCCTGCACGATATAGTCCTTGCCTTCCAGACGGAGCGTTCCTTGGTCACGACCAGCACTCCATGACCCGGCCTCCACAAGCTTGGCCCAATGGATAACTTCCGCTCGGATGAATTTTTCCTCGAAATCACCATGGATAGCGGCTCCAGCCTGTGGTCCCGTCGATCCCTGTTTGACCGTCCAGGCACGCGTCTCCATCTCGCCCGTCGTAAAATATGTCATCAGCCCGAGAAGCGCATATGCTTTCTTGGCCAAGTCACCCAAATGCGACTCTAGTCCCATTTCGGCAATATCTTCCGGCGACATTTCGATGAGCTCTTCTTCAATCTTGATATCAAGTTTGACATGCGGCCGTTCTTCGAGTTCCGGCGGAAGAGCCCGATCGATATCGGACACATTATAAACATAGAGAAAGGGTTTGGCGGTCAACAATTGCAGTCCCCGAGCGATTTCTTTTTCTGCTTCGGAAAACTGCTCTATCAAGTTACATACTAACCGGCCAGCCTCGAGCTCAGTCTCTACTTTCTCCAGTACGCTCATTTCTGCCAGTGCTTCTTTCTTGCCAGCGCGTGCCTCCTTGATAGTTTTCAATTTGCGTTTGGCGACGGTCTCCATATCCGCCAGCATGAGCTCGGTATTGATGATCTCGATGTCCTCTTTGGGTTCCACCCGATTATGCACATGGATAATGTCCGGATTTTCAAAAATACGGACCACTTCGACGATAGCGTCCACCTCGCGAATATTGGCCAAAAACTTGTTGCCCAATCCTTCTCCCTCACTAGCCCCCTTTACAAGTCCTGCGATATCGACGAATTCTATAACAGCCGGAATGATTTTCTTGCTTCCCGAAAGAGCCGAGAGTTTCGCCAAACGCTCATCGGGGACTTCCACGATACCAATATTGGGTTCGATGGTACAAAATGGATAGTTATTGATATCCACAGCCTTGCGAGTCAGAGCCTTGAACAACGTAGATTTGCCGACATTGGGCAATCCGACGATACCGACTTTTAGCGACATAATAATAGAGTAAAAAAAATCAAGACTACCCACCAAAGATACACCTCATTGTTCCAGAAAATGGCTCCCGAGTCAATAAAAAATAAAGACCCGGGTCTCCTATATAAGGAAAACCGGGTCTATAACGACTAGCCGTGTTGGCTTGGCCGAACTACTTCATGGTTGACTGGAGCGCCCTCGCACGAATGTCGGCATCGATGCGCGATGCAGCCGGCTTGGTGACGACCGTCGCAATGGGTTGCGGAGCGACAGCAGCCGACGATTTGACTTCAGCAACCGCAGGCTGAGGCACTGGCTTGACTTCAGCAACTGGAGACTGAACTGCAGCCGCCGATGGGAAGACAATGGTCGGCTCAGACGGATCCACTGGCGCAAAGAGCACCACTGCTGTAGCACCCACGCGAGTAACGGGCAAAGCCTCGCCATCTGTACTCGATAGGCTGCCAAAGGCACCCAGAAGGAACGAGAGTGGGTTGCCAGAGCCGCTGCCCGAAATACCGAGCGAACCACCCTTCCCCGTGGTATTAACACCAAGCGTGTACGTAAACGAATCGTTCACGATGTACACGTAGGCTTGGCGATGGCCCTTGATACTGCTGTTGCCGATCAAAAACGAATAGATATCGCTAAGAACAATGCCTGCGCCCGTATCGACCTTGCCATAGGCCGACAAAACGCCGCCGCAAACCAACGGGGTGTTGTCAGGCACTGCTGTCGATACCGTCGTAACCGTCAGGTCATTGGGTCGTACTGATCCCGGTCGGCCAGCGAACTGTATTGCCGTCTTTGTGGACTTACCTTCGCCCTCAACGACAACACCGTTGTTGCCTGCCGTATAGACCGCTCCTCCGCATACCTTGTTCAGCCAGACTGAGGCAGAAATGCTGGCACTAATCGGGGTTTGGAGCGTCAGATTAAACAATTGCGCCGAACCCGACGGGGCCGCATAAGGATTAGCAGATGCGACCGGGAACTGGCTTTTGCTGTTGGTAATGAACGATTGTTCAATACCAGCACTGCTGCCACCGTTGTAGGCGCCAGCATTCGCTGCAGGATTCGCTTGCACTTGCGCAGTCGCGCCGGCAATACCCGTACCTGTACTCGTAGCCGTCGCGGTCTGCGCCGAGGCGCCAGAACCGATAGCCAAGAGCGATGCGGCAAGAAGTGATGCAATGATGGTCTGTTTCATGGTAAATCTCCTTTGTGTGATTGCGATACATGAGAGAGACTGCAAACTACGCTAAACAAGAACAAAGGGCTGAGGAAAAATTCTTCCTCAACCCTTTTGTTTTAAAGCTCAGCCACGATATTTTGTGGCTGTTCGATGCCTGGCCGGTTAATAGAACCAGAACGGCCGTGATTGCGCACCGGCACCCGCGTTGGCGCTGGTGTTGACCATGCCACCGCCGTTGGTGACGATAACCGCACCACCTGAACTCGCGCTCGACGACGAAGTGGCCGAATGCGGGCTCACCGTCGCTGCCGCATTGCCATTGGCACCGCCACCGACAAAGCCTTGCCAGCCACTGACGTTGCCTTGTACCGATCCATTGACGTTACTGCTCGTATTGCCGACCCAGCCATTGGTACCAGCGGCACCGGTGTAGTGACCGACGATTCCTGCACTCCCGACCGTCACATTGGTGTTACCCACCATCTGAGCCGAGATAGACGAATTGTCGGCGAACGCCGTGCCGAAACAGACAGCCAGCATGACGCTGACCAAAACCTTGAGCTTGTTCATGTTGCACTTCTCCTTTTGATGTGATACAAAAAAACAGCCTTTTCGAAGCATGCTTGCTTCATTTTCCGAAACTAACAAGTTGTCAAAGGGCTGCCGAAATCCGCTCAAAAGAATAGCCCGAAAGCCACCAAGAGTAGCGGTGTAAAGAGATTAGCATAATGAGTAATTTCTGTCAAGTCTGTGGTATAATGAAGTCATAATTTCTTACCGTGTCTGTACATCTCTATGAATCCAGGAATCTTCAAAGCCTACGATATCCGCGGCGTCTACCCAACAGAAATAGATGAAGAAACGGTCTATACCATCGGCCGAGCCATCGTGAAACACCTCGAACCCAAACGTCTCGGCATTGGACGCGATGTCCGCAGTTCTTCTCCGAGTCTGTTTGAAAGTTTCAGCCGCGGTGTCATGGACCAGGGCTGCGATGTGCTCGATCTCGGTGTCATCACGACTCCGATGGTGTATTTCGCCGCTGGCCGTCTCGATATTGACGCTGCTATCTCGCTCACGGCTTCACACAATCCCGCAGAGTACAACGGCCTGAAAATCGCCCTGCGCGGTGCCATACCCATCGGAGAACACTCTGGTTTGCAGGATATCCGCGACCTCGCCATCGCCAATGTATTCGAAACACCCGAAGAGAGGGGCACTATGACAACCGAAAACATCTGTCCAGCCTACTATGGCTATTTCTCTTCTTTCGCTGATTTGAACAGCAAACACTTCACGCTCGCCATCGATACCGCCAATGCGATGGGAGTCCTCGAACTTCCTATCTACGAACAGTTCGTAGAAAATCTCTCCATCATCAATCTCTACAACGATCTCGATCATGCCTTCGAATGTCACGAAGCTAACCCACTCAAGCTCGACACGCTCGATGAACTCCGTGCAAAAGTGGTCGAAACCCAAGCCGACCTCGGTATCGCCTATGATGGGGATGCCGACCGTATCGGATTTGTCGATGAAAAAGGTGAAATTATTCCCATGGACCTCGTCACTGGTCTACTCGGCAAGATTATCCTCAAAAAACGCCCTGATTCGACTATCCTCTATGACCTCCGCTCATCCCGTGCCGTCAAGGAAATCATCGAAGAAAACGGCGGCCACGCCTATGAAAGCAAGGTTGGCCACGCCAACATCAAAAAACAAATGCGTGAGGCTGGAGCTATCTTTGCTGGCGAGCTCTCCGGGCACTACTATTTCGAAGAAAACTCGTTTGCCGAGGCCGGCACCCTCCCTGCTCTCCTCCTGCTCAACCTCATGGCCGAAACAGGACAACCGATATCAGAACTCGTCGAGGAACTCAGACGTTATTCCCACTCCGAAGAGATCAACAGTGAAGTCACAGACAAAGAGACTATCCTCGCCAAACTGAGGGAGACTTATGCTGATGGCGACCAGCACGAGCTCGATGGACTCAAAGTCGATTATCCTGATTGGTGGTTCAATGTCCGAGCGTCCAATACCGAGCCTCTCCTCCGCCTCAATCTCGAAGCCAAGACCAAAGAAATGATGGAAGAAAAACAAATCGAACTCCTCGCCATCATCCGCGGCTAAATTTCTTTATACTACTCAGAGCGTTTCTCTTATTACCAAAGGGATCCCGACCCATCAAAGCAATTTTTCAGCTCTGCTCCAGACTCACCGAGGCTTTCGATTATCGAAAAAAATCACCTCACTCTACGGCGGGACACAGCTCTTTTTTCGAATCGAAAGCCTCGTCTCAAACATATGGAGCAACCACTGAAAAACTCTTTGAGGGTCAGATCCTGTGATGACGGAACGATGTTCTTATAACACAGAAATTTTCCTCAGCATTTCTTTTTCTTCGTTTAGCAGAAATGTTCGAGGGCTGGTATGGGAAGAAAAAAAGAAATGCTGAGGAAAAATTTTACTGACTAAAATTGAGTAAAAAAATGCTTTGATTGGTCAGGATCCTTTCTATTTATATAAAAAAATGTCTATTATAAGCCATATTTGACATTTTTCTGGGCTGGTATATACTGAATACCAATGAATACCAAACACTACACAATCTGTGTCACAAGAAAGGACTAAACCACCCCACAGGGTGGTTTTTTTCTACACAGAATCCCTCGTTCTTTTACCAGGAAAGGAAAGCATCATGAATGATCGTCTCACAGCTGTTCTTCGAGAAGAACAAGTTCTCTGTCCATGCATGGCCGCTCTCGGATATCCGAAAGTACCCGGCGTTCACCCTAGTATCTGTGAAATCACGGGTACCCGGATGCGATTCATCGGCACCACTAAACGACAATGCTCTGCCAATGGTACCTGCCTCGTCTTCCAAGCATTCCCCGTCGAAGCATCAGCAGAAGCCAGAGCCTATCATAATCGGCAACGTATGTGATGAAAACCAACAAAAACGGGCCTGTCGAAACTTCGACACGGCCCGCTCTTTTTTCTTATAATCAATGTCACTTATTCCACGGCATCCGGACGAGTACCATCATCATGAAACATTTCCCCGTCGCTCCCGCAAAGGTCAGCCCCATACCGACAACAAGAGGCAACGCGAGAAAATACGGGTGAACAAACGTAGCCAAAAGAAACCCTGAGAGAATAAACACCCCAGCCGCAAGGAGTACCTGCTGCATAAGCGACATCCGACAATGTTTGGTACGACACACGGCAAACCCGAGACGTTCCCACTCAGAGAGACCACCCTCGACATTCACGAGATTGGTGAGGCCGAGTGTCTCAAGCTTGGCGCAGGCATGGCTACTCCGACTACCGCTCTGGCAATGCACATAGACTGTCTCGTACTTCTTTAGCTCTTCGGCACGCTGCTCGATTTCATCGAGCGGCATATTGACCACATCCGCAATACGGCCAGCCTCATGCTCTTCCTTAGTCCGTACATCGATCACAATCGTATTCGCCTTTTCCTTGCGCGCCAAAATCTCACGCAGTTCTTTCGTAGAAATATTTTTCATATTTTTTGTTTATATCACGAATCCAACTTTCTTTTTCACTTCAAGCATTTTGACTTCGGCGATAGCATGGGCTTTTTCAGCACCAGCACGCAAGATAGTCATCGCCTCATCATCGGAAATACTCGCCAGTCGTTCTTGGAACGGTACGAGGAAATTCACGACGACTTCCGCTAGATCGGCTTTGAAATCGCCGTAGCCCTTGCCGACATACATCGCTTGGATATCCTGGGCAGACTTGCCAGAGAGGAGCATGTAAATATTGATGAGATTCTGGAGAGCCGGTTTATCATCACTATAGACGATTTCTGATCCGCTATCCGTCACGGCTTTCTTGATTTTCTTCCTGATCGTATCCGCATCATCGGTGAGCGCGATGTAGTTGTATTCCGAGGCCGCGGATTTGGACATTTTCTTAGTCGGATCATCGAGAGCCATGATACGCGAGGATTCTTTGCGAACAATCGATGTCGGTACAATAAAGGTCTCGCCGAAACGATCATTGAAGCGCCGCGCGAGCGTCCTAGTAAGCTCGACATGCTGGACCTGGTCTTCCCCTACCGGCACCACCGCTGCGTCATAGAGCACGATATCCGCTGCCATAAGTACGGGGTAATCAAATAGCCCGACACCTGTTTCATTTATTGGATGAATATATACCCTTTTCAGAAACTCTATTGTTGTTTTAAACATCGCTGTATCAGCGCTCTTTTTTGCTTCCAAAGATGACATTTTTCGCAAAGCCTCTATAATATTTTCTCTTTCCGGCTTACTAAGCGCCTCCAAAAAGACCCTTTCAAATTCTTCAATATCATCAAAGCCAGCTTTATCTTTCAATTGTGTCATTTTCATCAAATCACCATTCTTGGTAATCGTATTCAGAATCCAAGCCAATTCAGAATGTTCTTTCACGTGCGACTGGACGAAGAGGACCGTCTTGGATGGGTCGATACCCGAAGCGAGATAGATCTTCACGGTTTCCAGTGTTTTCTTACGAAGCTCCTCGGGATTCTGTGGTACGGTAATAGCGTGCAAATCGACAACACAAACAATTGCCTCATACTCATCCTGAAGCTCGGCCCACTGTTTGATAGCACCGAGATAGTTCCCCAAATGCAGATTACCCGATGGTTGTACCCCAGAAAAAAGCCTTTTTTTCATACAATAATCCCTAGCAGTTAGTACCTCCATTGTACCATAAAAACAAAGGGGCTCACGTCTATCACCCACTTCCAAGATTTCCTTTGTGGGGAGGTAAATTTCTCCTCGGTATTTCTATGCTAACGGTACGTGTGATGTTTTTTAAAGGAATCTTCCTCCTATTCGGACTCTCGGGGCACTCAAGAGACTCTGGAGCTTGGTTTCCTGTCTTCAGGAATCCAGAGTCTCTTGCGCAGGAGATTTTCCGCAGGAGAAAAGCTCTGGCCCCGGAGTTCGAGATGGGAGGAGAGATTCCTAAGGAGCGTGAACGAAGAGAAGAAAAAGAAAGGAGCGGAGGGGAATTTCATCATCCAAAGATAATGAGTAAAGAAAAAGAAATGGAGAGAAAAAAAACAAAAACAGCCTGAGTACTCAGGCTGTTTTTATGCATCCAACGAAGATTAGACTTCGATGACGACTGGGAGGATCATGGGCCGGCGTTCCGTCTTGGTAAAGAGGAACTGACCGACAACTTCGCGGATCTGATTGCGGACAACATCCCAATCAAGTGATGTATCTGCCGAAGTATTGTCCTTCACGGCCTTCTGGACTTTACGTTTCACTTCATTCACGAGGTCAAAATTCTCCTTGACATGGATGAACCCGCGCGACGTAATTTGAATGTTACCGACGACCGCTTTGGTCTTGCCATTCACGATGACCGTGATGACCACCATGCCATCTTGTGCGAGCACCTGACGATCACGCAGTACGACATGACCGATATCGCCGATGCCGAGACCATCAATGAAGACATAACTCGTATCAGCCTTGGCCTTGAGCGTCTTGCCCATACCATGTTCGTCCATTTCAAAGACTCCCCCGTTATCGAGCACAAACACGTTCTGTTCGGGAAATCCGATACGGTATGCAATCTTGGCTGATTCTTTCAGGAAATAATGATTCGCATATACTGGCAAATAGTACGATGGCTTCACCTGACGGATCATCTCTTCGATACCGAGAGCCGTCGAATGGCCACCGATATGGATTTCCATGATATCACTATGGATGACATTGTCACATTTACGATACAGGTTGTCCTTGAGGCGCTGAATCGTCCGTTCATTGCCCGGAATGACCGAAGAGGAAAACACGATCGTGTCGCTCTTCTGGAGTTTGATGAACCGATGATTGTCCGTCACGATACGCGAAAGAGCGGCATTGAGCTCACCCTGAGCACCCGTACAAATGACCACCACCTTGTTATCCGGATACTTGTGAATATCATTGACGGTGATAAACGTATCTTTTTTGGCTTTGATATACCCCAATTCTTTGGCGACTTCAATGTTCATTTTCATGCTATATCCCTCGAGCGCCACTTTCTTGCCCTGGGCCTCTGCATATTCGATGAGATAGCTGATACGACGCACCTGTGAAGCAAAGGTACCGATGATGAGTCGTCCTGGTACGGTCCGGATGAGATTTTGGAGATTCTGATGTACTTCGCGCTCGGATGGCGGAATGCCTTTTTTGAGTGCTCCCAAACTTTCCAACATCAAAATAGTTGGGCGAGGCAGATCAGCCAAATGCTTATAAGATACTTCCGTTCCTTCGATAGGCTCATTTGAAATAGTCCAGTCGCCCATATGAATCACCGTACCAACCGGGGTCTTCAAGATAATACCGATGGCATCCATGATGGAATGTTCTACTTCAAAGAAGCTCGATTCAAACACGCCCAGCTTGATCTTGTCATCGAGCGTTTTGACACGGATCATCTTGAGATGACTCGCGGCGCCTTTGTCCTGATCTTCTACTTTATGCTTGATGAGAGCCAACGTGAAATCACGCGCGACTACGGGTGGATACCCGAGTTGTTTGAGGAGTATCGGTGCCGCACCAATATGATCGAGGTGGCCATGCGTGAAAATAACACCACGGATATTCTTTTCTTTCCCCTTGAGATAATTCACGTTTGGCACGATATAATCGATACCTGGCATATCTTCCTCAGGAAACTGCAGTCCCATATCGATGAGAACGATGTCATTACCATATTCAAAGACAGTCATGTTGCGACCGACTTCTTCCTGGCCTCCGAGTGGGATGATACGCAAGCGTTTTGCCTCAACCGGCGGGACTACCTCGCCGTTATGTTTGGATTCAAATGTACGCCCGGTATTCTGCGCGAAACGACGATCATTCCTACGTGGATTTTTACCAGTCGACTTTTTCTCTTTTTCTGTGCCCTCGGGTTTATTGACACGAATACTCTTCATATCACGAGAAGGCTCTGTACGAGCGCCTGCCCCCCTGATGTGCGTACCCCTCCGCTCTCCCTGGGTTCCTGCTACCGGTTTGGACTGGATACGCTCGGCCGCACCAAATTGAGATGAACGTGCGGGGCGAGAGGGATGCGAGGGACGCGCCGGCGTCTGTTCACGTGTGACCATCTTGGCCCGCGAAGCCTGTTCACGAGCGATAATACCTTCGAATGCTCCTATTTGAGGAACAAGACTCGTCTTCAGAGGAGTCGTGCTCTTCGGCGCGGACTGATTCCGATTGACCGAATGATTGGGCATACTACTACGCGGACGTTCTGATCTGCGTGGCGTGCCCTGCCTCGACTCATCGAGACTGGCCTGTAATGCTGTATTACTCTGCTGCATAGTATAACTGATAAGATGTCTCCACGCCGAAATTCTTAACGAAACGGCTTGGAAAGCATCCAAGATAAAAAATAATTGAAGACCTGAAAGAAAATATACTTTCCCTACAAAATCCTCTACGAAAGATGAACTTCTTCGACCAGAAGTTCTTTACGTTGTGCCTTAGGGGGGACTCGAACCCCCATGTCCTTGCGAACGCTAGCACCTGAAGCTAGTGCGTCTACCAATTCCGCCACCAAGGCTATGTGATTATTAAAAAGACTCGCCGCCTACCAGATAGGTAGGCCCAACTGCCAAGTTGGCACGAAATTCCCCCGCACAAAACAGAGGAGAAGGGCTATCTGCTAAAAAAGAAGTGGTCCACGAGGACCCCTGAGATATTCCTAGAAGATTCTATGTCTCTGACATTGTAGCACACTTTGACAAATATTTCAAGGGTGATCGAGTAAATTGGCTTATCTAAGGCAGTTTATTACCATCCTTACTGAAATCGTACTCGATTTCCTGGGCCCCGCTCTCTTTCAATTTTTCGACAATTTTTTTTACCTCTTCTGTACGCCCTCGACGACAAATGAGGATGGTATCCCCTGTTTCTATGATCGCCAGGTCCTCTACTCCAATCGTCGCAATCAACCGATCACCCTGACTATGTACAAAAATGTTTTTTGAATCAATCCCGATATGGCGGGCTGTAGAAAGCGGTCCATCAGCAATCTCTGCCAGGCTATCAAATGAACCGATATCACTCCAACCGAAATCTCCTTCGTACACGATGACCTGATCTGATTTTTCCGACACGGCATAATCGAAAGAAAGAGATGGGAAACCACTGAAATGATCGATAAACTGCTCCCAATCATTTTCCATCCGAGTGGCGATTTCTGGAGCATACAGAGCTGTCTCACGGAGAAATGCCCCTATAGTCATGAGATACATACCAGAATTCCAAACATACTCCCCCGATGCCACGTACTCTTCTGCTACGTCACGTGCCGGTTTTTCGCAAAACTCAAGCACAGGAAAATAATCTTTCTGCGGGGCTCCCTTTTTGATATAGCCATATCCAGTCTCGGGACCCGCCGCTTGAATACCGATTGTCCCGATATGATCACCCACACTTTCCATGGCCCTCTTGAGCAAAGCGACATAGCCCTCGACATTGCCGATATAGTGATCAGCCGGTAAAAATACGACCCTCTCATCTGGCCCTGCACCCATCTGCGAAACGAGATACTTGACAGCACAGGCCATCGCCGGCGCAGTATTGAGACTTTTGGGCTCGATAATGATTTGTCTCGTATCGAAGAGCGGGTCAATCTCGCGTGTCTGTTCGAGAACATTCAGATACCCTTCTTGGTTGGTCACGAAAAAAATCCGCTCCATCGGCATGAGCTTGCGCATACGCAAATAGGTTTCCTGGAGTAAGGAATGTTCACTGTAGAGCTTGAGAAATTGTTTGGGATAATTCTTGCGAGACAGTGGCCAGAGCCGCGTCCCTGAACCACCACAGAGAATGACGCTATACATAGGATGTATGTGTTATGCTACGAGAAGTTTTTTCAGTTTTTCTACCATTTCAACTGGGGTCGGATTCTGCCCATATTCCAGAGCCAGATAATACGATGCAAAATCACTCAGGATAATACTCATAAACATCTTGGTAAAGACACTTTCTCCCACCATATCGATGATTTCTACCAGGACACCCTGCTCACGGAGCAGTCCTGCTGTTATCTCGAAACGCTTAAAGATGCTCGGGTGCGTTTCGGTGTCGCGCAACATGATAATGATAAACTTGCCTTGTGGCAGTGTCCACCCGACCATTTCATTATGATTGAGCTCTGGGAAAAAATTCCAAAATGCGGGTGTCTTGGCATTTTCGTTGAGCTTGATCTTCCATACCATGGCCACAGACTTATACTTGGCGGTCGTATAGATGACGGGTGTTTTCCCTGCTAATTTCTTTGCCAGTGCCATTCCCTGCTCTTCCAGAGCTTCCATATTCTGATTGAATGCTTCTGCTTCGCTGACAATCGTAGCCATCATATCGGGCACCATCCCCTGATTGATAAGCACCCGGAACATAGCACCGAAAAAATACCCCGTTCCGACGCGTGGCTGGAAATCCTGAGATGGCAATGGGAGCTTCACATGCGGCACGCCGTGTTCCTTGGCCATTGCTTCGATTTTCCCTCCCGAAGAAAAAGCGATGCACGGCAAATTTTTCTTGAGCGCCTCTTCAAATGAAGAAATGGTTTCTTCGGTATTACCAGAATAGGAAGAAAAGAAATTGAGACATTCATGGAAACTCTCTGGTGGCAGCGAATAAGATCGATTCTGATAAATAGCCACTGGCTGATCCGCTGGTCGCTCTGTCTTGAAGAAATCATTCAAATACATACGGAAAAGATTTCCTGGCAGAGCTGATCCTCCCATACCAGAAATCATGATCTTATTGAAAGAGCCTTCCACGTACACTCCGTCAGCTATGCGCATACCCTCGGCAAACTGTGCCGGGCTATCAAGAATCATCTGACGAAAATTAGAAACATCGAGTGGATGAGGCATACTATTAAAAAATTATTTTTTAGAATTTCAAAATCCGAATTACCGAAATATATTGATTGATATATGTCATTTGAGCCATGACATTACTTTCGTATTCTCTTCGTATCGATATACCAGTCTTTGATTCCGCTCAATCGATAGCCCGGCTCATTAGCATTTTCCAAATTCACGCCTTTGACGAGACTGTTCACGACATACAGATATTTCGGACTATAAAGAAAGAGGGCTGGGATTTCATTTGTCAGAATCTCCTGAAACCTCCGATACTGTTCCAGGCGCTTTTCATCATCTATTTCCTCACGCAGAGCAAGCAGTGTGTCATCGGCGTCTTTGTCGTCAAACAACGCGAGATTGAGACCGGGATCATGTTTTTGACTGGAATGCCAAAAAGAATACGGGTCAGAATCAAGCATGGCTTCTTCACCAAAAAGAAGCGCTTCATACTCGCGAGGGCGAATAACATTCTGTTGGAGATCAGCAGCACCAAGTACCGTCACGGTCACACGGACCCCTATTTCCGCCCATTGAGTCTTGAGTATTTCTGCCGACCTAGTCAATTCCGGCCAATCCGGTACCATCAGATCGAACTCAAGTATCGTACCATCTTTGATACGAACATCATCTTCTCCTCGTTTCCATCCCTTCTCATCCAGCAAACGATTAGCTTTTTCCCTATCCAGCCCTGGCTGAGCAAAATCAGATGAATATCCAGTCATAAATGGCAGAAAAGCCGAATAAGCTGGCTGACCCTTACCGAGAAGTACATCATCAATAATCGCCTGACGATCAATCGACAAAGCTAGCGCCTGACGAATCTCATCATGGGCGAGTGCTGCGCTTTTGGTCTGATTGAAAAAAACGGAGAAAATACGTGGTATTGCAATCTCATAGACACGCGTGCTCTTACGCTCCTTGAGCTGCTCGAGACTCTGCGGCATCACGGTATTGATACCGAGTACCTCTTTGCGATTGTATGCATCGATAACAGATGCCTCGTCTGGATAAAAGCGAAAGACAATCTTGGTCATATACGGACTACCAGAGAAATACTGGTCAAACGCACGAAGCTCATATGAAAGCATATTCCCACTCGAATCTTTTTCTGAATCAAAAAACTTATACGGACCAGAGCCAACCGGTGTCAAATTATAATCTGCCAACAAGAAATTTTCCGGAGTGATCGTTTCCCAAATATGCTTAGGCAAAATCCCTACCGTCAAGTTCTGTAAAAATCCAAAATAAGGCTTTTTGAGAGTAAAGGTGAGCGTATACTGATCCATAGCAGCGGCATCGACCGCGAGCCAATTCGCCCGAAGCGGACTTTTATAAGCTGGATCCTGGATTGCCTGTACGGTAAAAAGTACATCGTCAGCAGTCACCTCTTGTCCATCGTGCCACTTCACACCGTGTCTCAGGTTCACCGTATACATTTTGCCATCCTCCGAAACAGTATAGTCCTCAGCTAAACGGTTTACGAGCCCCCCCGATGCATCATAACTAAATAATCCGCTATAAATAAGCTCCGAGAGATCTGCGTCTGCTTCACTCGTCTGCGAAAGAATCGGGTTTATATAGCGAGGCTGAGAGGCTATGCCTTCAATATATTCACCACCTGTCTCTGGTACCACCTGGGTCGACGCCATATAAATCGCACCAAACCAGAACAAAAGCGCACCACAGCCAACTATCACAAAAAAAGAAACCAAGATGCGATCGCGAAACCGAAGAGCCTGGAGAAGACCAAAAACCTGACCTCTTTTCAAAATAGCAATAAGAGTAGATGTATTGATAGGATTGTTTTAGAAAATTATCCGTCTCTTTAGGCTGCTGTCAAAAGCGCCAATCGGACATTGGCTATTGCCAAAGAGAAAAATACAATCGCGAGGACAATAGACGCATATAAAAGAAACTTCTCCAAACCTCGCTTGGTATAATACCCGCCAAAATCACTCCCAAACGCACTCCCAAGACCCGCGCCACGATTCTGGAGTAAAATCGAAACCATCAGAAGTACTGCCACAACTGCCTGAGCGATAAGAAGAAGACGCATAAAATCATTACAAAAGAAAAACAAGTCCAAAAGGACCTCTTCAGGGTATCAAAAAAGAGCATAAACGTCAACCGTATCGTATATTCAAAAAAGGCCTCTGATTAGGCAAAAATGAGATGCGAAGTCGCACTTTCGGCTTCAGAAAAACAAAATACGCCATCAGTCAAGAGAGCTCTGTTCAAGAGAAATGCGCATATCATTGCCCTCTCTTTTGTTCCGATAAATAATAAGGAGAAGTCCCATGGAAAGAAAAACCGATAAAAGCGAGCTACCCCCATAAGAAAGGAGTGGCGCCGGAATCCCAGTCACCGGCAAAATACCAATATTCATCCCTATATTGATACCGATTTGCGAAAAAAACATCACTAATACCCCCACCGCTACGAGATAACCAAAATTATCCCGTGCCGTATCTCCGATTCGCTTGATACGATAGAGGAGTATGAGGTATAGCCCGATGACAAAAAACGCTCCGACGAGACCGAGCTCCTCCGCAATAACAGCAAAGATAAAGTCTGTATGCTTTTCAGGTAGAAAGTTGAGCTGCGATTGAGATCCGTGTCCTACCCCCTTCCCAGTGACTCCTCCCGACCCCACAGCCACGATAGCCTGCGCTACGTTGTACCCGCTCCCTCTCGGATCCAATTCCGGATGGATAAAGGTATTGATACGAGCTTTCTGATACTCGGCCAAAGTGAACCAGCTCCCCATAACCAATGTCATACCCAGAAAAAAGAGAACGAGGAGATGCTTGAAGCGCAATCCAGAAGCGAGAATCATACCAATCCAAATAGCAGCCAGCACGAGACTAGAGCCCAAATCGGGCTGTTTCAAAACAAGGAAAATGAGTACTGCCGAAAGAACAAGCGACGCGATTACTCTAGCCCACTCGCTCAGCTCAGATTTTTTCTTGGTGATAAAGCTCGCCAAAAAAATAATCAGCGTCACTTTGGCGATTTCGACCGGCTGAATCTGAAAGACTCCAAAAGAAAGCCACCCTGCTGTACCATTGACCGTCTTACCGAACAGAATAACCAGAAAAAGGACGAGAAGTGTAGAAAAATAAAATGCCGTACTATATTTGGCTATGTGTCGATAATCAAGCGTCCCGATAAAAAACATGAGTCCCGCTCCAAGAACTACGAAAAGGGACTGCTTGAAAAAATAATTGGTTTCACTTCCAGCAGAGAGACTATAGAGCGCCAAAAGCCCCACTCCCAAAAGAAGGAGAGTCGCACACAGAAGAATCCAATCGAACTTGAAAAATGAACGTAACATACGAGATCAAAAAAACACAAAATGTAGACAAAACACGATTTCCAAAACACAAATCCTACCGCTGTTAGTTGGTATTTTGAATTTTTTTGTGTTTCCTATCTACCGGCAGGTGGGTGTTTGGTTTTGGTTTTTTCAATATGCTTTGGCAGGGGCCAATTCTTGGAATTTTCCACCTGGCATATACTTGCGTGTGAAATTATCCGAATGATAGACATCTGCATCCACTTCCATCTCGACCTTCTCGACCACTCCAGGAAAAGCACTCGCCCAAGGCAGAGTGAAATCTCGTTCTTCATGGGATTTCATCGTCCGCTGTTCGGTCGAATTGAACGCCAATATCTTGCCGCTTTGATCCCGCAAGATGACCCTCACGATAATTTTTTGGAAATCATAAGGACTCTCATTGGAAACCAGACCAAATGCCTTACTGAAACCAACGCCATCAGTCACTTGAGAATAACTCTTGTTATAAATATTGATAGTGGGCTTCTCGACATAGCCGGAAAAATTTTCCCACGTCACATCACTCAGTACTGCTTTCATAGCAACAGGTGCCTCCGGAGTATCCATGTTCATCTCAGTCACATATTTTTTCTCCTGAGGAAGTATGTAGCTCGTACCCACACGCGATACGAGAGTATTTCCCGAAGCGTCCAAGAGATCGATACGATAGGAAAATGACGAAGCGCCTGCGAGATCATTTTGATTATGAACTCGTATCAAGGCATCATAGCTGCCATTACCCGCGGGGACAAACACCGTTTCTGAGAGCTCAAGATCTTCTGCCTCTACCACTTCTTTACAAGCGAGTGCACAGACACCTCCACAATCGATGCCTTGTTCGTCTTGATTCTGATCATTATCAAAACAAGTGGGCGGTACTCTGAAAAACATAAAGTACACCAACGCAGCGAGCACTGTGGCAATAACAATATACACAGAAACGGCGGCAATTTGCCGATCCTTCCTTGATGATGCGAACATTTTTTTACGTGTTTCGAAACTTACACTTTGCATTATAGCACATCTAGTAGTAGAACTTTGCAAGATTCCCCTTATATTTTATCTATAATTTCTTTGCTTTTGTATTCAAAGTTTCACTGCCGGACACACCCAAAAAAAACTTGCGCAAGCAAGTACGAAAAAACAGCCTTATGCAGACTGTTATCGTTTCTTTGAAGAGGAATGTTCCCGGCACCGAGTTTACTTTTGCTCCGCCAGCCGGCGGACTCCATCAGCGCTGATAGGCTTCCGGTCCAAGAGGTTATTCCGCTTTGGGCGGAAACTGCTTTTCAAAACATAATTCTCGGCACTGACCTACTCTTGCCGTGAGGCTACCATCGGCGCTGAGATGCTTAACGGCTGTGTTCGGTATGGGAACAGGTGTTGCCATCTCGCTAAAAGCACCGAGAATTATATTTTGAAAGTTCATATCCAAACCGGAAACGCTCCCCTCCAAATTGTTGTGTCTATTTACCCTTCTGTATATTGTGTCCCATGAAATCAAGCATTCTTCACTGTTAACCGTGATAGAAAAAAGAAAGTCGTTTAGATTTATTAGTACTACTTGGCTTAACCCCTCTCAGGGCTTCCACCTATAGCCTATCAACCTCATAATCTTTGAGGAAATCCTCTACGGACGAATCCGTAGATATGGCCTTATCTTGAGCTCGGCTTCCCGCTTAGATGCTTTCAGCGGTTATCCTGCCCGA
>CAYVHS010000011.1:0-38534 GCA_964451495.1 uncultured Bdellovibrionales bacterium | reverse complement strand
TTTTATATTGATGACTCTGTTTTTAGTATACCAGGTTTTTTTGGTTTGTCATCTATAGAAAAAGGGCTGTGGTTATTATGACAAAAAACTGGCTTGCACCAGTTTCTTTTCAATTCACTATGCTCTCGAAACGTACGTTCCCTTTTCGGTGTTGATAGTAAGTTTATCTCCTGTCTTGATGAAAAGCGGCGTCGTCACCTGAAGACCTGTTTCCAGTGTGACTACTTTATCTCCCGATGAGACCGAATCACCCCGGATTCCCGGAGGGGCATCGATAACCATGAGCGTCACTTTAACCGGAATCTCCACATTGATCGGCTGAGCATTCCAATTGAGTACCGAGACTTCCGTCCCATCAACGAGATACTGGGTCGCATCTCCCAAAACATTTTTGGAGAGAGAGAATTGATCGTAGCTGTCCGTATCCATGAAAAAATATTCTTCCCCTTCGTGGTAGAGATACTGAGCGTGTGATTTGGAAATTTCTGCTTCTTCAATCTTGTCGGCACCCTGATAGGCATAATCGATAATGGCGCCCGAAAGCAGGTTTTTCATCTTAGTCCGCATGACTGCCCCTCCCCGCCCAATCTTGGAATGCTGGTAATCGAGCACAATATACGGTTCACCGTTCCAGATGATTTTCTTGCCAGTTTTGATTTCTGTGATTCCTAACATAAATGAGTTTGAGAGTTCTTACAGTTTATCAAATTATAGAGCCCCCACCCCTAGCGCCAAAACAAAAACAGTTCCGAACTCCACTTTAAGAACTTTATAAACCTTACAACTTGATGAACTTATTTGACGAGATACGGGATAAGCGCCATAAAACGAGCACGCTTGATGGCATTGGCCAGACCGCGCTGCTCCTTAGCCGAAAGGCCATAACGCTTGGGTGGATAGATTTTGCCCTGCGAATTGAGAAACTTGCGCAAAAAATAGGCGTCTTTATAATCAATCTTTGTGAGCTTTTTTGTCATTGCTGCTTCCATAATGGTTCTCATTCACTAATTAACATATTCATTTAAAATGGGACATCTTCAATCTTGATTTCTTCTTTCTCATCATCGAGATTGATTGTCGGGATTTCCTCCTCGACAGGAACATTCGGCTGTTCCTGGGCTCTGCGAGGAGCGGCGGGTGCCGCTGCGGGACGATTATACCCCCCACTCTGACCCTGGCTGCCCCCCTGATTTCCTTGCGCACGACTCCCGAGCTGCATCGACTCTCCGATAATTTCAGTCGTCTTGCGCTCTGTGCCATCTTTGGCTGTATACTCACGAGTCTGCAGGCGTCCTTCGACAAAACATTCCTGGCCCTTGGTCAGGTACTGCGAAGCGACTTCAGCCAAACGACCCCAGAGAACAACATTATGAAACTCTGTCCGCTCCTGGCGCGTACCACTCTTGTCGGTCCAGAAATTATTGGTAGCCATCGAAAGCGTCGTCACCGCCTGCCCGGTCGGCGTAGTCCGCATCTCTGGATCACGAGTCAGTCGACCGACAAGGATAACTTTGTTGACGTTCATAATTTCAATTTTTAATTCTAAATTATAAATTTTAAAATAATACCGAATGGTTAAATTTTAAAATTTGAAATTTGAAATTCTTCTCTAAATATCAAGTTTCTCTTTGAGTTGCTTATCAATATCGCCTTCGCTCACTGGTTTGGCAGTCTCTTGTTTTGGAGTGACTGGAGCTTGCGGCATAGGACGTACTGATCCTCGTTTCTCATAACGTCCACTACGACTTTCTGTACGAGGGCGTTCTACTCGTTCGATAGCCTTGAGCTCTGGCAAATCATCAGCGCGTAAGATGAGAGAACGAAGAACATCGTTCGAAAGCTGCAGCGCACGATTAATACTCGTAAGAGGGTGTACTTCTACGTCTCCTACTTGTTCATCCTTATCGGGCAATGTGAAGCGACGCGCGATATAGGTACCACGGACCTCTTTCTTCACTTCATAGGCCATCTTGCGCTTCTCTTCCGTTACTGGAGCGAGAAATGTACCGCCATTCGAGATAACAATCTGTTCGACAGCCTCGCGAATACGTGGCAATTCGACGTCTTTTGACTCTCCGACGAGATAAAACAATTCGTACTCAATCATACTGATGATGCAATTATGAATTACTGCTTATTACAAAACGTAGCGAGTGAAATGAGAGCTTACTCTCATTTCTGATGGCAGCGCAGGTAAAATCAGGTCTAATACCTGTTTATTAACTACAAAAAATCCCTAAAACGATGAAAGTCCGCCCCTCTCATATCAAAGCGATATTATAGGGCCTTCCGTTAGGGAATATACTACTCTTATCCCCGAAAAAACTCAGGGCGAGAGCTGTGTTGGACTTTCTCAGTTGTGTAAAGAGTGTACCAGAGATCACTTCTTTTGACAAGAGCACAACTTTCTCACTACATTCCACCATCTCAACCCGTTGCTACCCCTACTATTTGAAGAAAAAAATTACAGAAGTTCTTTGTAATGATCAGCCCAATAGAGAATACCGTTGATGTACGGCGCATAACTCGTACCGAGATACGCGGCAGCGGCACGCTTCCAGGCTGATCGATCACCCTTATCGACGCCAGGGACCTTGTCGAGCTTGAGTGCCATCGCCATGACACCATCAGTCAGATTCCATGGACTCGGCGGGCGATGCCCCGTCTTGGCGGCTACTTGGACTTTATAAGCAACCCAAGTATCAGGCATAAACTGTGCTACCCCCATCGCGCCTCCGGTACCGACGTATCCTCTCGGATTACACGATACTTTTTGCTTGCGATAATCGATATCAAGTTCACTCGTGATGCTCTTGAATATATCTCTTCGGCGCTGAAAAGTAGCCCATGCCACTTTCCCAAGTTTTTTTGCCTTATAACTGGCTAACGCGCCATCCTCTACCTGTGCATACGTACAGCCACCGACATTGGCCCCCAGATTGGTCTCCATCTTGAGCACTCCAAAAAGAAAGCCTTTGGGTACACCTGTCTCGTTACTTGCAAATTCCACCGCATCTTTGATGTCTTTGGCGTTGTACGACTTACCCAAAATAGTATTCAAATCCCCCTCCAATTGATTCAGCTCTTTTTTCAACCGAGAAATAATCGTTTGCTGATCTTCCACATCCGATTGTACATCGATTTTACTTGCTACCAGGCTCTGTTTTTGCTTATTCTTGATTTGGAGTAGTGCCTCATTATCCTTCTTGGTATCTTCGAGGGATGATTTTTCACCCGCTACTCTCTCCTTCATATCGTTAATATCCTCGATTACCCCCTGCATTTTTTCCTGCGTGGAAAAGAGATTGTCATTACCTTGAAAAAAATCCGTCACGTCCTCGCTCGTGAGCACCACTTCCACAAGTGGTATACTACTCGAGGTATACAATTCTTGCAGGAGATTTTTCAATACTTTTTTCTCTAGATTGAGCTGACTTTCCAGATTGGAAATTTCCAGCTCTTTTTGATCGATGGTCTGCGCTGTCTGTGTCAGTAAATTCTGTGTCTTCTGGATCATCTGCTGCGTCGATGTGAGCGAGGAATTGATCTGCCCCAGATTCTGCTGTAGTGTGTCGTACTTCTTATTGGCATCTTTCAATTTCTTTTCAATTTTATCAATCTGATTGTTAAGACAGTCCGTATCAGCAGCATCACAGTCATCTGCCAAAACAACCTCATTTCCTACAGATACAACAAACAAGAGACCGAGAAATATCCCGCTCAGCACAATAAAAGAAGATTGAGAGACAAATTTTTTCATATAAGGATAGTATACCACAACACTCTATTCCCATATGTTGACAGAAATATCAAACTTTAGTAGCATACACCGGTTGGTACTGTTACCTAATTTTCTTTGCATCGTACATGCAGGGATGATTCCGTGGCAATATCACCACTTTTTTGTTCTTTCTCTATCACGAATAGCTAACATAACAAGGAGAATTACCGTGAAGACGTTCCTTCATACTCTTGGCCTGGATCAATCTTCGGATCCAACCTGCATCATCGCATGTCACGATCGCCGGCAACACGAACTCGATGAGATCGAACGAAAGCTCGCGCAAAGTGCGGATTTTCCGCATAAAGTCCTTCGTCCTTACGGCGGGCCTATCGGCCTTGCTTATGAGAAATATCAGCCCTACTGGCAGGACCAAGTCCGCACTTCTCTCAACAAGGCGCTCTATTTCCGATACCTTCTCATCGGACATACGGGATCGTGTCGGCATTGCGAGGAAAATAATCTCTTCCCTTCGGGTGTATTCTGCGAATACGTATTCTGGGGAAAGATACTTTCAATCGCCGAAGAATTTCTCCAAGGCGTCGCAAAGCAATGCCACGCCTCTGTTGTTATTGAGTCGTTTCTCTATGATTTAGAGTCCCATACGCTGATTCCAGTGTATCGGGGGGTCTCGATTATACATCGTCACGAATCAATAATTAATGCGCCGACGCATTCTCCCAAAAAAATAGAGCTTCTTCAAAAGGCCATTCACGCTTAAACGAAAGCGAAAAAAGACGAGACACGCAACACGTGACCCGTCTTTTTCATATCCCTGAATCCTACCTCTCTATTCAGCTTCGACTTTTGTCTTCACAACACCATCTTTGACCTGCTGCAGAATAGCTTTTTCGATTTCTTTTTCTATCTTCTGATTCTCCTTGAGAAATCTCTTGGCATTTTCGCGACCAACGCCGAGCTTTACTTCACCATACGAAAACGAGTTGCCTGATTTTTTCACCACGTCATACTGCACGCCAGTATCGAGCGCATCCCCTGCGAGAGATATGCCTTCATTGTACATGATATCGAATTCAGCCGTACGGAATGGAGCAGCTACTTTGTTCTTTACTACTTTTACTTTGGTGCGGTTGCCCACGATATCTTCGCCTCTCTTGATCTGGGCGCTGCGGCGCACCTCCAATCGTACGGATGAATAGAACTTGAGGGCTTGCCCACCCGAAGTCGTCTCTGGATTACCGAACATCACACCGATTTTCATACGGATTTGATTGATGAAAATAACGGTCGTATTGGAACGAGAGATAATCGCGGTCAGTTTTCGGAGAGCCTGTGACATGAGCCGGGCCTGCCGCCCGACATGCTGGTCTCCCATCTCGCCTTCTATCTCAGCTTTTGGCACGAGGGCTGCTACCGAATCAACAACGATGACATCTACCATATTGGATCGTACGAGCGTCTCTACAATATCGAGGGCCTGCTCGCCGTTGTCTGGCTGAGAAATGAGTAGGTCGTTTATATTCACGCCGATACGCTTGGCATATTCTGGGTCGAGCGCATGTTCGGCATCCACAAAGGCTGCGACACCACCGACTTTCTGGGCGTTAGCGACAATATGGAGTGACAGCGTCGTCTTGCCGGATGACTCTGGGCCATACACTTCGACGACTCGTCCTCGCGGTACGCCACCAATACCGAGCGCAATATCGAGCGATATAGCACCAGTGGGAATCGCTTCCACATCCACCTTGCGTACATCACCAAGTTTCATCATCATGCCCTCGCCAAATTTTTCCTGGATGGTATCAAGTACCACATCAACTTTCTTTTTTTCTTCTCCTCCGGTCTGTTTAGCTGTCTTTACCATAAAAATGCTGTTATTTATGTTTACCTTACTTACATACTAACATACATATAAATATTCTGTCTACTCCTGTCTACCGTCCTGCGAAAAAGTCACCTCTCCACTCGGTCCTTTTCCTCCCATCAACACCTCTTCTGCTTCTTCATTGAAACGTACAAAAACCTGATTACCATTTTCTGAGATTACGGTTATTTTCTCTTTTCCCTCAAGCATTTTCGTTTCATTGGGGCCGAGAACTCCGCTAAACACAACTACGCCATCTACGGAAAGAGTGACTTTGGCTGATTCTTCATGAGTCCCTGCTGTTAAACGGAATGATTTCTCTCTGCCAACCTCTACGACATCAGGTAAAGACTCTGGTGCTGAAAGAGCATACTGCGCCTCAATAAATATCGTTTCCATCTTCTCTTCATTGAAACGATTGACTGCTACCACAGTCACGGTGTTACGCCCTGGCTGCACAATGAGCTTATCGGAAAAATCTCCATTGCCTCCGACAAAGACTGACTGGCCATTGATAGAGACCTGTGCCCCCTTGTCGGTCTTTCCTCTCACTATTACTTCACTTGTATCAACAGTAGTGTTATTCCCCGGCTCGAGGATAACCAGTCGTGGGATGGCAGCAAAACTACGAAATTCCCGATACAGATAGAAAAACGCTCCAAAAATAGAGAGTCCCATCATCACTACTATGACCGATTTCGGCGTAATAACAAGAGAGGAGGTAGAGAAATTCTTATTAGGCTTATGCTCTGGCTTTTCGTGCCCTAGATTTTTTTGGATATTGCATTCGCGCTCATAGAGCTTCACAAAGGCTTGTTCGTCGATGTTCAAATACCTCGCATAACTGCGTAAAAACCCCCGAACATAGACATCAGCGGGAAGTTTTTTGTATTGACCATTCTCGAGATATTCCAAATATTTCACCTGTATACGCGTCGCTTTGGAAATTTCCGCCAGACTCAAGCGAGCATCCGAACGAAGCTTTCTCAATTTTTCGCCGAGCGTCAGCGATTCAACTTTTTTCCTGGTAAAACCATCATTCATAGGGGCTAACTTTCAGCTTTTAGCGTTGAGTAATCAGGGAAAATAACACTTTCATGCAATACGCCACATTACAACTCACAGCTAAAAGGGAGATCCTCGAGACCGATTATAACTGCCATTTATCCCGTTCAGACTGATCGGACAAATGATCATCGCCATATTTTTTCTCATCTTCGCTTTCATGTTCTGTCGCTTTGCTCATAAGTACCCGCTTCTTCCCATCTATCATGCCGACGACACCGTTCTCCTCCAAAAGATGCATCAGTCGAGCCCCACGCGGATACCCAACACCGAGTGCTGTCTGAAGATATGTCGTAGAAGCACGCCCCGTACTCACTACCAATAATTTGGCTTGCTCATAGAGAGCATCGGCTCGTGATCCATCATCAAGAGCATCGACGGCTTCAGTAATATTTGTCTCTGCCTCATCCCTTCCGCCAAAATCATCTCCAATCTCGTCTTCTCCTAGCTCTTCTTTTTGTTTACGGAGAAAAGCCGTCACGCGTTTTACTTCATCATCAGAAACGAATACACCCTGCAGACGCTTCATTTCCCCTCCATCCGAAGACGAATACAGCATATCACCATTACCGAGCAATTTCTCACCACCACCCGTATCAAGAATCGTGCGAGAATCAATCTGGGTCGTTACCTGGAAAGCCACACGAGCCGGGATATTCGCCTTGATAAGGCCAGTGATGACTTCCACGCTCGGGCGCTGAGTCGCCAAGACCAGATGAATACCGATAGCGCGAGACATCTGTGCCAGTCGAATGATGACCGACTCCACTTCTTTGCCATGTGCCACCATGAGGTCTGCCATCTCATCGATAACAATCACGATGTACGGCAAAAGCTCCAATTGCTCTTCGGTTACCCGTCCAGTTTCTGCATCTGTGACCATCTTAGTTTCACCCTGAGCACATTTCTCACGGTACGTCAGGAGATCGCGAGCGTGTACTGCCTCGAGCAATTTGTAACGGCGTTCCATCTCACTCACAGCCCAACGCAAAACATTTACTACTTTTTTGTTATCGACGATCACATCGGTCTTCAAATGAGGAATGCCTTTATAAGCAGAGAGTTCTACGCGCTTGGGATCGACCAAAATAAGTTTGAGATCTTCGGGTGAATTCTGATAGAGGAGAGAAAGCAAAAGGGTATTAATACACACACTTTTTCCAGAACCCGTACGACCAGCGATGAGGATGTGTGGCATCTTGCGCAGATCAGCCAACACATGCTTTCCCGAGACATCTTGCCCCATCACGAGCGTCAAGAGATTGGATTTCCGATCCTTGAATTCCTTGCTCTCCAAAATAGCCTTGAGACGCACTATAGCGACCGTCTTGTTGGGTATCTCAATACCGATGAGTGCTTGTCCAGGAATCGGAGCCTCGATACGGATAGACTGGGCCGCGAGCGCGAGCGCCAGATCATTCGACAGCGCCGTGATGCGGGAAAGCTTCACACCGAAAGCGGGGCGGAAAGTATACTGCGTCACGGTCGGCCCAACACGTACTTCTCCTGGCTCTACCTGTATGCCGAAATATTTGAGTGTGTTCTGAACGATATGTTTGTTGCGCTCGGTATCACCGCCTATTGCCTGACCGGTCGTCGATTCCAAAAGATCAGTCCCTGGCAATTCCCAATGATACGTACGAGGGCGGCGCGGTTTGCGACGGATAGGTCCCGATTCCATTTCACTACTTTTTTCACCCTCACTTAAAACAGCTTCTTTGGTATCATCGTAAAATTGGAGATTGCGAATATTATTATCCTCGAGCGCATCTGGAGACACAATCGGTACCTGTTCGAACGCCTCCTCTTGTTCCGGCACTGCTGCCTCAGGCTGAATCTGTTCTATCTCGCTTTCCTGGTCTTCTGATGTCCCCCTCCATCTGGTCCGCAGACGTTCAAACGTATGCATAAGTGAAACATTGAATGCCGCGATCATCCCCACAACAAAGAGCGTCAAAAGGATAATAGTCCCTGCCGCCTTGCCAGTAAAATTCCCCAAGATATAGGCGAAACCAAAACCAATAAAGCCGCCTCCCTGACCATTTTGTGCAATCTTAAGGAGCTCTGTATTGTCATCACCACTATACAGGTGAAACAGTCCTAGGACAGAAAAAAAGCCCAAAATGAGTCCGAAAAATTTTACGGTATCCGCAAGTGTCGTCGTACGACGCTTGAGAAACATCAGTCCAGCCACTATGAGAAGAAACGGGAAAAGCCATTTCCCAAATCCGAGCAGCATACCAAGCCCAGTATCCAGCCATTCGCCCAATACTCCCGCCGTATCAAAAAAAGCCAAAAGAAACAACAATGATAGAGCAAACAAAAAAACCGCTGCGATACTCCGTTTCGCGTCGCTATGAAGAATTTCTTCGAAATCAAACCCTTTCTCTTCTTCCTCTACCACCTTTTTCTTTCGTCCCATAGATAATATATCGAACACTATTAATTTTCTAAGACTTGTCGAGACAGACTCTTGATACAGCCAGTATACCACAAAAAATGCCGCTCCCTCAAAACAAAAACACCCCTCAGTGGGGGTGTTTTTGAGGTAAGGCACATGCAAAATGATACCTTACTGTGCTCTCGGCTGCCCTGGTTCACGATAACCGGTACCAGCAGGGATGAGACGTCCGATGATGACGTTTTCCTTGAGGCCACGGAGGCGGTCTTCTTTACCAGCCACGGCCGCGTTAATGAGTACGCGAGCCGTTTCCATGAAGGAAGCTGCGGAGAGGAAGGATTCAGTCGAAAGAGCCACTTTCGTGATACCAAGTACCATCGATTCGCCGGTCGATTCACGACCATCCTTGGAACGAGCTTCTTCGTTCGATTCTTCGAACTGGTCTTTCTCGACGACATCGCCGGGCAAAAGAAGTGTATCACCTGGATCAATCACGCGGATACGTGACATCATCTGACGAATAATCACTTCGATATGTTTGTCGTTGATGCCCTCGCCCTGCGCTGCGTAAATCTCTTCGATTTCACGGATGATATAACGATGTACCGCTTCCTGTCCCATGATAGTGAACAACTTACGGAGATCGATATGTCCTTCGCAGAGGATAGCACCGACACCGACGAGATCACCTTCTTTCACTTTGAGAGTGATATTGGTCGGAACGGCGAATTCATGCATGACTTGATCATTGTCCTCGATCATCACCTTAACTACCTTGGCGCTGTCTTTCGCGATGGCTTTCACCTGTCCAGCTACATCAGAGAGGATACTTTCAGTCTTCGGATTGCGTGCTTCGAAAATTTCTTCGACACGTGGAAGACCTTGAGTAATATCTGAACCGGCGACACCACCGACGTGGAACGTACGCATCGTAAGCTGTGTTCCTGGCTCACCGATAGCCTGTGCGGCGACAACACCGACTGAGGCACCGAGCTCTACCAGAGCGCTACGCCCGAGGTCGATACCGTAACAGAGACGACAGACACCACGACGAGATTTGCACGAGACGAGCGAACGGATTTTCACTCTTTCGATAGCCTTGCTTGCCTCGATAATCTTGGCCTCTGCTTTGCCGATGAGGATACCTTTCTTGACGATCACTTCTTTCGTTTCTGGATGTTTGATGGCTTCAGCAGTCGCACGACCTTCGATACGGCTCGCGTAGCTGAGACCAATCGTATCGGAATCTGCACGATAGAGGAATGTTCCTTCAGTATCATGACAGTCTTCTTCACGGACGATGATGTCTTGAGCAACATCGACGAGACGACGAGTCAAATATCCTGCGGTAGCCGTACGAAGTGCCGTATCAGCCATACCTTTACGAGCACCGTGAGTCGAGATGAAATATTCCAAAACATTGAAACCTTCTTTGAACGAGCTCTTCACTGGGAGTTCGATCGTTTCACCGGTCGGACCAGCCATGAGACCCTTCATACCGGTCATCTGCACGACGACGGATTCGGATCCACGAGCCTTAGAGTACACCATGGAGTACACAGGACCTTCTTTGTCGAGGGTTGCGCGCACCGCATCAGTGATCTTGTTTTTGGTTTCGTTCCAAATTTCGATGATACGGTTCTTGCGCTCTTCGTTAGTGAGGAGTCCCATATTGAACTGTCCTTTCACCTCGAGAACGGCTTCTTCGGCGGTAGCGATGAGCGCCTTCTTCTCTTTCGGTACCACGAGGTCATTCATACCCCAGCTGATACCCGAACGAGAAACTGAACGGAATGCGAGGTCTTTCATACGGTCCGCAAACTTGGCGGCCTCATCCTGACCGAGTGTTTCCAAGATACGAGACATGAGAATTTTCAGATCCTTCTTTACCATCTCTTCATTCACGAAGCGGAGGCTCTCTGGGAGGATATCATTTAAGAGGATGCGTCCAACGGAAGTCTCGATGATCTCACCTTTAAAGGAGAGCTTCACCATGACGTTCACATTAACGATACCGTTCTGATACGCCAGAATAGCTTCATCCATGGTACCAAAGATTTTGCCTCGGCCCTTACCGACGCCCTCTGGTTTGATGTGAGTGATGTAATACATACCGAGCACCATATCGAGTGTCGCCGATACGATTGGTTCTCCCGAAGCCGGCTTGAGCAGGTTCTTCGAGGACAGCATGATATTGGCACTTTCATAACGAGCCTGATCGGTCAGTGGTACATGGACAGCCATCTGATCGCCGTCAAAGTCAGCATTGAACGCGGAGCACACCATCGGATGAAGGCGGATAGCCTTGCCTTCGATGAGTACCGGCTGGAATGCCTGGATCGAGAGGCGATGGAGCGTCGGAGCACGATTTAACAGTACGTAGTGATGCTCGATGATCTGATCGAGGATTTCGTATGCCTCTTCTGTCTCTGCATCCACCATACGACCAGCCGTACGGACGTTATGCGCGAATTCTTTTTCGATGAGTTTGTTGATGATGAAAGGCTTGAAGAGCTCCAAAGCCATTTTCTTCGGTAGACCACACTGGTGCAATTTGAGCGTCGGACCGACCACAATAACACTACGTCCAGAATAGTCGACGCGCTTGCCGAGGAGATTCTGACGGAAACGCCCCTGCTTGCCCTTGAGAGCATCAGCGAGAGAACGGAGTGGGCGACGCTGGCCAGTCGATGCAGCGGTCGATGCCTGACCACGACGGGCCGAGTTATCGAACAACGCGTCCACAGCTTCTTGCAGCATGCGCTTCTCGTTTCTGGTGATAACTTCCGGCGCACCGATAGCCATCAGTTTCTTCAGACGATTGTTGCGGTTGATGATACGACGATAGAGATCGTTCAAATCAGAAGTCGCAAAACGACCACCATCGAGAGCTACCATCGGACGAAGATCTGGAGGAATCACAGGAATAGCCACCGGAAGCATCCATTCGAGGCGGAGTTTGGCTTTCTCAAATCCCTGGTACACTTTCAAACGCTGGAGGAGCTTCTTCTGATCCGCAGCTTCGCTGTCATTCAATTCTTCTTTCAATTTTTCGAGCTGAGCTTTGACATCAATTTTCTCGAGAATCTTGCGGACGGCTTCAGCCCCGATACCAGCAGTAAAGATCTGGCCGAAGCGGCTCGAGAGGTTGAAGTAGTCTACTTCCGAGAGAATCTGGAACGGACGAACATTTTTGATGTCTTCCTTGGTCGAACGATACTGATCCTTGAGTTCTTCCAGTTGCTCTTCGACATACTTCTCATCTTTGCTGCCCTGCTTGACCTCTTTCTGCTTGGCCTTGTATTCCTTTTCGAGAGATTCGAGGGACTGTGCCTTGAGTGACTCATTCACCTCCATGATGATGTACGACGAGAAATAGATGACGCGCTCGAGGTCCTGAGGTGAAATACCCAAGACCAAACCGATCTTGGATGGCACGCCACGGAGAAACCAGATATGTGATACTGGGGTAGCCAATTTGATATGGCCCATACGCTCACGACGAACGATGGAACGGGTCACTTCGACACCGCACTTATCGCAGACGATACCCTGATAACGGATACGTTTGTACTTTCCGCAATAGCACTCCCAATCCTTAGAAGGACCGAAAATCTTTTCGCAGAACAGACCGTCGAGCTCATAGCGCTGCGTCCGATAATTGATCGTCTCAGGCTTGGTGATCTCTCCATGAGACCACTCGAGGATCTGATCCGGGCTAGCGAGCGTCAGTCGCACGCTATCGAAGTCACTCACTTTTGTAATGTTTTCCATAGTATTGTAGCTTCAGACGTTATAAAGAGATTAGACGGTTTTAATATCTTCATCAGAAGTATCTGGTTCCGTTTTAGCTCCTTTGAGCTCGACCTGGAGACAAAGACCCTTGAGCTCATTCACCAATACATGGAACGAGGCTGGGAGATTCGGACTCTTGATCGGTTCGCCCTTGATGATCGACTCATAGGCCTTGGAACGACCTAACACATCGTCGGACTTGATAGTCAACATTTCTTGCAGCGTATAAGCAGCACCATACCCTTCGAGCGCCCATACTTCCATTTCTCCGAAGCGCTGTCCGCCAAATTGCGCCTTGCCACCGAGTGGCTGCTGCGTAATGAGCGAGTAGGGCCCGATAGATCGCATATGGAGCTTGTCTTCGATCAGGTGGTTCAGTTTCATGATATACATGACACCCACGGTTGACTCGTTATCGTATGGCTGACCACTCTTACCATCTACCAATCTAATTTTTCCATTTTCTGGGAGGCCGGCTTTTCTCAGTTCGCCCTTAATATCCGCTTCTGATACACCATCAAGAGCGATACTCGCTACCGTATAGCCGAGTTTCTTGGCAGCCCATCCGAGATGCGTCTCGAGGATCTGACCAATGTTCATACGAGAAGCTACACCGAGCGGGTTCAGAACTACATCGACGGGAGTCCCATCCGGGAGATACGGCATGTCTTCGACAGCGGCGACGCGAGAGATAACACCCTTGTTACCATGACGTCCGGCGAGCTTGTCACCGACAGAGATCTTGCGGAGCTGGGCGACCGATACTTGGATTTGCTGGAACACGCCCATCGGCAATTTATCGCCACGTTCGCGAGAGAAAATTTTCACATCCACGACCTTACCATGCTCACCATGCGGCAGATAAAGAGAAGAATCTTTCACATCACGAGACTTCTCACCGAAAATGACACGGAGTAGGCGCTCTTCTGCGGTCAAATCACCTTCGCCTTTCGGAGTGATCTTACCCACGAGGATATCTCCGGACGATACTTCCGCACCGAGGCGGATGATGCCGTTTTCATCGAGGTTTTTCAGGCGATCCTCACCGATATTTGGAATATCGCGAGTGATCACCTCCGGCCCGAGCTTGGTATCACGGACGTCGATAGAGAAATCTTCGATATGAATAGAACTCCACCTATCCTCTTGCACAACACGTTCGGAAATAATGATGGCATCTTCATAGTTGTAGCCATCCCAGGGCACAAACGCGACAACCATGTTCTGTCCCAGAGCGAGTTCACCATGATCGGTCGATGCACCATCAGCGAGCAATTCCCCCTTCTGTACCATTTGTCCTTTCAAGACACGTGGTACCTGGTTCATACTCGTAAAGGCATTCGATTTTTCGAAGCTCTGGAGGAGATATTCGGTATCGATATGATCCTTCTTGGCTCCAGCTGGGGCAGCACTGCGGATAACGATACGATTAGCATCAGACACGACGACTTCACCAGCTACTCCGGCCAACACTACTTGTCCAGAATCACGAGCGGCTTTGTCTTCGATACCAGTACCGACGATCGGTGCTTGTGGCACGACGCATGATACAGCTTGTCTCTGCATATTCGAACCCATGAGAGCACGGTTGGCATCATCATGTTCGAGAAATGGAATAAGAGCGGTAGCGATAGAAATACACTGCTTCACAGACACATCGACATAATCGAGCACCTCTACCTCGATCGTTTCCGGGTGACCCTTCACGCGAGCCTCTACCATGGCCTCCAAAATATTGCGATGTTCATCGAGCTTGATACCAGCATGTGCGATAATCTGACGATCTTCCACGATAGCATTCAGGTATTCGATCTCGAGTGATACGAATGGCTTCACGGTGAGGTTTTCACCCTTCTTCTTGTCGGCTACTTTTTTGGCAGTTTCTTCAGAGAGGATTTCTCCAGCCTTTACAACTCCGGCAATATCTTCGAGAAGTATGCGACCGACGAGCTCTTCTTGCTTGGCTGGGACTTCTCGCTTTACGATCAGATACGGAGTTTCGAGGAAGCCATATTCATTCACGCGCGCATAGCTCGCCAAATGACCAACGAGACCGATATTCGGACCTTCTGGAGTCTCAATGGGACAGATACGACCGTAGTGAGAGTGGTGCACATCGCGCACTTCAAATCCGGCGCGCTCACGAGTGAGACCGCCAGGACCCATAGCTGACAGACGGCGTTTGTGCTCGAGTTCAGCCAGCGGATTGACCTGATCCATGAACTGGGACAACTGAGAACTGGAGAAAAATTCTTTGACAGAAGCAGCCACTGGTCGAGGATTGATCAGTTGACCAGGAACAACAGTCTCCGGATCACAGGTCGACATACGATCTTTGATATTGCGCACCATGCGGTACATACCGACACGGAGTTTATTCTGAATCAATTCGCCAACGGCCCGCACACGACGGTTGCCGAGATGGTCGATATCATCAGCGTGTCCTTCTGGATCATTGTTGAGGCGGATGATTTCTTTGACAATCAGTACGAGATCTTCGGTATTGAGGATACGATTCTCTTCTTTGTCTTCGCGATCAACAGAAAGACGCTGATTCAGACGATATCGTCCCACCGCACCAAAGTCATAACGCTCAAAATTGAAAAACATGGCATCAATCATCTGTTTGGCATTCTCCTCTGTTGCCAAATCTCCCGGACGCAGACGCTTGTATACTTCACGATAAGCTTCCCCTTGATTACTCGAAGGATCCTTGAGCAGAGTTGTCTCGATATATTTGATGTCTCCCGTATCGACATCAGCAAATTCACTACGCAATTTCTTTTCGTCAAAACCAAACGCCTTAAACAAAGCAGTTACTGGTAGCTTGCGCTTACGATCGATCTTTACAGACAGTACACCGTCGATATCCGTCTCGATTTCAAGCCAAGCTCCACGATTCGGGATGATTTTCCCACCAAAAAGCTTCTTGCCCTTCTGATAGTCCATCGTGAAGAAAACTCCCGGGGAGCGAATGAGCTGAGAAACAACCACGCGCTCAACACCATTGATGATGAAGGTGCCGCGCTCGGTCATGATAGGAAAGTCACCGAGATAAATTTCCTGTTCCTTGACTTCTCCCGTCTGCTTCATAAGAAGCGTCGCCTTGGCACGGGGTGGTGCCTCGTACGAGATATTCTTATCCTTACAAATCGAGGCCACATATTTTGGCTCATCGAGATAGTAATCATGGATAGACAACTCCAGATCCTTATTGGTGAAGTCTGTGATCGGATTGATCTCGTCAAACAGCTCTTTCAACCCCTTATCCCAAAACCATTGATACGAATCAGTCTGCACCTCGATCAGGTCCGGGAGGGAAACAGTGATGCGATTATTGAAAAACCGACGTTTCGCGAGAGATGATTCCTTACTAAAGGTGGCTTTCACTCGCAATGCTTTCTCTGCTTTGGACATAAAAAGACACTCACGCGCACTCCTTGTCCCAAAATAGGGTTCAAAACAAGTAGGGCAAATGAGATTATCGGATAAACTATTTGATTGTGGACAGGACGATGGTCCGCTCCATTGTGTTGGAAATGTTAGCTGCTCCTCTGTAAGCAACGATGATCCCAACTCGGTCTCGCCATAGACCTTGCACCCAAAGGCGATTCGAGAAAGTCAACTGCTTTTCGAAACAATACCGTTCACTGTAACAAGTTTTGTTTTTTGTGTCAAATGGAAACGAAAAATTGGCTATGTAAAGCCGTTAGTATGAAAATAGGATAGTTATTCCTTTTTGCTTATTTTCTCAGTCACAGCGTAAGTATACACCTTTTTTACCGTCTCCGCAATACGCATCGACGTATAATTATCAGGTACTTCGGAATCAATTGTAAACTCTCCGACTTCTTCAGGTTTCAAGCCATGCTCCGTGAGTACTTCTGCGATAGACACAAACAAACGCTGCCCCATATCGCGAGACTCACCCCAACCACGCGTTGCCACCACGCTCCCATCTTTCAGGAGATCAAGAGAAGATACCTCTTTTCGTACTGTTAACCTGAAACTATACGTCATATTCTTATTTCAATTTTTTCCAATCAAAATTCCACGGATCAGTCTTGCGTCCCGGCGCAATATCGTTATGCCCCACGACATATTTGATAGGATACCGCTCTTTGAGATAGACAATGAGATTTTTCATAGACTGATACTGTGCATCCGTATATTGATCTTGCTCTGTGTTGAGTATTTCGACACCAATAGAAAAAGCATTCACATTAGTCCGCCCGTCTGGCATCTGACTTTCTCCTGCGTGATAAGCGATATTCACGTCATCTACCAGGCGATAGATGGTGCCTTGACGATCGATGAGATAATGTGGCGAAACGCCGTATTGCTCATATTCCTTGATCGTCCCTGAAACAGAATATTTTTCACTTCCGATGAGATCATACGAAGAATGGATAACAACTGTATCGATACTACGCTTGGCTGATGGCACCGAAAAACCAAATGAGACTGCTTTATCCGCAATAGCGAGCGAGTTTTTTTTCTCAGTCGGCGCACTTGCCCTAGGCACAACCGTCGGATTACCTTTCTCGCCCTCAGCCATGGTATCAGCCGCTTGTTGTTCGAGCTTGGCTTTGAGCTCTCTGGCTCGACCACTGAGCGTATCTCCACCTACCGGCGCGTCTGCATCGGGCGACGACGCTAACTTGCTCACATCCAAACCAGGGGCGATATTCTGATTATTCACCGTGATAGTACTTTCCGGCGTGCCCATCATCATATACCCAGCACCCACAACCATGACCACTACCGCCACCAACAATCCGATAAGTCCCATAAAGATTCATCTTATTTCATACAAAACCAGTATATCATGCCAGCCCATTTCTCATGAAAAAAACCGCCCCAAAAGGAGCGGCTTTCATACTATTGATTACCAAACCCTACTTGTCTTCCGACAGTGAAACTTCGTTTGGTAATAAAATCCGTTATTTCTTCTTCTTTTTGCTGTCTCCGCCAGAAACGAGCAGAGCGATAGCTGCACCGAGAGCGGCACCAATACCCGCTGAGATCGCCGCTGCCTTTTCCGGATTTTTCTTTATATAGTTATCCGCTGTCTTGAGAGTCGTATCGAGATGCTTCTTTACTTTGGCAATTTCCTTTTCGGCTACCTTGCGGCTCTTCTCGATTCCTTCTGTTACCTTATTCTTCACATCTTCTACCGTTGCATTCTTTTGCATATGCTTCGTATTATTGATTAATTATCATTTCTATTGAATATATACAGCACCAAGGCAATAAGCAAGATACACACCCCTACAATCAACTCTCCTAATCCGGGCATACCATACAGAGTACTGAGCAATCGCGCCAATCCCAACAAAAGAAACATGAGTCCTACAAGCGTCAGGAAGAAGAAAAGCGCACGCTGGGCCAATCGCCTCGTAAAAGTCTGTACTGCCGCATGAACACTCGCAAACGCGCCATCAAACACTCCCTGAATATTACGAAAAATAGATTCCATGAGGAAGTTCTTCCATCCCCCACCGTCACTCTTCTTCGTTCTTGTTGTTTTTTTTTCCTCCATACCTAGTAGTGAAACTTTGACAATCTTTTATACTAACGTACATCAGACTTCTTTCGGGCCCAGTCGAAGCTCTCCTACTGAGCATATATTTTCTCTTGTCTCTATTTTAGCATACTCTAGCCAATTTGTAAAATATTATTTATTATAAAAAAAACAAAATGACTGTGAAAATAAACTCCCTTCTTCCAATTTTTATCACAACCTTTTTCGGCGTATATTTCTTTATTCCGGTCACTCGAGCCGAAACCATCTCTCTCGCCGCCCTCATCAGCGAAGTGCAAATCGCTGGGATACATTCAGATGATGAATTCATCGAACTCTATAATCCAGACCCCGCTAAAAGCTTTTCACTAAAAGGGTTCCGTTTATGTCGTAAAACCAGTAGCGGGTCGCTCTCACAAATAAAATCCTTCACCTCGGCAAACGATACTATTCCACCCAAAGGATATTATCTCTTCGCTCATAGCAATAGCTCCCTCGTGACAGACTCTCATCTAGCGGACACAGCTACGGGATCATCTGCACTTGCGAGCAACAACAGCATTGCTCTCACAGATACATGCGAAGCTGGTTCACCGCCTTCTCATATCCTCGACAGTGTCGGCTGGGGTACAGGAAAACCATTTGATAGCCATACTTTCATCTTTCCCACAAACATCCCGGCTTCATCGAGTCTCGAAAGAAACCTCGTCACTAAGGAATGGCAAGTAACCACTCTTCCGACACCAACAAATACGAGAGGTGAGACAATTCAGCCAACTGCCACAGTTCCCATTCCAGCACCCGATCCCGCCCCTCCGACCGAATCCTCATCCGTGAGCAATGTCCGCTTAAACGAAATCTTCCCCAACCCGTCTGAAAAAGGAGAAGGGAATGAATTCATCGAACTCTATAACGGCTCTGAAAAAACGGTTTCTCTCATCGGATGGTCAGTCAAAAAAGATCGGTCTGAAAGTGGCAAATATACTATCAAAGCGCAAGATTTTCCCGAAGGGACTGATATATCAGCTGGAAAACTCTTCCTCATTCCGCGCCAGACCTCTGGTTTTATCATGGCTAATGCAAACAAAATTATTTCTCTCTACAATCCAGACGGCAAAGAAGTGAGTTTCGTGCAGTATAAAACCGCCAAAGAAGATGTTTCTCTCAACTATACACCAACTGGCTGGCGCGGCGGCACACCGACGCCCGGGACAGTAAATACCCTGAATACCCTACCCGAAACCAAAGAGAAGGTTCCGAAAAAAGGCTATCGCGGTGTCTCGGTGGCCATGAGCACTAAAGGCAAAGATGCTGATGGTGACACGCTCAAATACACATGGGATTTTGGTGATGGCCACAAAAGCTACAAAAAAGAGACTGCGCATATCTACGAAAAAAATGGTACCTACACCGTCACGCTCACGATAAATGATGACAAAGAGGACAATATCGAGACATTCTCCATCAAAATACAATCATACGAACCACCAGAAATTCGTATCACGTCCCTCGTCCCCAATCCCTCAGGCAACGATACCGACAATGAATGGATTGCTCTTCAAAACCGAGAAAAGAAGGCAGTGAATCTGAGAGGCTTCAGCATCGCGACAGGCTCAAAGAAACTCGTCAATCACCCTATCCGTGAAGACTTCATCCTCGAACCCAAACAAGAAACCAAAATCACTCATCTACAGGCTGCCTTTACTCTTCCCAACCAAAAAGGCAAAATCGAACTTCGCGCTCCGGACGGCAAGCCTATCCAGAAAATAGCCTACAAGCTCGAAAAATCTGCTGCCGAAGACGCCGTCTATAGTAAGAAAAAGGGCGAACGCTGGAAATTTGAAGAGATACAGTCGCAATCAGACGACAAGCCAACGCCCGACACCACAGATACAGAGCAGCCAGCCAATGAACTCTCTACCACAGAAAACACAGAGTTAGGACAAGCGGTAAGCGAGCCAACAGAAGAAAACATCCCAGAAGCATCCATCATCCATACTTCCGGCCCAGTTTCAGAAGACCCCGATCGACCGCAGCCCGTCGACATCTTGAATTACGGCACCAGCCTCACCTTACCGGATAGCATCACTTTTACGCCGCATGATACCACCCTCCCACTCTCCATGTTACCAGAAGTCTCTTCTCGAGATGAAGACTCTGACCTACTGACAAAAATTAACGCTTCTTTGAACGATTTTCTCAATCGATAAAACAAAGAGGAATAGCACAAGGTCATTCCTTGTGACATTGCTAGGACTGAGTAATAAGTGTGATACAAACTTTTTTATAAAAAAAATAAAAAAAATCTCTAGGTTTCATGATATACTGGCTCTATGAAAAATAGTGAAGTTGCATTCCGATGGATTATTGAAATTCTCAAGCGCCACGAGGTGCTTTTTGTTGTGCTTGGTGGCTTGGCTGCCCGAGCCTATGGTTCGAAGCGTGAGCTCAATGATATAGACCTCGTTATTCGCCGAGCCGATTTTGAAAAGATCCTTCCCGAGATACAACTCTATAGTACCTACGGTCCAGAAATGAGCTGCGATGAAGAAGCCGAGGGATACTCTATGGAACTCCGCTATGCTGAGCAAGACATCGATATAGGAGCAGAGGAAGAATGCAGAATTTTTAACAAAGTCTCAGGAAAATGGGAGCTTCTAGAAACTGATTTCAATGATGTGGACATGAAAGAAATATTTGGAATTCTGGTCCCTGTCATGAAGAAAGAGGCCATTATTGCTGAAAAACTTAAATTCAATCGACCAGAAGATCACGAAGATATTCAACAGATGCAATAATCGGAGTGCCTCCTCCTATCCAGAAAAAGCAAAACCGCACCTTTACCGGGCGGTTTTGCTTTCTTCGAGCCGGCCTGTGAAGGAAGCCAAAACTTGGTTTATGTCCAATAAAATTTACGTAAATCCTACACCTCAGTTTTTCTAAAATTTGAAAGCTTAAGTTTGAGATACACCACAAGACCAATTATAAAGAGCCATGCAATTACTTGAAAAGAACCTTTAAAATCGTGTTTCAATACAAATAATGGCCCATAGGCGATAAGCGGAAGGAATCCAATGGTGCCCACAAGTTTTAGACTTGTTTTGAAAGCTGACAGCTCACTTACATCATACTCTCGCTTCACAACGAACATAGCCACCAGCGTAGCTATAATTGTTATTCCAAGAAAAATCAGCCCAAATAAAAATTTTGATACACTAAAAAAAGAGAGAAGCATTAACGGAAAAATGACTACCATAAAGGCACCAAACAAAATGGCAAGAAAGATAACAACAAAGAATAATATAAATTTATTCGTCGTTGCTTTTTGTTTTATGTCCATATATGAACGTTACGCTTTATACATGCTCTTAGAGCGGGTAACGGGAATCGAACCCGTCGCTTAACCTTGGGAAGGTCACGTATTACCACTATACTATACCCGCTTTTATTTCACTTTCAGAAGCGTATCTGGCTGGTCAGAACTATTGTAGCGCGCGGATGACTTCCCTGTAAAGCGCTTGGGTGATACACTATGAGAGTATAATTTCTCATTTCTTCATACGTCATGAATCCTTTTTTCACCAAAGGCCGGATTGTTTTGGCCACGTTCATCATCATCCTCGCTGGCTCGGGTTACTATCTCTTTTCCTACGCGAAATCCCACAAGACAGAGTTTGCTGCGAGTTCCCTCAATCTCTTTCAAAAAGTCTCCAAGATTTTGCCTCTTGAAGCCGATACGAAAAAAGAGCTCGATGTCGTCAATCAACTCGTCCAAGAACTCACCAAACAGGACGACCGCGTACGTGTTTTCATGGTGCTCCTCCAAAACAATCATGAACTCCGTCCAGGTGGCGGCTTCCTCGGTCAATACGCTATCATCAAAATAAAGAATGGCTCTATCATCTCTACGTTCGTAGAAGATGCGAACCTGCTCGACCAGCGCATCAAAAACGCCGATATCAAGATCACTCCTCCCTGGCCACTCACACGCTATTCCCAGATCAAACGCTGGATGCTCCGTGATTCCAACTTCTCCCCTGATTTCCCTTTCAATGCTGAGAAGGCCGAATACTTCTACCGCTTAGGTGGTGGGCGAGAAAAGTTTGATGGCGTCTTCGCTGTCAACTCTGATGTTTTCAACCACGCACTCGAACTGACTGGCCCCATCACGATGCCAGTAGATAGCTTTGCTCTCGTCGACGGAACATTCGTCAAAAAGACTGATTCCAAGACATTCACGAGCGACAACGGAACACTCGCTCTCGAGGAGGCCGTAGAAAAGCAATTCCTCGTAAACGATGATATCGAAATCCCCGCAGCTTTCAAAGAAGCCCGAAAAAACGTCATGAAGTTGATTGCTGCTGAGATGGTCAAGCGCCTCAATCATATCGACAATATCCCAAAAATTGCTCAATTCGCTCAGAGCGAACTCCGGAATAAAGACATCATGCTCTTTTTCCATGATGCCAATCTCCAAGCGCTCGTCGAGAGCGTCCATTGGGATGGTGGCGTCACTGAAGACTGGACAGGCGACTATCTCATGGTCGTCGATACCAACCTCGGTGCACTGAAAAGTGATTTCTATATGAAACGCTCCCTCGTCTACACGGTCGATTTCACCGGCGAACATCCACGGGCCAACGTCTCCTATACCTACAACCACACGGCCACCCGCGGAGACTGGCGCACGAGTGATTACCATACCTACACCCGCATCCTCGCCCCTCTCGGTTCGAAATACATCGAGCCATCGCGGCGGCGTACCGGCGGCATCCTCTCGACGGATTCCACCGATATGAAAAAGACAGTTTTCGGGTATAAAGTAGATGCTCTCATCGGACAAACACTCGAGACGGGTATCGAATACACACTCCCCGATACCATCACTCCGAATGATTATCGCCTCCTCATCCAAAAACAATCCGGTACTGGTACCATCCCTGTTACCGTAACTATCAAGACCAAAGAAAAAGAATACACACAATCGTTTGAACTCAAAAAAGATCTCAATCTCTCCATCCAAGAAGTAGAGGAAAGAAAGTAAACATCCGTTTCACTCACTTTGTTTGGTAATAAAAAAACTCTGGTTGATCTCGAATACGAAATCAACCAGAGTGAGGCATAAAAACCCAAGCGGCGCCTACGGCAGCCTGCACGTGCTTCTTCCTCAAAAACCAAAAGAGCAGGTCTCATATTGACATATCCTCGTCAAAGACGCAAGCTATCCTTAGGTAATCAAAACTCTAAACCACCCTTTCCTATGGAAGACACTCTCTACGAAATTCGCCATTCACTAGCTCATCTCCTCGCCATCGCTGCTCTCGAGTATGACCCCAAAGCCAAGCTTTCTGTCGGCCCTGTGACCGAAAACGGCTTCTATTATGATATAGATTTTCCCGAGGGCCACACTCCGAGTCCAGAAGATTTCAAATCATTCGAAAAAACGATGCGCAAGTGTATCAATAAAAAGCTGGATTTCGTACGAAAGGAAGTTCTAGTGAGTGACGCCCGCACACTCTTCAAAGACAATCCTTATAAGCTCGCTATCATCAACGATATCGAAAAAGCCGGCCAGACTGTCAGCCTCTACACCACCGGAGATTTCACTGACCTCTGTGAAGGTCGCCATATAGACAACACCGAAAAAATCGATCCGAAATCATTCGTCATCACTCATATGGCTGGTGCTTATTGGCGTGGAGATGACAAAAATCCGATGCTCACCCGTATCTATGGACTGGCCTTTGCTACCGAAGCAGAGCTCAAGACTTATCTCGCTCAGCAAGAAGAAGCGAAGAAGCGTGATCACAAAAAACTCGGTCGTGAACTCGGTCTCTTTACTCTTTCTTCTCTCGTCGGATCAGGCCTGCCGCTCATGCAACCAAAAGGCATGCTCATCCGCAAAAAAATTGAAGATCTTCTCTGGACTCTCCACCAAGGCAAGGGGTATGACTGGGTTTGGACTCCACACATCGCCAAAGAAGAACTCTATACTACTTCCGGCCATGCTGCGAAATTTAGTGACGAACTCTTCCGTGTCCAAGGCAAAGAAGAGAAATTCATTATGAAGCCGATGAATTGCCCTCATCATATGCAACTCTTCGCGGATAACCAATTTTCTTACCGCGATATGCCGATCCGTTATTTTGAACCAGCCACTGTCTACCGCGATGAAAAATCCGGACAGCTCGGCGGGCTCACTCGTGTACGCTCTATCACCCAGGATGATGGACATCTTTTCTGTCGTACTACTCAGATTGAAAAAGAAGTCTCTACCATCGTAAATATCATCAAGGAATTCTATACTATTTTCGGTATGATGGATGGATATTGGGTATCTCTTTCCGTACAGGGCGATGACAAAAGTAAATATCTCGGTACCGATGAGGTCTGGGATACCGCTGTCAATGCCCTCGAAAAAGCCGCCAAAGAAAATGATTTACACTATCGGAGAGTAGAAGGCGAAGCCGCCTTCTACGGACCAAAACTTGACTTCATGTTCAAGGACGCTATCGGTCGAGAATGGCAACTCGCTACTATCCAGTGTGATTTCAATCTACCGGAACGTTTTGATCTTTCTTTCATCAATGAAAAAGGTGAAAAAGAACGCCCCGTTGTTATCCATCGTGCTATCTCTGGATCCCTAGAACGCTTCATGGGCATCCTTATCGAGCATTACGCGGGCGCCTTTCCCTTCTGGCTTGCTCCGGTCCAAGTAACCGTTATCCCTATTGGTGAGGCCCATCAGGATTTTGCTACAGAAATTACAGGGCTCCTCAAAGCCAAGGATATACGCGTAAAACTCGACTTGGATAATGAATCTCTCGGCAAACGCATCCGCAACACCAAGATAGAAAAAATCCCCTACGCGCTCGTCATCGGCGACCAAGAAGTAGCCGCGCGAACCGCGACGCTCGAAAGTCGTGAACATGGAAAGATTGGTGCGCTCGCAGTAGAAGATATACTTGCGCGTTTCGAGCAAGAGATTGCCTCTCGCAGCTGAATCCTATAAGGAGATTACACACTACACCAACCATCCATCATGAGCACAACAAAAACCCGAGTCTTTCTGACCCGGGGTTTTTTCTTTTTTTACTGATGCTATCTAGGAACAACGGGCCCGATCCTCCTCTTGAAAAGATAGGTTTCGTTTTGAATATGCTTATAATAGAAACGCTTCATGACTTCGGTAGAAATGAAATACACCACTGTCATCGCAATAATAATTGGCAACATAAAGGGCGTCGGATGAATAAAAGAGAATGTCTCTCGCGCGGCCGGGATAAAAGGCAACGTAGCAACCGTCCCCAGTACGAGGATAGCCAGAAAAGCCAGGAGCTTTGATGGCTTGCTCGTCTTCCAGAAACTACGCCTAGAGCGCAGTGAAAAGATAAGCACGATTTCAGTAAAGGCACTCAAGAAAAACCATCCGGTCTGGAGTGCTGCCGGAGATACGTGTGCATACATACCAAAAATAATGAAGTCAAACATCGAACTCACTGCCCCGAAAAGAGTTCCAACAAGCACGATGTCGCGCACACTATATTCTTTCGGATTTTCCAATTCTTCACTATCTACTGTATCAGTTGCGATAGCAAGCATAGGGAAATCGGTCAGGAGATCGATCAGAAGTATCTGCACCGGGAGAAGCGGAACGAACGGCAAAAAAATAGAAGCTACTGCCACCGAATAAAAATTCCCGAAATTTGAAGCCATGGTGACACGAAGATATTTGAGAATATTTGCGAAAATGATTCGACCTTCTTTCACCCCATCCACTACCGCTTCCAGACTCTGTTTGAGCAAAATAACATCCGCTGCTTCCCGGGCAATATCTGATGCTCCCTCAACCACGATACCAACATTAGCCAATTTGAGAGCTGGAGCATCATTAATACCTTCGCCCAAAAACCCGACGATGTGATGTTCCTGGAGGGTCTTGATAATCTCATATTTCTGCGTCGGTGATACACGGGCGAATACCGCTTCGCTCAAAATAGTATCTCGCCTTATATCATGAGACATTTCGTCGAGATCTTTCCCTGTGAAAACACGCTCGGGGTCAGCGATGAGCCCGATAGCATAACCAACAGCGCCGGCCACTTCTTTGCTGTCGCCGGTAAGTATCTTCACCTTTACATGGAGAGCTTCAGCTTTTTCGATAGTCTGCTTGGCTGTTTTCTTAAGTTGATCTACAAAAGAGATGAGGCCGATAAACTCGAGCTGCTGTTCTTCGTAAGCCGTATACTTTCTTTCGACTGAGAACGACTTTCGAGCTACCGCTATCACGCGTTCACCACGACGCCCCGCTTCTGCCACGAATTCCATCGAACTCTTTCTCGTATACTGATCGATATTACGAGAAGACTGGAGTATCTCTTCCGGAGCACCGCGTACGATCACTTCCTGGCCCGATAGCGACTCTACCAATACACTATTGCGCCTACGCTCAGGATCAAACGGAATATTATTCAAACGCTTCATGTCCTGCGCCTCTTCCCTCTCGGCTGCCGAAAGCCCCTGCCACAAGGCAAGATCAAAGGCATCATGCAGCCGACCTCGATCTGTCGGGTCTTCGAGACAGGCCGTGAAAGCCAGTCTGAGACAGAGTTTTTCATCTTCTGCTTTGACCTTCGAAACGGTCAGTGCATTCTCTGTGATAGTCCCGGTCTTATCCGCACACAAAATCTCGATACTCCCCAAATCCTCAATAGCCGAAAGTCTTTTCACGACCACTTTTTTCTGTGCGAGACGCATCGACCCTCGAGAGAGAGCGACGGTCAGGACAACGGGCAATGCTTCCGGTACTACCGAAACTGCCAAAACGAGTGAAAAAATGAGCAATTCGACAGTATCGATACTTCCCCCTTTCAATAGGACATTCGCCAGAAAAATAAGTGCGATAGTGAAAAATACCAACTTGAGTATAAACCGGCTGAATTCCCGAATCCCTCGTTCAAATGAAGTCTCCGTAGTGGGACCACTTATCAACTTGGAAATATCGCCGAGCGCCGTCTCTGTCCCGATAGCAAACACCAGGCCCTCGCCTCGACCAGCTGTCACCACTGTGCCCGCAAACCCGATATTCTCGGCCTCATACATCTCCGTCTGAGGGGTCACAGCAATCTCTTTCTTCTTTGCTACAGCGACCGACTCTCCTGTGATGACACTCTCATTGATTTCCAGGCCATTAACATCAAGAAATCGTATATCGGCCGGCAGACGATCGCCTGCCGAAACAAGAAGGATGTCACCCGCTACTACCTGATCATTATCGATGGTTATCACTACCCCATCACGACGTACTCGACTATGAAATGAGAGGTACTGCTTCAACAGACGGATGGATTTTTCAGAATGATATTCCTGATACGTCTGGAGACCGGCATTCACACTAATAAAAATACATATGAGAAGCGCATCGAAACGTTCTCCGAGAAAAAACGAGAGAAGAGCTGCTGCAAAAAGAAGGTAGATGAACGAAGATCGGAGCTGTCGTCCGAGGATTTTCCACAAAGAAAACGTACCCTCCTTGATCCGTAGACTGAGACTTTCACGAAGGCGCCTCTCCGCCTCTTCTGTAGAAAGCCCTCCTCGGGAGCTTCCTAGCTCAGCAAGTGTCTGTGCTTCATCAAAAAAGGCAAAATTATTCCAAACCATACCTCGTAGTAGAATGTCGACATTCCTCGCTAACATCGAAATCCTCTGTTTATTTGTATATTTATCTCAAAACTACTTTTTTATTAAAGAGACAGGAATCCGGTCGAAATTTCACTACCAGACATACTTACTCTCTGTTTTATTGTCATTGCATGGAAGCAATTTTCCGCGAAATCCCGAGGATAACTTCAAAATCATCTTCGGGTGCTACTTTATTCTTTTTCTCATGCCTGCAAACAACGCAGCGATGCGTCAGTTTCTGCCCGCCTTTTTCTGGTTCAATACATACCGGTTCCATGAGTCCGCCACACTCCGCCGCCCGATCTCCCGGATTAACATCAACATGCTTGCTATAGAGACACTTCGGACAATGATTCGTATAGCCATTGCCTATCATGAAATACCCGCACTGACCACACTGGAAATCTTCCTTGCGGCGCTGAAATGTTTTCTGTCCGAGCTCTACCATCATACAAACGACAAGAAATATTCTGTCTTTATAGTATACCAAATATTCATCCCACAAGCGAAAGACTGCCTACTCCTTTTTCTTCGAAAGAATTTGGCTAATAGTGTCTTCATCCTGGCAAGAATACTTCTTACTCGCAGAATAAAACCGCTTCTTAGGTCCATGACACCCAACAGAGTCATTATGGAGCGTCGCCTGCAGCGGCATCAGGAAACCGAAATGCCGCGAAGTGAAATATGAGTGAAGCTTCGAAAGCGTCACATTACGCTCATCTTTATCCATGCGCGTAAAAATATCCATATCATCGCCCAATTTCCCACTCCAATCAAAATGGAGAAAGACGTTATTTGCCCGACTCGCAAACCGTTCATGCCACAGAAGCGCCCAGCACCAATCCCCTGGCTGCTTCCACCAGCGTGAAAAACACGCCCCACTTTCGACACTCCCATCCGAGCCGAGTCCGACACCACCCTCGATATAATCAAAGAGGCGCAGATACTTCTCGTCTGTTATATCATTGGTTTGCGCTCCAATGATAATCTTCATACCGCGAAAATCCGCATACTCGCGCATATCACGGATCACCTCGGGCATAACTGTCTGCGAGAGATCGCTCGCATCCTGATAAAACACCTGGCCAAACATGAAACTCTGCACGCCCATATCCATGGCCCGTTCGACTATGTACTGCACGTATTTACGATATTCGGAGCGCTCCAAAGATGGTTTGCATGTATGTTCTCCCCAATAATTTTTGCTTCCCTTACGACACATCTCGCCGAATTCAAAATCTCGATTTTCGGCTGGATACGTATAGTTGGCTTTTGTATCGATAGCCTCAGCAATGAACATGCCGTACACCGTATTCGGCTTGGTCACTTTCTCCTGTATTTTACGTGCCAATTTGAAATCTGGTGGCTTGAGCCATGTCTCGAGCGCCCGGTGTAGATAGTAGCACTGCGAACGATTGATCATCGCGATCGAAGTGTTGATATCACCACCATAGCCAGACAAAAAGCCATCAGCTACACAACCCTGTTTCTTCATCCGATCCATCGACGCCGGTGGCGGAGCTGGTAGCATTGACAACTCTCCTTTTTTCTCATCCGAAGAAGCATCATTCTCATCGCCAAAAACAGGGTTCGAGTCAACCCAATCAGAAAGCGGCGTCGGCTCCTGAATAAAAGATGCTTCTTCTTGGGAAATAACCTGATCCAAAGGACGCGGTATATCAACACCCTGACGCGAAGAAGCCAGATACAGTCCTCCCATAAGCATGAGCGCACCAAAAGCAGCACTGAAAAGATATTTTTTATGTATTCTTTCCATAGAAGTCATTACATTATACACTCTTTTACAGAAAAACTTGAGTATGTATAAAAAAAGACCCCCCGAAAGAGTCTTTTTATTCTGAGCGGGCGACCGGAATCGAACCGGCATCCTCAGCTTGGAAGGCTGATATAATAGCCACTATACGACGCCCGCTTATGCACGAAACAAATATTTCTTACACCTACTTCACCGACTGCGCCGCCATACCGGTAAATGGATCTTTCTTACAGTGTTCCTCGGACACTCCCAAATCAGCAAGCATCTCTTCCATTGCTGTGATAAACTGTGGCGATCCGACGAGATAATAGAGACAGTTTGGCACGTCCTCTATATACTTTTTCAGTATCGCCCCGTTCACATACCCACGCTCATCATTTGCTGGGGCGCACGGCTCTTCAGATCGACTGAGCACAGTCACATACCGGAAATTTTTGAGCTTCAGATTTCGCATCTCTTCATCAAATGCTGCGTCTTTGATAAAACGATTCGCATAGAAAAGCATGTACTGGCCCTCACTCTGCTGCTGCTCCGCCTGCTTCAAAATAGCGCGAACCGGAGTAATACCAATACCCCCAACCAAAAACACTATCGGTCGTGTCTCATCTTTGGGTACCGTGAAAAATCCTACAGCCGAAGTTATGTCAACGGTATTGCCTGGCTGCATTTGCCAACAGGTCTTTTTGAAACCGCTCACTCCGCTGCGCATCGAAAAACAAAGGTCAGCTTCTTCTGGTGCGGAGGCGATTGAAAGCGATCTGGCAGCGCCCTTTGAGTCCGGTTCTACAAGCCTGGGCAATATCATAGCCACGTACTGGCCTGCTTGAAACGTATATCCTTCCGGCTTATTAAAAACAAAAAAACGTGTGCCATCAGCCACTTCACGACTTTCTTTGAGTGAAACAGTGTACTTTGCCATAAAAAGCGCTGGAAACAAAACAAAATGCCTTTCCAGTATACCTATCAAATAGCCCCCTGTCAAAGCCCTCACTAGAACAAATCAAACAATATCGCGCAGAATATTCTCATACTCCTCCAACTCAAGAAGCATCACGAGCACTTTGGCAAGCTTTTCCGTATCGTGGCGAATAAACGAACGCGACTGGGCAATCTTGTCAGCGATACTGAAACGAACACTCTTACGATTGAGGAGATCAGCCTGGAGTACCCGATAATGCCGATTCTGGACCCGATCTGGTATAAAAGACACCAGAGCACTACTTTCTTCGTTATAACGCTTAAGCACCCGTTTATCCGGCACATGGGTATTGAACGTGACAAAATCAACACGTGATCCACCTAAGAAGCTGTCAATTTCAGAAACATACTCATCGAGTGTATAACCATCTGTATGACCGCGCTTGTTCACCAGGTTGCAGTTATAGACGACTGTCGCCTCGGACCTCCGGATAGCTTCCGGAATACCCCCTACGAGCAAATTTGGTAAGATACTGCAGTAATGATTACCTGGACCAATAATGATGAGATCAGCAGCCAAAAGTGCCTCGACCGCACGCGGATTGGCCTTGGCACGCGGTGAGAGAAATAATTTCTTGATTCCAGTCTTTCCGACCGTAAGACTAGTATTGATTTCATGTTCGCCCGAAAGGACCTGGCCATCACGGAGCTCCACTTTGAGACCCGTGTCTACTCCGGTTACTGGGATGACTTCTCCTTTGACGTTCAGTATCTTGGCAGCTTCTGCTACACCATCTATGAATCCGCCTTCTATTTTTTCCAATGCCGAAAGAAAAAGATTGCCGAAACTATGTCCGGAAAGCCCACCCTCTTCGAAGCGATAGTTCATCAACTCTCGTAACTTTTCGGAAGAATCAGAAAGAGCTACGAGACACTGCCTCACATCGCCCGGTGGCAATACACCAAGCTCATCGCGAAGGACACCAGTCGATCCACCATCATCAGCCATAGATACGATAGCAGAAAGCTCAATAGGATATTTCTTGAGTCCTGACAAGAGCGTGAAGCTGCCTGTCCCACCACCAATTGTTACTATTTTTTTCATGGCATTTTTTCCATAACTATAAACTGATCCGGATGTACGAACTCTGAAAAAATACCACAAAAGAAAAACAAAAGCGAGGGTCTATACCCTCGCTCCTCTGTCTTTGTACTTGTCGGAGCACCCGGAATCGAACCGGGACTAAATGGTCCCAAACCACTCGTACTACCACTATACTATGCTCCGGGAAACCACGACCCGTCCACCAGCAAGCGGACGGGAGTCATGATTCTATCTTTTTTTCCTCATCCAAAACATTTCGTCTAATTGATCAAATGATTGGATTTGAGAATAGAGATACTATTTTACAGCTTCTTTCAATGTCTTACCAGCGGTGAATTTCGGAACAGTCATGGCTGGAATAGTGATCTTGGCCTTGGTCTGAGGATTAATACCCTCGCGAGCAGCACGATCGGAAACCTTGAAGGTACCGAAACCAGTGAGAGTCACTTTGTTACCCTTGCTGAGCTCAGCAGTAATCTCGTCAACAATAGTTTCGAGAACTGCTTCTACATCTTTCTTGGAAAGTTCAGTCTTCTCAACGATTGCGTGCACGAGTGCGTCTTTGTTTACATTTTTCATACATCTCACCTGCCTTTCTAGTATAGAACCTTCATTCTTCACACCTCATGAAAGAAGTGATCCCAAATGAAGGTGCAAGTTACAACCTCCTATTCGCTATAGTAAGCCATTTTTCTAAACTGTGCAATAGCCAAGCCATTTCCAAAAAAAAAGCCTTTCTCAAGCCAATATTTACCGAGCATACTCCACCGCTCTTGTCTCTCGGAATACATTCACCCTGATTTCACCTGGATATTTGAGCTCTTCCTCGATACGCTTGGCGATATCACGTGCGAGCTTCATCGCCCCCAAATCATCTGTCTTCTCTGGATTGACGAAGATGCGTACCTCGCGTCCTGCCTGAATAGCATACGACTTCTCTACTTCGGGAAATGAATTGATGAGCGCCTCAAGCTCTTCAAGACGTTTGATATATTTTTCCGCAGTCTCTTTGCGTGCACCGGGACGAGCAGCTGAGATAGCATCCGCCGCCGTCACGATAAACGATTCAATCGTCTGATGAGGATACTCATCATGATGACATTTCATGGCATCGATGACGTTTTGTCCAAGACCAAATTTTTCCAAAATACGCATCCCAATCTTGACGTGCGTCCCTTCGATCTCATGATCGACGGCTTTGCCGATATCATGGAGCAACCCGGCTTTCTTGGCACAGGCCACATCACATCCGAGTTCGGCCGCCAAGGCTCCTGCAAGATAGGAAACCTCGAGCGAATGGAGTAAGACATTCTGCTTGTAACTATAACGATACCTGAGTCGTCCGAGAATATAAAGCAATTTCGGATGGAGTCCGGCAATACCAGCGTCATACGCTGCCGCTTCACCTGCCTCCTTGATCTTTGAGTCGAGTTCTTTCTTGGCCTCCTCTACTGCCTCTTCGATGCGGGCCGGATGGATACGACCATCACTGATCAATTTTTCGAGAGCAATCCTGGCGATTTCGCGGCGAACTGGGTCGAAACCAGAAATCACTACCGACTCAGGAGTATCATCCACAATCAACTCCACACCAGTCTCTTTCTCAAGCGCTCGGATATTACGACCTTCCTTTCCAATGATTTTTCCCTTCACCTCATCAGACGGAATAGACACGGTAGTCGTCGTAAATTCCGAAACATGCGAACGAGAATATTTCTGGATAATCGTCGCCATAATATTGAGCGAACGTTTCTCAAGCTCTTCGTGACCCTCCCTCTCGAGTTTCGTCATACGCTTCACGAGAGCTTCTTTGCTCTCCTCTTCGACGAGATTGAACAAATGACTCTGAGCCTCCTCTTTCGAAAGCTGCGAAACAGTTTCGAGACGCATGAGTTCTTCTCTATGTAATTTTTCCGTCTCCTCGCGGATAGACCGGATTTCATCGGCTTTAGATAGGAGCTTACGTTTCTCAGCGTCAGCTTCCTGATGCAATTTTTCTACCTGTTCTTCACGCTTTTCTATGCGCTTTTCCTGATAAAGAACCTTCTCTTCACGAGTCTGTTCATTCTTTTTTGCATCTTCAAGAATTTCTACAGCCTTGTTTTTTGCCTCAAACATGACCTCTTTTGCTTTGGCTTCGGCCTCTTCTAACATCTTAGCGGCTTGGCCCTCAGCAGTCGAAAGTTGTTTCTTCGCGAGATTCTGGCGAACCAGATACCCCAAAATCGTTCCTCCAGCCAAAAATACAGCCGAGAGGAGAAAGGATATAATCCCAAATGACATAATTGTGCGCTGCATCCAGTCAATAACTGCAAGATAGCAAAAGTGCGCCACTTCTTACCATTGAAGCCCTCTTTTTTCCCTTAAAAATGGGATAAGTTGGAAGATTTTCATCATATAAGCGACACGTTCTAAAACAATAGAGCTCACAAGGAGCTCACGGCTTCCTGCTATTATCAGACCGAAGCAATAAATCACTATTTATACTGAGGAGTTCCTCTTATAGTCTCCTTATCTATCATAGGCGCCGAAAATCCTTTTGTCAAAAGGATACCAAAAGTGGTATCATGAAAATGAAGCAATCTATGAAAAACAATGAAAAAATGTTAGCTCTGGTTTTACTCGCCTCGATTCGAGGCAAAACGAGCCAGCACTCTCCGCCAAATGGCGGGTTCATTTCACTCGATTCCCTGCCTGTTGGCAGACAGGGTTTAATAATACAAAGATGTACAAACCGCTCGTTTTGATCGTACTTGATGGATGGGGGCTGAGTAATAACGTTTCTGGCAACCCCATTCGCGAGGCAACACTTCCAACTTTTGAAAAATTCAACCGTTTTTACCCAATGACTACCCTCCAGGCTTCGGGTATTTCTGTTGGTCTACCCTGGAATACTGCCGGGAATAGTGAAGTCGGCCATATGACTATGGGGGCCGGCCGAGTCATCTACCAGAACATGCCTCGTATTTCTCTCTCTATTCAGGACGGTAGCTTCTTCAAAAATGAAGTCCTCCTCGAATCCATCCGTGCTGCTAAAGAAACTGGCGGAGACTTACATCTTATGGGACTGGTCAGTACCGGGTCCGTCCATTCTCACAAAGATCATCTTCTTGCTCTCCTCCGAATGGCCAAAAACGAAGGTGCGTCGGAAGTGTTTCTTCATATCTTCACTGATGGGCGTGATTCTGCCCCCACAGCCGGTATAGCCCAACTCAAAGAGCTCATGCGCGAGATGAAACTCCTCGGTATCGGAAAAATTGCCAGTCTCTCCGGTCGCAATTTCTCTATGGATCGCAACAACAACTGGGACCGCATCGAGAAATCGTACCGCATGCTAACAGAGGGCATCGGAGAAACAACTATCGACCCACTCATCACATTCGAACAATCCTACTTAAAAAACATCACTGACGAATTCATCGAGCCAACGATGATTTTCGAAAAAGATAAGCCGGTTGCTCTCATCAAAGACAAGGATTCGGTCATTTTCTTCAACTTTCGCGAAGACCGGGCCCGCGAACTCGCCAAAGCATTTGTCGTACCAGAATTTGATGGTTTCGAACGTAATCTCCTCGATATCCATTTCACCACCCTCACTGAATATGAACGCGGCCTGCCTGTCAATATCGCTTTCCCACCAGAAGATATCGAAAAAACTCTCGGCGAAGTACTCAGTCTCGCGAGCAAAAAACAACTTCGTCTCGCTGAAACAGAAAAATATGCTCATGTCACGTACTTTTTCAACGGAGGAAAAGAAAAGGCTTTCCCTGGAGAAGACCGTATCCTCGTACCCTCTCCGACTGTATCGCGTTTCGACGAAATTCCCGAGATGAGTTCTCCTCAGATTACAGAGACGCTCATCGAAGTACTCGATAAAAACGTGTACGATTTCATCTTGGTCAACTATGCCAATCCTGATATGGTGGCTCATACCGGTAACGAAGAAGCTTCTATCAAAGCCGTTGAGGCCACTGATAAAAGCCTCTCTATTCTCATCCCTGCTATCCTCAAAGTCGGAGGAGCCGTGATGATCACCGCTGATCATGGCAACGTCGAAGAACTAAAGCACCCTTCGACCGGAGAAATCGATACGGAACATTCTACCAATCCAATCCCCTTCTGGTATATCACCCCCGACAATCATCGCGAAAAAAGCGCTGAACAGATGGTCCGGGAACAGAATCAAGTCAATGGCCTCCTGTCAGACGTGGCACCGACCGTCCTCGACGTCATGGGCGTAGAAAAACCAGATGAAATGAACGGGGCCAGCCTACTCTCGACACTACAATAACGCACAAAAAATACCCAGCGGTTCAACCACTGGGTATTTTTTATTTGACGCTTATCGGACTATTTTATCGACGATGCCGTATTTAAGGGCTTCTTCGGCAGACATGAAATAATCTCGCTCCGTATCTTTCTCAATCTTTACCAGTTTTTGTCCGGTATGCTTGGCGAGAATCTTATTCAAACGATCGCGCGTCTTCAGAATATGGCGGGCGTGGATATCGATATCCGTCGCCTGTCCCTGTGTACCACCGAGTACCTGATGGATCATCACTTCGCTATTCGGCAGAGCCATACGCTTCCCCTGTTTACCAGAAGCGAGGAGAAGAGCGGCGGCCGAAGCTGCCATACCGATACAGATAGTCTGTACTTCTGCCTTCACATACTGCATCGTATCGTAGATAGCGAGCGCGGAAGTGACTGCTCCCCCAGGAGAATTGATATACATCTTGATGTCCTCCTTCGGATTCTGAGAATCCAGAAAAAGAAGCTGCGCGATGACAGCATTGGCAACTACATCATCGATAGGTGAGCCGATAAAAATGATGCGGTCCTTGAGCAGTCGTGAATAGATGTCGTAAGCTCGCTCACCAGAACTGCTTTTCTCTACCACCATTGGGATAAGATATTGATTCTTCATACTGTTTGCTCTTACAGCCAATTAGAGCTTCTCAAGGAAAACAAATACTTGCTCGTTCTGCATCTGATTTTTCACAGCACTATAGAGACGCTCCATATCGATATTCTTTTCGGCATCTTTCGTGCTCTTGTAATATTGAAGTGCTTTGTTCATTTCTGCCTCGATTTCTTCGCTTGCCACTTCGATTTCCTCTTCTTTCGCCAAAGAATCGAGTACCATATGAGCCGCCAAGCGTTTCTTGGCTTGCGGTTCCCATTCCTGGCGCATATCCGCTTCGGTCTTCTTGCTCTGTGCCAAGAAATCAGCAAACTGCATACCCATAGAAGTGACCTGGCGTTCGAACTCACCCACCATACGATGAGCCTCTTCATCTATTAAGATCTGTGGAAAATCAATATCTGATTGTTCGACGATAGCATCGAGAATGTGCGTACGATGCTCTTCTTTACTCTTCACTTTCTTTTCCTCGAGCATATTCGAACGCATGTTTTCCTTTACTTGCTCGAGTGATTCGAATTTTCCAAGGCTCGCTGCAAACGCATCATCGATAGCTGGGAGTTCACGTTCCTGCACAACACGAACCTTCACAGTAAACTCGGCGGGCCTACCAGCGAGATGTTTGGCGTGATATTCCTGGGGAAATACGAGGGTAAATATTTTTTCTTCCCCCTCCTTCATCCCGACGATTTCTTCCTCAAAGCCAGGGATGAAAACACCTTTCCCGAGCACAATGGGATGATTTTCACTCTTGCCCCCCTCGATGATGACGCCGTCTTGCTTCACAGTAAAATCAATGAGTACATTGTCTTCGAGCTTTGCCTCGCGACTGACGGTCACGAACTTCGCGCGCATCGTAGCGAGTCGATTCAATTCATCATCGATTTCCTTATCTTCCACCACTTCTTTTTTCTTTGCAAAATCGGCGTTCACTTTTTTCACTGCGTCCTTCCATGGCTTGATTGTTACTTCGGGCATGACAGCTGTTATAGCGATGTACTCGATAGCCTCTCCCTCGGAAAATTTCCCGAGTTTGATGTCCGGATGTCCAATAGCTTCGATCTTCTCTTCTAGAATCACTTTGCCATAGGAATGACTGACCGCATGTTCCACAGCCTCCGACAAAAGAGCTCCTTTACCAAGACGTTTCTCAATCATATCGCGAGGAGCCTTGCCTGGACGAAAACCAGCGACCTTCACTTCTTTAGCCAGTGCTTCCGCGGCATGGTCCATCTCACCTTTCCATTCTTCCCACGGCACAGTGATAGAGAGCTCTACCTGAGAATGAGGCAGTTTTTTCATTTTCGAATGTATTCCCATAGTGATGATAGTGAATATTTACTGAGTCCTAGTAAAACCAAACGCTGAAGGACGGAGCATACCCGCTCCATACTTCAGCGATTTTTTGGCTTTTGCTACGCTCACTCCCTAAATAATGAACGCGGCGATAAGAAGAGCAACTATGTTCATGATCTTGATCATAGGATTGATAGCCGGACCCGCCGTATCCTTGTATGGATCGCCGACCGTGTCTCCCGTGACCGCTGCCTGATGCGCGAATGATCCTTTGCCACCATGATTGCCTTCTTCGATGTACTTCTTGGCATTGTCCCAAGCACCTCCACCAGAGGTCATCGAGATAGCTACAAAAATACCCGTCACAATCGACCCCACGAGGAGTCCACCGAGAGCGGCCGGCCCGAGGAGAAATCCGACCAAAATCGGGATGACCACT
>CAYVHS010000010.1:0-40575 GCA_964451495.1 uncultured Bdellovibrionales bacterium | reverse complement strand
CACGAAGCGTCTCCGCTTCAACTTGTTCGGCGCGGTCGTAGTCACCAGCATAGTCTTTGTGCACGGATTTAAAGATCCCGTGGTCAGCTATGCGATTCATGACGACGAACACCCTTGTCGGGGCTTCCTTTGCAAGCAGATGTGTGACCACCTCAGCTATCGTCTCTTCGACGGTACCCTTGGTCATCATGCTCTGCACTGCTTTTTGGAAGACGTGGTCAAGCCCGCCATAGTTGGTTTTAACATCCTTCCAGATGCTTACCAACTTTCCAGCTTCGTAACAGGTTTGGTCAAGATAGACCATCTCCATACCACGAATGCTGTCGGCGTGAGCTGTGAGCCAGGTTGTGATCTCCGTTTCCGAAGTTCCTTGCGGGAATATCTGCGTCTCAAAACCAGAGAGAGCGGGGGCAAGAAATTGTTCGTAAGCGGAGTTGTTGCGGTACATCACGAGCTTAGTCATCTGTATCTCCTTACCCCAGTACCCGAGGTGCGGTTGCCAATATTGGCAGATTTCTCAAGGAACTTGTGCAAGTCGTTTTGCATTGCTGCTTCTCAACTTGACTGCGTAGTATACGTCAAAAACGTCAATATGTCAATAATACCGTCCAAATATATGTCAACAGAATACCTGTTTTATACACTATTTAATGCTTATATCAAGCATTTTTGAATAAATATGGTAAATAGTTGTCAATATTATTGACTCTTTTATATATTTAGGGTATACTAGGGTTATGGAACACTTACTTACACCCCTCCAAAATCTCGGACTCTCAGAAAAAGAAGCGAAAATCTATATCGCTCTCCTTCAGCTCGGGCCGGCGACACCCTACCAAATCGCCAAGAAAGCCGAGCTCAAACGACCCACGGCGTATGTCATCGCCGAAGAACTGGTGGAAAAGGGCTTGATCGTTCATGTACCAGGAGAAGAAAAAAAACGCTATATCGCCCGGACACCCGATGCTTTCATCGAAGAGCGTGAAGTCAAACTCCGTCAAGCCAAAGCTATCCTCCCTGAACTGCGTTCGTTCCAAAAGGGCACTGCCGAAAAGCCCAGTATCATGTACTTTGAAGGAGTCGAGGGCTTGCGCCAAGCGTATCGCTACAAACAGAAAGAATTGCATGGAAAGGAAGTCGTAGGATTCTTTGCCTCGGCCGAAGACGCGTCACCAGAAGTGATGAAGGTTTTCTTAGAATGGAACGATTATAAAGCAAAATATGGACCAAAAGTGCGCGGTCTCACCGTAGACAAGACTACTCTCGACCCTTTCGCCAAGTTTTTGGACCCCATAAAAGGGAGTATCACAGCCAAGTTCATGCCACCAGAACTCTATAGCGCCGAAGTCTCCATCGAATCATGCGATAACCAGTTCGTCCGAATCTGCCTCATCGAAAGCGTCCAGACCCTCATTATCGAATCGCCAAAATTTGCCAAAGCCATCAAGGAAACCCTCGAACTCCTCTGGATTTCCATGGAAGGCAAATACGATACCCCGAAAGCGATTCACCTCAATGAAAAACCAGTCTAAAAATGCTAGAATAAAGCTATGAAAATACGAAAGATCCTCAGGATTGCTATCAAAGATATTGAAGAGGCTCCGATAACTCTCTCCACTTTTGTGGTGGGATTTTGTGCGCTTATCCTCGCCCGACTCGTCATTGAAAACGCTCTCGGGCTATTCGAAGCCCGAACTTTCTTTTTTTTCTTTTTTGAGTTTACACATACTTTCCTCTTCTTTCTCTGTTCGTTCCTCCTCATTCTGCCCATTGTCCGTTTCGCTGGTGGTGTCGATTTCAAAAAAGGCGCCAATATCCTCTTTTTTGGCTTTCTCATTATCCTCACGCCGCCTATGATCGATACGTTTATCTTTCATGGGACTTTCTTCTGGAGTTTCTATGAATTTGATGGCCTGCTCGGGCTAATCCGCCGCTTCTTCACCCTGTTTGGTGATACACCAGACATCGGTATCACGTACGGCGTCCGAGTCGAAGTGGTCGCGGTGACGCTACTCCTCGGATTCTATACTTACATCAAGTCACATCGAATAAAAAAGGCGCTTTTGGTTTCTCTCTCTGTCTATAGCCTCCTGTTTATTCTCGGTACGTTCCCTTCTTGGATTACACTTTTCCTCTTAAGTTTCCAAAAGGGTCTCCTCTCTATCAGCCAGAGTGATGTGGCAGCGCTCTTTCTTACCCCTGAGCATATTTTCGCGAGAAACCTGACGGATTTTCGTAGTGTCCTCAACGTCAAAATGAGTCTCGTCTTTGCGGCCCTTTCTGTACTCCTGGTAGGCAAAATGCTGTGGAGCGAACAACGTGCCTATTTCATCGCCCTCTGGCACAATGCTCGTATCCCCCAGATGATTTGGCATGGTGGACTACTCTTCCTGGGCATGGGACTCGCATTCGTTTTTACCGATGCACCTCTTACATTTGATTTTTTTCATATCACAGGAGCCCTGGTACTCCTCGCGACTATCGAAAGCGCCTGGATCGCCTCGGTTATCGCCAATGATATCTACGATACGAATATCGATACCCAAACCAATCCGAACCGCCCACTCATTCAGGCGACTATTCCGATGGATACGTATAAAATCATGGGTATTCTCTTTTTCATCACTTCACTTCTTTTCGCGGGGATACTGAGCTTTACCGCACTTCTCCTCGTACTGTGTTACCAGGCTCTCGCGTGGCTCTATTCCGCTCCGCCGCTCCGTCTCAAGCGTTTCCCTGGCATCGCCACTCTCATCGCTGCGTGCGCAGGTCTGATCATCCTCGTCACAGGATTCCTAGCGGTTTCGCCGGAACATAGTCTTCACCTACTCCCCTTATCGATTCTTTCTTTTCTTTTTGTGAGCTACGCTCTCTGCATTCCTCTCAAAGACTTCAAAGACATCGAGGGTGACGCACTCGATCATGTCTATACATTACCAGTTATTTTCGGCGCACGTATCACGCAGCTCATACTCGGGAGCCTATTCTTCATCCTCTTTGTCCTGAGCCCTCTCGTGCTCAGCGCCAGATCACTTTCCCCCTGGGCGCTGCTTTTCGGCGGTCTGGCTTTCTGGACTCTAGAAAAAGGAAACGATGATGAACAGTCATTTTTCGCCTTTCGCAAACTCCCCCGAATTATCGTCACCATCGTAGCCTGCTACGGCTTCATGATCGCTGTCTCACTTTTTTAAAAAGTTTTGGACGACTAAATCCTGTGATAACACAGACTTTATTCTACGAAAGAATCACCTTCCTCTTCGGATTCTCGGAGCACTCGAAAGGCTGCGGAGCTCGGTTTTCCGTCTTCGGAAATCCGCAGTCTTTCGTGTAGGAGATTTTTCGCTGGAAAAAATCTCTGGGCCTCGAAGTTCGACAGAGGAATGGGCAGTTCTAAAAATCTAATAAAAAAATGGGGTCCTAGAAAACAAAGCGGGTCTTATTCCAAGACTAACTCAAAACCATAGCTAATCGCCCCCAATCATCGACTGACAGGGCCTGAGCCCGGATATCAGTGCGCAGACCGAGACTCCCGAGAATCTGCTCGACATCTGCCCGTGGCATCACGAGGCTCGTCGAGAGATTATTCGCGAGGGTCTTCCTCCGAGAAGCGAACCCGGCACGCGCCAGACGAAATACTTTACGATCCTCCTCGGGATCATATGCGCGTTTCGGTACGATATGAATCACCGCACTATCGACTTTCGGAACCGGATCAAAAGCTTCTTTCGGAACAAAAAATTTCTTTTCTACATCCGCATAATATTGCGCCATGACCGAAAGGAGACTCATAGCACCAGGCTTGGCTGCCAACCGTTCGGCTACCTCGTCTTGCACCATGAGCGTGAGTGACTGTGGCTGATGTTTGAGCGACAACAGTGTGCGGATAATGGGTGCCGTAATATAGTACGGGATATTGGCAATAATCTTATACGGGTGTTCAGCAAAACCGAACTCATGAAGCATTTCTTCTAGATGCACGTCAAGAATATTTCCCTCCAGAATCGAGACATGTTTCGAATCCATAAAATGCTGCTGTAACCGCCCCACCAACTGATGATCGAGCTCGATGGCGACGAGCTTCTCCACGCGATCTGACATGACAAATGTGAGCATGCCCGTTCCTGGTCCGATCTCGAGCACGCGGTCAGTCTTCGTCACATTAGCTACTGACAGAATCTGCTCGATGACATCATGATCCTGAAGAAAATTCTGCCCCAGTGATTTTTTCGCTTTTACTTTTTCCATAGAAATATCGCTATCAGTTAAAATAACTTCCTATCATGTCCCATCGGGGAATATCCAATGCCTCTGATTTTTTTTGAAAAATCTGTGGTTGTTCTTGTTTCTTCGCGGTCACCCATTCCGGCTTAGGACCCAGAATACGGACCGTAAGTGATCCAAAAGGGATGTCTTCTATCACAGAGAACTTTTCCAAGTACCATTTCATTTCTTTGGTCAGCGATGACGCAGAACGAAAAACAAAAAAATACTGTCCTTGTTCAAAAAGAGGGTCCGTCGACAAAGTTGGTCCAAAAAAACGAATACTTCTTTTTTCAAGCAATAACCAGAGCGATGGTTCGTATTCAGACTCGCTCTTTAAGTACACTGGCTCATTCTTCCCTTCTGCTCGTGCTGCAATAAAATCAGCAATCTGCTCTTGCTGCCTGAGAGTAATCCTCCCGGTCTCCGGAAAAATATCTTCTTTACCGACTACGATAGCTGAGGAAAGACCTGTCTGCTTGGCCTCGGTAAAAAGTACTCTGATAGTCTGGAAGTGCATTCCCATCACCAGAGCTGTGAGAGCGAAAGCAGCTACAAAACGTGCCCTGCTTTTTTCTGGCGCAATAATCTGAAGCAGCAGCCCAAAGAAAAAAATAGGCAAAGGTCCAACCAACAGAAAAAACCTTGGGTAAAGATATTTCCCCGACATCATAATAGAAAAGAAAAAGAGAAAAGAAAAAACAAACCACAGTAACAACACGGTTAAAAATCCTTTTTTCTCTTCGTTTTTTTCTTTCACTAAAAAAATGCCCAAAAGAAGTAGCGAAAGAACCAAAAACGCATACCCCATGAGACGATACCGGGCTTCCGCTTTACACGAATGACACGCTATTCCAAGAGATGCGCCATCTGGCCGGCCAGCATTGATAGCATCATGACCAGTCAGTATTAAAAAATAGTTTCCGGCATGGTAGCGAAAGTTCTGAATAAGTTTGATTGACGCTCCCGCATCATTTTTTTCTGAAGAAATATCAATCTTACTCGTCAAGGCATTCATCATTTGTCCATGAGTGATCATCTCATGCAGTATCATTGGAAGAAACAATATTCCCATCACGAGAAATATTCCTCCCCAGGTCCTCGAAAAAAAATGTGGCCGTTTCCACAAGAGAAATGTCCCTACTAGAGCAGGAGCGACTAATAGTGCTGAAACGTGGAGTTGCATCGTCACCGCCAGAGCGATGGTCGCTCCAACGAACCACCATAATTGCTGCTTGGGCGCTATTGCTCCCATCCCCTTGATCAACGTAAATACCAAGAGCAAGAAAAAAAATGGGAGCATATTAGGATTCCACGAAAAACGCGCGTACAAAATGAGGAATGGCGAAGAAGCAAATATTGCCAGTAAAAAAAGGCTACTCATACGAGTGAAAAAGAGCCGAGCGGTAACATAAAAAAGAGGCAACGAAAGGAGCGCGAAAAAAAGCGTCGCTCCGGCGTGACCAGCTGGGGTATTCCCGAAAATCTGAGCAGAAATAAATTCGAAGATATAAAAAATAGAGCCAAGCCGTAAATCTGTTCCTGCGGCCTTGGGTCCTACGAGAGGGAGCTGACCAAGACCTTCCTCTACAGCCGGAGCCACGGCAAAATAATCATCTACCTGATCAGTTTCAAAATGGAGCCACTCGGAAAAATGATAGGTTCGAAACAATACCCCCATCAACAGAACAAGAAGTAACAAAGCAGAAAAAACTGCTTTTTGTCGTGATCCAAAAAATTGCGAAAAAAGAGTGCTCATGATTTTCTGTTCTTTGCTCATTACAAGGGAAGTCCGTAAAGCTAATTCGTAATCTCTTCCATCTTCACATTGATAACACCAGCACCGATCGAAGCAATTTTCTGAAACGCTACTTTATCGAGATCGATGATACGTCCCGGGACAAACGGCCCACGATCATTGATGACGACGATAACACTCTTGCCATTTTCCATATTCGTCACTTTCACATAACTTCCCTTCGGGAGCCAGGGATTGGCCGCTGCCATCGTCCCCGTCCAAGCATACCATGAAGCGCCGCCCCGATGTGCCTTGCCAGTCTTCACATAGGTCCCCTGCGTTGTTACTTCCGTTATAGGGTCTTTGGTAATTTTTGTCTCTATCAGACGACGATTGACCTCTTTGCCATCATACTGACTGACACGATACGTGAGTTGCTTCACTCCTTTCTCACCCTTCTGCGTGACAATCGTTTTGCGCCAAGAAAGTTCGTCATCTTCATTCACTTTCTTATCAAACGCAATCGCTACTTCTGTGGTCTCTTCTGAAACCAAGACGCGTGTGATAGTGACCACCATACCAGAAACCACTCCTGCTTCTCGTACGGGTTTCACGATATCATCTTCATCGAGCACGATACTTCCTTCTACGAGAGCCTGCTCAACAGACATGGCCTGAGTACGTAGTACCTTTTCGCTCCCATCCACCTTCACTTTCACTTCATGTGCCCGCGCGATGATAATGCGGGTACCAGAAAAAATCTGTGTTTCAGAAACAGGGAATACGCTATCCCCTTCCTTAAGGTCGAGCTTCTGCGCTACGAGAAAATCTCCCACTGTCTTCTCGCTCACGTCACCAAAAGAAAATCGCAGATGACCATCAACCACCTCTATCGTCTTGGTATTCTCTTGCTCCCACCGCGATGGATTCTTTCCTAAAAAAACATACACGCCAAACCCAAAAAGAACAACACAAAGAGCCACAGCAAAAAGTACTCTCCTCTTTCTTTTTATTGCAAATTTTTCTTTTCCCCTTGGTCTCATAACTATTCCTTAAACCTGTACTGGAGTGCTTCCATAAGATGCGGCATATCGATGCGCTCTGATTGGGCGAGATCGGCAATAGTCCGTGCTACTTTCAGAATGCGCATATACCCGCGTGCCGAGAGCTTCATCTGAGTAACCGCGGTATGCAACACCTCTTTCGAGGCATCGTCGAGTAGACAGAACTCCTTCACCATCTGTGTAGTCATTTCGGCGTTAGTACAAAGGCTATTTCCGAAACGATTTTTTTGAAACATCCTCGCTTTTTCGACACGAGTCCGAATATCCAGACTCTTTTCTACACCCTCTATCGGCTCATCAAATTTCTCTATTTTAAGCCGAGGTACTTCGACATGCAAATCGATACGATCCATGATCGGACCAGAAATTTTCTGACGATAATGCGTCGACTGATACGGGGAACAAGAGCAGACCCGCTCAGGATCCCCAGCATAACCACAAGGGCATGGGTTCATCGCTGCTACCAACATGAAACGAGCAGGAAACTGGAGTGATCCCTTGGCCCGCGACACCGTCACTTCTCCATCTTCTAGGGGCTGTCTCAGGTTTTCCAAAACTGACCGTGAAAACTCTGCGAATTCATCGAGAAACAAAACGCCTCGATGGGCCAGGCTGATTTCCCCCGGACGAGGAAATGTCCCGCCGCCAATAAGGGCTACAGCACTCGCGGTGTGATGCGGTGACCTGAAGGGTCGCGTGGAAATGAGCGGCGCTGTCCGAGGCAAACGACCCGCTACAGAAAATATTTTTGTAATCTCCAAGCTTTCATCAAAATCCAATCTCGGCAGGATAGTCGGGAGAGTCTTGGCGAGCAAAGTCTTGCCCGAACCGGGTGGCCCGACAAAAAGTACATTGTGACCACCAGCGGCTGCGATTTCAAGTGCTCTTTTTGCATGCTCTTGACCCCTCACGTGCGCCATATCGAGCAAAGAATGTCCATCTTCTCCGAACTCTTTTTTTTCTCGTACAAAGGATGCGAGCTTTGCTTCATTACGTAGATGTCTTACTGCATCAAATAAATTTTTTACCGGTATGACTTGAATCCCTTCCACCAAAGCTGCTTCTGAAGCATTTTCTTCTGGAACATACAATTCTTCATATCCTGACTGTTTCGCAAAGAGCGCTATTGGTAGAGCTCCCTGTATTCGCCTAATCGATCCATCGAGCGCCAATTCTCCGACAAAAAGCTTTTTCGAATAATCAAAGGAGAGCTGCTCGGTCGCCAAAAGAAATCCGAGTGCCATCGGGAGATCATAGAGGGGCGTATTTTTAGGCAGATCTGCCGGAGCCAGATTTACCGTGATACGACCATGTTGATGCGGTGGCTTAAACCCGCTATTCTTCAACGCTGCACTCACGCGATCACGCGATTCTTTGATAGCTGTATCCGGCAAGCCTACCAGAGTAAAATGGTGCAACCCTTGCGGAAGCACATCTACCTCGACCTCGACTAAAACACTGTCGAGACCAATAGTAGCTGCAGAATGAACCTTTGAAGACATAATTTTATCAAAACACAACTTTCAAAACATAAAGGCCAAACAAACTACAACTCTCAAATTTCAAACTTCTTCGTTTTGAGTTCTGCGCTTTGTGTTTTTGTTTGTTTTTTGTGTTTTTTAATTTTGTGTTCTTTTTAATTCTTTAAATGCCACCATTTCCATAATATTCCAATTGCCCCTATTGTGAGCAACACATCCGCGATATTGAATATCGGAATGAATGGCAGCGAGATATAGTCTCTCACGCACCCGAATACTACTCGCTCGTATGCATTGCTGAGTCCACCAGAAAAAAGAAAAAGCCAAGCCCAGGCAGACAATACATCTTTTTCCCTCCACCATTGCACACCCAAGAAAAAGAGCATCACGCATATACCAATAATAAAGAACGGTCCCTCAAGCGGAAGACTGAAAGCGCCCAATGCATTACAAACCAAAATAAATCCGTATGAAGATGCAATCAAATAGCCTACCCAACAAAGAAAAAGAAAAAAGGCCACAGAAAGCACTCCCCGCGAGCAACGCTTCGCGTAGCGATGCGGGCAAGCTTGCAATACTTTCTGAAGCCTCATAAAAACGATTCTCTTTAGAGCGCGGTTCGAGCTGCGGGATAGGCCCTCAAGCGATCAAGATTGATCTCCTTGCCTGTTTTCTCGCAGATTCCATACGTCCCCTTTTCCATCTTCTCCAAAGCATCGGCCACAGCCTCAAGCTGACTCTCGAGATTGTTTTCCAAGGCAATATTATCGACATATTCTTCGACCTCAGAAGCATTTTCATCCGGATTGGTTCCAATGTTATCAAATTTTGTTTCGTATTCTCCAGGGGTATCAGTAAGTTGAGCAAAGCGAGAAAGCCCCGCTTCGAGATGAGCCTTTTCAGCCAGCAGCTTTTCTTTTAATTCAGTAAGAGTATTTTGATCAAGAGACATAGTATGATAGCATCAAAAAATTAACCTTTTCTTCCCGAAGTATATCAAAAAAAGAATCGGTTGTCTATAAAAAAATGCTCTCTAAGTGGCGTATTTTAGCTTTTTTCTCAGATGCATCATAGAGAATCGCTAAAGCATCGAACGAATAGGGGGAATCGGCAAGTTTATGCTCTCGTAAATACTGCAGGGCGATACGCTCTAGTTTACGTAACTTTTCACGAGTGATGTTTTCTTCAGGAAAAAGGGCATTCTCCCCCTGCGTCAAACGTGTTTTGACCTCAACAAAAAACAATTTTCCCTCTTTTTTAGCTACAATATCAATTTCTCCCATTCGCTTACCAGAAGCGTTGCAATAGTTGGTTTCGATAATTGTATAGCCCTTTTCTTTCAGATAACGACATCCGAGTCGCTCACCGAGGCTACCGAGAGGAGATTGGAGCAAAAACGTACCCATAACACCAGAAATATAAACGTAAGCAACAAAAAAAGGCCTATAAAAGCCATTCTATCACTTCACCCTACTCACCTAGCCCGACAAGACTGGCCCGGTCACCATCTAAATTGTTGGTGCCGGGCGCTATGAACGCCCAAATAATATAAATTTTGGCTCTGTAGCGCCCGACGTTGCATGTGCCAACACGTATGTCGGTTACCTATCCCGGGTGAGAGGCATCAGTAATCCATTGATCATTCGTGTAGTTTGTGCATATGCTATTTGTTCGCAGTTGTCCTAACGTTTCAACTACTTCTCCCTTCACCGTTCTCTGGCATCGAGCCTTTGATTTTTTTTGAAAGAACGATTTTTTTGTTTCTTTTTGTTTTTCTCCTGACTATATTATTTTTTCAGGGTCAAACTTTGTTTTTGTTTTGGGTCCTCGTGTTAGGGCGAGGCGGCCTCGGTACATTGCCGAGACACTTGAACAGTGATGGAGTTCCCTATCACAATTAGGGGAAAATTGTGGTTGGGAACTCCATCACCATTCGTAACGGTTTAGAAGAGAGCAACTTGTTAAAGAAATTCACTACTACAGATTCATTATAACAGAAAAAAAGGCTCTGGTCAATGCACTCTGTCGAAAAATGTTTTATACAAAAGCTTTTTTAGCACTTTTTTTTCTTCCACGAATCTTTTTTGAAAAAAACACCAGAAAATAAAATAATTTACTTTATTTTATTTTCAAAAAATACTTTCTTCAAGCCAAAATTATCGCGATATACTACGATCAATCACTGCGCGAAGCGTATCTTTGCTCGCACCCAAAATAAAACGCTTACCTTGCAATGCATAGTCAAAAGAAAAATTCCGTGTACTATCAATATTCACAAAACGCACTGCTTGAGTATTATACTTACCAGAACGGAATACTGCTGTCCGCGAAAGAGTAGTCGCGTTATCATACAAAAGAGTACGGAAGGCGTAGGGCAGAGTACCTTCCTTCTTGGCAATAATTTGTCCAGCAAGGACTGGGTCCCTGAAAGTAAGGATGAGTCCCATACGTGCCTGGCCAGCATCATTGTAGACAAAGCAAGAGAATGATTCTTCTACCAATGCGAGAAGTCCTGTATCTATTTCAAACTTCTCAATATACGCGAATCGGCTAAACGCAATGGGGTTATTATTCTGGTCAGTAATCAGAAATTCCACTGGGGCTACCATACGAGCCGATATCATACGCTCAGCTGATTGATTGAACGATTTTTTAATATCTTGCGGTGTGGCCGTTTCTGTATTAATAGAGATATAATTTGGCTTATCCAAAGCAAACGGCATAGATTCTGTAGTATTTTCATCTGTAGCTTGTACTTGACCCTCTAAAGCAACGCTTTGAGAAACTTCCGTGGACGACCTACTAAAAACATTGTTCTTCACCGCATACAGCACTCCAATAACAAGCAGAGCCGCAAACACTATGCCGCCCCCAATATACAAAAACAAACGCATAGCTCTTTTCTTTTTTGACTCAAAAGAGGTCTCGTCTTTAAATGATATCTGATCGTTTTGTATCGCTTGTACTGCGGGATTTATCTTCGTCTCCGGCAAAAATGGATTACTTCCCTTCAAGCCTTCGCCTCGCACGGGAGTAGACACCTGACTTTCCACAGTCGGTTTCTCTCCAAGAAAAGGGTTCGCTCCGTGTTCTGATACAAGAGATGCAGGGGGGGGAGGAGATGGGACAGCAGCATGCTCAATAGAATCCGGCGCACTAACATTGCTTATCTCGTGACTCATCGTGGTCACAGCAGAAAAAAACTCCGGTGGTATATCGGAAATCTTTTTAGGTAATTCTTTATTAAAAGAAAAAAATTGCATAGCGCATACATCTTACAGGTTTCCACAAAACAGAAGAGAGAGACTATCATCTCTCTCTTCAGTATACACCGATTCTTTTTTCTTCGAAAGCTATATTTCTTTCGACGTATTCATCTGGCGTAATGCGGCCTTGTGTGACAAGTTGATACGCCCCTGATCATCAATCTCCTTGACAATCACCGGTACGATATCACCCACATGGACAACATCTTCCACTTTTTCCACACGATGATCGGCGAGTTCAGAAATATGAATGAGTCCTTCTTGATTCGGAAGCACCTCAGCAAAAGCACCAAAGTTCATGATACGAGTGATACGTCCCTGAAAAAGTTCGCCAGCCTTCACTTCGCGAGTCAAATTATTAATCCATTCCACGGCTTTCTCCGCACTGGTTTCATCGGTCGATGTGATAAATACCGATCCATCATCCTCGATATCGATTGAGACCCCTGTTTCATCGATAATCTGATTGATCATCTTGCCTCCAGGGCCGATGACATCGCGGATCTTCTCCGGGTTGATATGGAGCGTTATGATACGCGGTGCATATGGGGACATAACTGTCCGTACTTCTGGAAGAGTAGCGAGCATCTTCTCCATAATGAAAAGACGGCCTTCTTTGGCTTGAGCAATGGCTACTTTCAGCATCGCTGGAGTCAATCCATCGATCTTCACGTCCATCTGCATGGCGGTAATACCATCTACAGTACCAGCAACCTTGAAGTCCATGTCACCATAGTGATCCTCCAGTCCCTGAATATCGGTCAACACCTTGTACTCGCCGTCCTTACCAGTGATCACACCCATAGCAATACCCGCCACTGGCTTCTTGATTGGCACACCAGCATCCATGAGCGAAAGCGTCGAACCACATGTCGAAGCCATCGAGGATGATCCATTGGACTCGAGAACCTCAGAAACAAGAAGAATCGTGTATGGGAACTCCTCTTTGCTTGGCAAAACAGGCACAAGCGCCTTCTCGGCCAATGCACCGTGACCGACTTCTCGACGCCCTGGGCCACGCATTGGTTTTACTTCACCGACCGAATATGGTGGAAAATTGTAAAAATGCATGTAGCGTTTCTTCATGTCCGTCTCCATGGTATCGACGACCATCTCATCGCCAGGAGCGCCAAGCGTCGTGACCGTAAGCGCTTGTGTCTCACCACGAGTAAAGAGTCCTGTACCATGTGTGCGTGGCAATAGTCCTACCTGACAAGTAATCGGGCGTATCTCCGTTACTGCGCGTCCATCTGGACGAATTCCCTTCTTCAAAATATTCTCGTGCACAGCTTCATCAGATACCTCTTCCGTGATGATAGAGAGCAATTCAGAAAGATTTTTCTGATCTGGATACTTCTCAGTCGCATAAGCTGCGATAGTAGTATTGATTTCAGCCGTCTTGGCTTCCATAGCCTGCTTGGGACGGAGATACAGCGCATCAGCGAGACCCGCACCTTCACAAAACTTTCGGATATCAGCTTCAAACACCTCCGAACCGCGAAGCATTGCTGCCGGGCGCTTTTCTTTACCGGCTTCCTTCTGAATATCACCAATAAAGGTCGCGATTTTCTGAACAGCTTCAAAACCAAATTCGAATGCCTCACCCATCTGCTCCTCGGTAATCTCATTTCCACCACACTCAATCATGTTGATCTTGTCCTTGGTGCCAGAGACCAGGAGATCAAGCATGCTCCCTTCGCGTTCTTCGCTCGAAGGATTGAGGATAAACGAACCATTTTGGAGACCGACGCGCACTGCACCAATCGGTCCATTCCACGGAATATCAGAAATGGCGAGCGCTGCCGAAGCGGCAATCATGGCCACGAGATCCGGATCGTTCTCGCCATCATAAGAAAGCGTCGTGACCACTACCTGCACTTCATTGCGCATACGGCTATCAAACAGTGGTCGCACGGTTCGATCGACAGCGCGACCCGAAAGGACAGCATCGTCCGACGGACGTCCTTCACGCTTGATAAAGCGCGATCCCTTGATCTTGCCTGCGGCATAATACCGCTCTTCATAATCCACCATGAGAGGGAAATAGCCCGTAATCTTGGACATTTCCTTGCTCATGGTCGCCGCTGCGAGGACGACAGTATCGCCGTAACGGGCGGTGACAGATCCACTCGCCTGCTTGGCAAGCGTACCAGTTTCGATGGTCAATTCACGACCACCGAGCTGCAGAGACCATTTCTTCTCTTGCATATCGTATGCTGGCCCCATCCAAGCTCATAAACACGCGAATATCAACGAATGGTGGACAATGAACAATACGTAGCGAACAGTCCAGAAAAAAGCTCTATGGCTTCGTTGACCGTTTTTTGTTTATTGTTGACTGTTACCTGTTGACTGACGTTCGTGTACCTATAAACCAGGGTGTGGCCGTAATCAATTGTTATGCCTTTACTGTAGCGTTATTTTGGCCCTTTTGTCAAAGAAAAAGCCGACAACAGAGAATCCTGTCGTCGGCAAAATGCCGCTTATGCTTTAGCTGGGATATTCGAGTCCTTCCACTCTCCAGTTAATCGTGTTGCCAGCCCAAAACGATACCACCACATCATCACCGAACGGATACGACATGGGTACTTTCCATGGCTTTTTCACGAGAGTTATTGTTCGAGTGTTACGTGGCAAGCCGTAAAAGTCAGCCCCGAAATAACTCGCGAACCCTTCGAGCTCATCGAGCGCCCCAAATAATTCGAGGGCGTGAGCATAGAGCTCGATGCCTGCATACGCTGTGTAGCAGCCAGCGCAGCCACATGCTGATTCCTTGGCTCCTTGCGCATGCGGTGCCGAGTCAGTCCCGAGAAAAAACCTTGGGCTGCCCGATGTCGCTGCGAGGAGAAGTTCTTCACGGTCACGTTCGCGTTTGAGTATCGGCAAACAGTAATAATGCGGCCGAATACCCCCACGGAAAATGGCGTTCCGATTCTCGAGAAGATGATGCGCCGTGATAGTCGCAGCGACACCCGGACGAGCGCTTTTCACGAATTTGACCGCTGCGGCCGTCGTCACATGCTCGAGCACGAAACGCTGCTTGGGATAGCGATCGATGAACCCATGGAGCACGTCCGTGAGAAAACGATCCTCCCGATCAAAGACATCAATCTCTTCACCTTCATCGGTACAAAGCTGTTCACCATGGATGCAGAGCGGCACATCATATTCTTCCATCGCTTCAACAGCACCCGCGATCTTCCTCATATCCGTCACACCGGCATCCGAATTGGTCGTGGCCCCAGCTGGGTACAACTTAAAGGCTGTCACAAAGCCTGATTTCGCCGCTTCTTCGACATCCTTCGATGTCGTATTGTCGGTGAGATAGAGCGTCATGAGCGGTTCAAAAGTATCGCCCAGCCCCAGCCTGCTTGCTGCTGCAACAATCCTTTCTCGGTACAGCCGAGCAGCAGACACACTGGTCACCGGCGGCTTGAGATTAGGCATGATAAGTGCCCGTCCGAAGCGCTCGGCGCTGTGCCGAAGCACGGATTCCATCGCTTCACCATCGCGTAGATGCAGATGCCAATCATCCGGTATCGCTATGGTCAGCCTTGATTCCGCATACTCCTGATTCACTACGGTATTACTTACTCTCATTGACATGATGTCACTCCTTCTCTTCAAAAATTTTGATACGTTGTAAAAGATACGCCTGTAACCGCTCGCTCCCAGAGATAAGGTCTGCGAAAAACCGAGGATCATTACCGGACCAAAACGGACCAGAGGTGGCAAACACACCCACGGCGCCGGCTTCGATGTAATCCATCACATCATCGCCATCCCATACCCCACCGGATCCAACAAGGTCAACCTCCCCTGAAAGTATCTCCCAGGTCTCCTTGATCAGATTGATGGATATTGGTTTGAGCAACCTCCCTGAAAGCCCGGCTTTACCACTATTCGGAGTTGTCACTGGCATGTTGTCGGCACTGCGTATGATGACGTTCGGCAAAGTGTTACTGAAAACAATCGCGTCGATCACCTGATAGCGCCATACAATACCCAGAATTTTACTCAGAAACTCTGGTGCCACCGTTGGTACATGAGAAAAATCGACATGCGGATACGTATCCTGAAGCTCGTCGCGCTGAACACTCGTGATATAAGGCGATAACTTGAGCCACAGGGGTTTACTGATCTTCATCTGGCTAAAAGCTTTGAGGATCTGGCCAAGAGAATCGGGATCATAAGCAATAGGTACTGTCTTGTGATCATGAGCATTGGGGCAGCCCACATTCACCTTGATAGCCGCAACACAGGGCACCTGATCAAAAGCCCGTACCCCGGCCACATAATCATCCACAGAAAATCCAGCGATACTAGCGATAACCGGATACATGAACGAATATCGCTTGAGGTCTGCCGCGGCTTGCTCGTTACCCATATTGGGCATACCGAAAGCATTAAGCCCAATGCCGCCTTGTCGTATATCAGAAACATTATCTGGCCAAAACAATACGCCCTCGTTACCAGTACGGGAAAGCGGCGTATAGGAACCGGTTGAAACCGCTCCTACCGAAACTCCCATCCGCATGTACGACAGGACACTTGAAGGCGTTTTACAAGCACCAGCGCCCACCATAATCGGCAAATCCATTCCGACACGGCCAATTTCAAACGGCTTTCTTTCCATTTCAGCTTCTCCTCTTTAACAAATTGTTTAGGTACGAAAAAGGAACCATATTCATGATTCCTCATTGCGTCTCATCATACTGACAATAGCCTGTCTCGTCAAGACCAATACCTAGATGAGAAAACGTCGTTTGTTTTCGGATAGATTGATGAAATCATCCGCGATATCCACGAGCTTCTGGCTCGATGATTCGGCAAAAGCTATCACTTCCACACGGCATCCATAGGTATTCTGGATGTATTCGACGAGCGAGACATAGTCTCCGTCCCCAGAGAGGAGTACGATGACATCGAGTTTCGATGCCATTTTGATAGCATCTACGGCAATACCTACGTCCCAGTCCCCTTTTTTCGATCCATCCGGAAAAATCTGGAGGTCCTTGGTTTTCACTTCATAACCACTCTTCCCAAGCGCTTCAAAGAATTTTTCTTCCGTTGCCTCTGATGTCTTGATACCGTAGGCGATAGCCCGGATGAGCTTGCGCTCATTGGTCGCTACCTCGAGCACGCTTTTGAAATTGACCTTCTTCCCGTACAACACCCGAGCGCTATAATACAGGTTAGAGATATCCACGAGCACGCCCACGCGCTGATCTTGATATTTAGCTGACATACATTAAAAAATCTTACTGTTTTTAAAAAAGAAATACCCCGCAACACGATTGCGGGGTAGAAATATCTTATTTGAGCCCCAATGCCTTCACCAAAGTCTTATGCGCTTTCTCATCCGTCTTGGAGAGATAGGTGAGCAACTTCTTGCGCTTGGCCACCATCTTGAGAAGTCCACGGCGAGAATGAAAATCTTTCTTGTTCTTCTTCAGGTGAGTCGTCAATCGCTTGATCTGCTCGGTAAACAGAGCAATCTGATACTCCGGAGAACCCGTGTCCTTGTCATGACGTTTTACTTCTCCCGTCACCTTTTCCTTCTGCTTGTTCGTCAAAGCCATAGCTTTTGTCAGCCAGACATTCGTTCCCCACAAGGAACCAACATCCGCTCGCGATAAAAAATTAACATCCGCACTATAACACGAGTTTCTTTTTTTGGCAAAAAAGAAAGCCGGCCTCATAAAATCATGAGACCGGCGTGGGGACGATGCCCAGCGGATTATGCCGTCGCCACTTCGACCTGCTGTTCCTTCAACTTCCATGCCACCCAGTGTGGATTGGTGACAATCGTTTCAGCGAGATCCCTGGCTGTAAAGGCATTCAGGAGGATTTCCGCCAAATACTTCAGGCATTGCTGCTCCCGCATATAGTCAATGCCGTCCGCTGGTTCGTTGAACATGTTATTCTCATCGGTGGTACGTACTGAGTAGCGAATGTGCACGCTATCACTTGACCGGTTGTCAAAGAAGAGTTTTGCCCCATTGCGAGAAATAGCTCCCTGACGCCAGATTTGGTCCCTTTTCTCGTCGCCGAAAAGAACCTGCATACGAACAGTGATGCCGTGATACTGGCCGACCTCTACACCACCAACATCAACACCACACATGCCACTGCTCTGGATATACCGATCGAGGAGTCTCTCAGTAATGAGAGCAGCATCCGTGTACCATTCAACATCCGGCACATAGCGCGTCGCCGAAGCGAGCTCGGCTGCGACATCTATCAGGCCACCTCCATACGCCTGCCACCGTGGCATCGTTATGTACCAAGCATGGACAAACGGATGAAAAGTACGGAATCCTCCCGTATCCTCCGACTGCACCATACCATCAAGTAGCTCTGTGCCGAGTTCGTGCCGATTACCACGGTTATCGACGGGTTTGATACCCAGGCATTCACCGAACCGCCTCAGACCCAGAGTGGCCATACTCTCAAATTTGCTCTCAATCCTAACGTACTTGGATTGCTGCAGTTCCTTGGCATGGTCAGCGATGTTACCATACATACCCTTACCGACATGGCCGGCACGAATTTCCTTGAGAAGGAGTTCGAGGGCCGTTTCGGACGAAAGCCCTTTCCTGACCATAATGCCCCGAATGTGGCGAGAGAAATACTCGTCAATCATCTGCTCCACCCTATCCAGGCGCAGCTTATTGCCATCACGCATATCAAAGGCGTAGTCAAGCAAATACGGAGAGTCATGCCGTAGGGATGCCAGTGTTGGTTTGTGAAACGTAGTCATGTTAAAGATCTCCTGAGAGTGTGATCTGTGCAGTCGCCCACACATCGCCCGGTCGCCCGGTCGGATAAAGAGAGAGGATCCCGCCTTACCATGGACATCACAAGACTTTGCGACGTCGAGGTCGGCACGATCCGTATTCAAGACAGTAAACACCCAAACACTGCGACTGTCAATCAAAAACCGCTCTCGCGAGCGGCTTTTGATAAGCGAAGGAATGTACTACTCAGAAAAATCCACTACAGGATCGTAAAGGCAGCGACACCGTCTCCTGCCTGCGGCTTCATGACGCGCACGCCCTGCGTCACTCGGCCGAGAAGCGGCACACTCTTGAATGGGATACGGATGATAGTTCCCTTCTGAGATGTGAGGATGAGGTCGCTTTCGATATCAGCCATACTCGTCATGAGCGCACCGACGATATCACCAATTTTGTCGGTCACCTTCATCGCTTTGATACCAGAACCTCCACGCTTTTGCAGCTTGAATTGCTTGAGAGCGCTACGCTTGCCATATCCGTTCTGTGAAAGCACCATGAGTTCCATATCCTTGGCTTCCTTCGCAACCACTCCCATGGCGACGATTTTATCCTTGTCATCTTTGAGTTTCATTCCACGCACACCGGCCGCACTCCGGCCCATCGGTCGGACATCAGATTCTTTGAACCGGATGGATTGTCCATCGGCCGTGGTCATGAGTACTTCATCGTGACCCGTCGTCGCTTTCACCCAACCGAGCACATCGCCCTTGTCGAGCGTGATAGCGATGAGACCACTCCGGCGCACGTTCTCAAAATCTTCGATCTTCGTTTTCTTGACCGTACCATTCTGTGTCGCCATGAACAGATATTTGTAATCGCCGTTTCGGAAAGAGATGACTGCGGTAATTTTTTCGTTCTGAGCAATCTGGAGGAAATTCACGATTGCCTGTCCCTTGGACGTACGAGAAGATTCTGGAATCTCATAAGCCTTCGTCTGAAAAACTTTTCCAGAGTCTGTGAAGAACATCAGGTTATCATGTGTCTCGATGGTCAGTACCTGAGCAATACGATCTTCTTCTTTCGTCGTCGCGCCGATGACACCCTTGCCACCGCGCTTCTGCACACGATACACGATCGGATTCATCCGCTTGATATATCCGTCTTCGGTGAGCGTGATGATTGCCTCTTCATTCGGGATGAGGTCTTCTTGCTTGAACTCAGAAACACCCGTCTTGATGACACGCGTCTTGCGCTCATCACCGAATTTGTCGCGCACTTCGATGAGCTCACTTTTCACGAGAGCGAGAATCTTCTCACGATGCTTGAGCAAATCCTCTAGATAAGCGATGAGCTTGAGCTTTTCTTCGAGCTCGTCTTCGATCTTCTTACGTTCGAGACCAGCCAATGTCTGGAGGCGCATTTCGAGAATAGCCGTCGTCTGCTTATCAGAGAGCTTAAATTTCTTCATCAAATTCGCATGTGCTTCTTCCTTGGTCGGAGATTTCTTGATGGTTTCGATAATAGCATCGATATGATCGAGTGCCTTTTTGAGGCCTTCGAGAATATGTGCGCGATCCTTGGCTTTCGCAAGATCATGCTCGGTACGACGCACGACGACGATTTCACGATGCTTGATGTAGTGTTCGAGGATCGCCTTGAGCGTGAGAATTTGTGGATCCGTACCGTCCACCAGAGCCAACATATTCACATTGAAGTTCTTCTGGAGATCTGTCATCTGATAGAGTTGGTTGAGCACCTTCTGAGGAAAAGCTTCCTTCTTCAGGTCGACGACAATACGCACTCCGTCTTTATCAGATTCATCACGCAAATCTTTGATACCCAAAATCTTTTCTTCCTTCACGAGATCGGCGATCTTCATAATGAGAGTCGACTTATTGGTCGCGTACGTCATCTCCGTGACGATGATTTGGAACATTCCCGCCTTATTCTCGACGATTTCAGCCTTCGCCCGCGCCATGATCGGACCCTTGCCCGTCGCATATGCCTCACGGATATCTTTCTGATTGTAAATAATGCCTCCTGTTGGAAAATCTGGACCCTTGATAAATTGCATCAGATCGTCTACGTTCGCTTCCGGATGATCGATCAAGTGGCAGATGCCATCTGCGAGTTCATTCAGATTATGCGGCGGAATATTGGTCGCCATACCAACCGCGATACCGACGGTGCCATTGAGAAGGAGCTGTGGGAGCTTCGCTGGCAAAACTGTCGGTTCTTCGTGTACACCATCGAAGTTCGGGACGAAATCTACGGTATCTTTTTCGATATCAAAAAGCATCTCTTCTGCTATCGGGGAAAGTTTCGCTTCGGTATAGCGATACGCAGCGGCGCTGTCGCCATCCATCGAACCAAAGTTACCCTGACCCCATACGAGCGGATAGCGCAGTGAAAAATCCTGCGCCAAACGGACCATAGTATCATACACGGCAGTATCACCATGTGGGTGATACTTACCCAGCACCTCTCCAACTACCGTCGCTGATTTGCGAAATTTTGCACTGGGACGCAGACCCGTGGACCACATCGAATACAGGATACGGCGATGCACCGGTTTCAGCCCATCACGTACATCAGGCAACGCACGAGCCACGATAACGCTCATCGCGTAATCGAGATATGATTGTTTTACCTCTTCCGTGATAGAACGTGGCTCGATTTTTCCCTCATGAAATGCTCGCTTCTCTTCTGTCATAGCTTCGTACATTACTTATCTTGGGTATTGGCACTATTCTCCTGACTCTCATTTCTCGCTTGTACTTGTTCTTCAAAAAATTGCTGTCCCGTTTTACTCTCGCCCTCTACCTGAAGTGGCGTCGCTTGCTTGAGAAGATCAGAAAGTGATTGCTTATCGCCCTGTGGCAAAATTTCCTTGCCCCTATCTGCAGCTTGAGGCAGCTCTTCTGCAATGGTCTGGAAACTCTCTTTGACCGATAGTACCCATATTCCCAAAATAAAAGCCATCGAAACAACCAGGCACCCGAATACATACCGCATACGAACATCTTCGGGTTGTTTGCGGATATGCTCTACTTTTCCCCAGAGATCAAGTGCCATACTACCAACCTACACATAAATACTTAGACTCCTCGTTCCAAAAGCACTACCTCCATCATCTTTCCTTCCAAATCTTTTTTCTTGATATTGAGCTTGGTGACAGTCTCCTTGGGACAACTACCGATGGCATCACAAAAAGCTTTTTCTGTCTCAAGAGATAATGTCAGTCCTGGCAATTTATAATGCATTGGAATAATCATGCTCGGCTCAATCTTTCGTACCATCTCAGCTGCAATCTTGGCAGACACGGTATCTAATCCGCCGGCTGGAAGAAAAAGGATATCAACACCATTAAGTTTATCCAAAAGCTCGGGCGAGAGATCGTGACCGAGCGATCCGAGAAAACAAACATGAATATCTTCGCTATCAAAAACAAAAATAGTATTCTGACCGCGCTCTACGCCTCCCTTTTCATCTCGGAAAGAAGGAAACCCGAGAGCCGCGATTCCTTTAACAGCATATTCTCCGGGAGCATCAAGAACTACTGGCGTTCCTTTGAGGGTTTCTTTGACGACTTCGGCATTAGTATGAGTAAGAATAACAATATCAGCCTCTCCTTGTGGAGAACGCAAGCCAGAGCCCTTTTCCAGAGGGTCAGTCCAGATAATAATATCATCTGTCGCACGCCCAGCTGGTTTCGTGCTTATTTTGAAACAATAGTCTCCGTAATACTGTATATTCATAAAGTGGACGAGGAAATCGGATAACAGAACTATTTTAGCAAGAAAACACCTTCTTGTCGAGTCGAAAAAGAATCTCTCTTCAATATATTGGTTAAGGCTCTGCCATTGACTTTTTTTGATTATTTGGTACACTAAGGGAACGTTTATTACCAAACGAAGTGAATGAAGCAAAAATTCATTTTTGTTTCCGAACGAGTGACGGTAAAATCGGGTAAATGCCCGTTATCGTGTAATTAAGATTTAGCGTTTCACTTATATGCCAAAGAGGACATATCAGCCAAAAACCCGCAAGCGAGCCCGTCGCCATGGATTTCTCGAGCGCATGAGCACTGTGGGGGGAAGAAAAGTCGTAGCTGCTCGCCGAGCCGTCGGACGAAAAAAGCTGACCGTTGCATAAAATATGCTAAAAAAGGGCTTTCGAATCACGAAAAAAGAAGACTTCGACAGAGTATTTCGTGGCGGGAAGGCTCTTTTTTTTGGAGAAATAGCTTGTCGATTCACACCAAACAGTCTTCCCCATCTCCGTTTAGGCTTCTCTCTGAGCAAAAAACATCTTCCTTTGGCTGTTGATCGAAACCTACTGCGTCGTATCCTCTCGGAAACATTTACTTCTCAAGAAGCAGTCTGGCCAGCGAGTGTCGATATTGTGTTTTTTTCCACAAAAAAACCAGCAAAAATCGATACAGCAACCTTTTCTCCGATAGTTTCAAAAGTTATCCGACAAATAAACACATCACAATAAAATTATGGGAGCTCTTTTTGATTCAGTCATCTATCAGCCGATCTATAATACGCTTGTATTTTTTTACAATACGATTCCGGGCTATGATTTTGGCATTGCCATCATCGTTACGACACTTTTCCTGAAAACCCTCTTTATACCCCTTTCCAAAAAGCAAATCGAGTCTCAGAAAAAAATGCAGGAGCTCCAGCCAAAAGTGAAGGAGATTCAGAAAAAATACAAGAACGATAAAGAGAAACAAACCAAGGCCCTCATGGAATTTTATAAAGAGAACAAAACAAACCCATTTTCTGGGTGTTTACCGCTTATAGTTCAACTTATTTTCCTCATCGCCATCTATCGAGTTATCATCAATATCTCCGCGGCAGGCTTTGTCATCAATCCGAACGAGCTCTATACCTTTGTCAGCAATCCTGGTCCAATCAGCCATCTTTTCCTGGGTTTCATCGATTTGGCCAAGCCGAACTATATCTTCGCTTTCCTTTCTGCTATTGCCCAGTATTATCAGACAAAAATGCTTTTCCAAAGCCAAAATATTCCAGATAAGACTCCCGATGTTTCCGAACAACCTGATTTTGCCGCTATAATGAACAAGCAGATGCTCTATCTCGGTCCTGGGATGACATTTTTCATCGGTGTCACCTTTCCCGCGGCACTCTCTATTTACTGGCTTTTCTCCACCCTGTTCATGATTTTCCAGCAGCTCTTCATCTTTAAGCCGAAAAAATCATAAGACTATGGATACTCCTCACCACGAAACTCTCAAGAACATTATCAGTGGACTACTCGAAAAGATGGGGTTCGCTGCCACCGTAGAAATTACAACTGATGTCGATATGCCCGATACGCTACTCTGTTCAACACAAGTAGATGTAGACCAGAATTTCCTTATCGGCCAGTATGGTGTCAATTTGGCCGCTATCCAGCACATCGTGAGAATTCTCGCTCGCAAGCAAATTGATGAAAAGGTGAATATCACCGTAGACATCAACGGGTACTTCGCCGACAAGCGCGTACTCCTCGAAAAAGAAGCTGCCAAAGCCACAGAAGAAGCTCTCCAAAACAATGTTTCAGTAGCGCTTCGACCTATGCTTCCCTACGAAAGAAAGGTTGTTCATTCTTTCCTCTCTCAAAACCCAAGCGTCACAACCGAAAGCATCGGCAAAGGCACCGAACGCAAAGTGCTTGTACGTCCTCGATCCACCGAAACTGAAGCGTAGCGTGAAAGTAAACACCCTTTTTATTACCAAACGAAGTGAGTGTGGTAAAATCGGGTAGACAGCTCACGACTTACTTTAGGGTGAATACCCGTTATTTTTTTGAAGGCTGGAATTTCGTCTCCTTGCTTATACCTTTTATATGGTGATAGCTCGAAAAATCGCCTACATCGTCGTCCTCAACTCCTTTCTCAAGGTGTTTTCAACCGTTGCGCTTTCCCTCCTTTCTATTCGCCTCATCACCAGCTATCTCGGCCAAGATGGGTTCGGAAAATACGCCACCGTACTAGCGTTTTTCGCTTTCTTTTCGGCCATCGCCGATCTCGGTCTCAGCTCCGTCACCGCCAGAGAAATTTCACGTGAAGGCGCTGACGAAGAAAAAATTCTTGGTAATGTCGTTGCTTTACGCATTATCTCTTCAGGCATTCTCGTTGTGCTCTCTCCACTTATTCTTTTCTTTTTTAGTAGCTATACACGGGATATCCAAATCGGTATTGTATTTGCCTCAATCGCGATATTCTTCTCCACTCTCTCGATGACGCTCAATGGCATCTTCCAAAAACATCTCGCCATGGACAAAGTGGCCATGATTGAATTCCTGGGCAAAATACTCCAAGTCGCCATGGTAGCGCTCATTGTCAAAGAAAACTGGGGATTTCTCGCCATCGCTTCCACCCTCCTCGTTTCTCTATCCTTTAATGCCCTTATAGCGTTCTTACTCAGTCGTCGCTATGCGGCTTTTCATCTCCGTTTCGATTTTTCCTACTGGAAAACATTTCTCAGCGAATCATGGCCCATGGGCATGACTGCTATCATTACGTTCACGTATTTTAAACTCGACACTATTCTCCTCTCTGTCCTTCAATCCAACGCACATGTTGGGATCTACAATGTCGCCTACAAGGTAATAGAAAATCTCATCTTCTTTCCCGCTATGCTCGCTGGACTTATTCTCCCTCTTCTTTCCCGCTACATTTTTACAGAACGAGCGCACTTCGAAGAAATCGCCAACAAAACATTTAAAGTGTTTATCATCATCGTCACCCCTATTATCATCGGAACGTGGTTTTTGGCGAGTGATATCATCCGCATCGTCAGTGGTACTGGATTTTCCGAATCAGCGCCCGTCCTCCGCATCCTCATTTTCGCTCTCGGATTCATCTTTTTTGGACACTACTTCAACATGCTGCTCATCGTGAGTAATGCCCAGAAAAAACTCATGCAAACCCTGGCTATTGCAGCGCTTTTCAATATCATTCTCAATGCCTTTCTTATTCCTCGCTTTTCATATATGGGCGCAGCTAGCACCTCACTTGCTACCGAGATGCTCGTCGTGTTCCTCACGGGATTCCTCGCATACCGACACGTACATTTCGCACCCTCTTTCGAAAATATCGGACGAATCATACTCTCTGGCGCATCCATGGCGGTCGCTCTTTTTTTCTTAGAACCCTATTCCTTCCTTCTCTCAGGTATTGGTGGTATCACTGTCTATCTCCTTGTCCTCTGGATAACCAAGGCGGTAACCCAGTATGAACTCCTCAGTCTCTTCCAAAAAAAAGAGGGCTCCCCAGAAGAAATCAAACAGATGGAAACGATGCTCCCATAAAATTCCTTTAGACCGGTTATGTCTTCTTCTCCCAAGGTTGCCATCATTGTTTTAAATTATAATGGCCAAGATTGTCTTTTAGACTGCCTCTCCTCTCTTGACGCTTTGACGTACCAAAACAAAGAGATTATTGTCGTAGATAATAAATCCGAGGATGAATCACTCATCCAAGCAGAACAGGTATTCCCCCATTTCACCTATCTCAGAAACACCACAAATCTCGGTTTTGCTGCTGGTATGAATGTCGGCATCCGCGAAGCCCTCAATCATGGAGCCAAGTGGTGTCTCATATTCAATAACGATGCGACTGCAGATAGACATCTTCTTTCAGTCCTTGTGAAAGAATCTGCCCATCATCCCCGAGCTGGACTTTTCTGCCCGCTTATCACAAAACCGCATTCCGATACTCTGTGGTTCGGCAAAGGCCGTCTCAACTTTTTCCGCATGCGCACAGAACACATCGTGCCATCAAAAAATGACCTCGCTCAAACAGCCTACTCGAGCGAGTTCCTCACTGGTTGCGCGCTCTTTATTCACCACACTGTTTTTGAAAAGATAGGATTCCTCGACGAAAACTTCTTTCTCTACTACGAAGATGCAGATTTCTGTCTCCGTGCCAGAAAAGCCGACTTTGAAACACTCGTGGTTCCGGCCGCCCGAGTCTGGCATAGTGAAAAAAGCGAGTCTCATCCAAAAAAAATTTATTATCTCGTTCTCTCAGGGCTCCTCTTTTTCCATAAACACGCTCCAGTTTCTTTGCGCCCATATTTCACCCTCTATGTTACAATACGGAAGATAAAGAATCATATCGACACGCTTCTCGGGAGAGAGAATGCGGCTCTCGTACGACAAGCCTATGAAGACAGCGAAAACAAGCCATTCTTTTTCTCTTATTTTCGTTAATTACCAGAGCGCCCGACATCTTGCTCGTTCCCTGGAAAGCCTTTTTTCGCTGGAAAATTCCTCTGAGATCGAGATTATTATCGTAAATAATGACGAAACAGAGACGCTTCTTTTAGAAAAACTACAAGAAACGTTCCCTTTCTTTCTCATCAAAAATGAAAAGAATGTGGGATTCGGACAAGGAGCCAACAAGGGGGCTGCTATTGCCACAGGTGACATCCTCGGATTTCTCAATCCCGACACGCTCTGGCAAAAAAGCTGTCTCGGAATTATAGCAGCTGCTTTCCATAATAAACGGCGTATCGGCATCGCTGGGATGAGACTTATCGGTGCAGATAAAAAAACAGAGCCCTGGAGCTTTGGCGAAACACCTAGATTACAGAAGCTACTTCTGAATAATCTCTTTCCTACCAAAAAGCTCCCTGACCACAAAACATCTCCCATTCTCAATGTCGACTGGGTAAGTGGAGGAGCACTCTTCACAAGGAACAATGTCTTCCGCTCCGTCCATGGATTCGATGAAAAGTTCTTTCTCTATTTCGAAGATACCGATATCTGCCTGAGAACCAGACAAGCGGGCTACGATGTCTGTCTCATCCCCCAGGCAACTCTCATGCATCACGGGGGACAAAGCTCCTCTTCCAGAAAAATACAGAAAAATCATTTTTACACTTCACAAGAAACCTACTTCAAAAAACATCGGCCCGGGTGGGAATACATCCTTCTTCGTATCTTCCGATTCTTTCGCTATGGATTTTAATACCCGTATGATCACCTTCCTCATCATCTATTTCTACCTCTTACCATTCGGATGGGCCCTCTCGCCTCTCGAAGGTATCGATCTAGCGATATCACGGATATTTTCCCTCGGTATTATTATGTTCTTCGTTCTTTCCGGACTGAAACATCGCCGACTCCCTTTCCCTACTCCATGGATCCTGTTTTTCTTTTCATCTTTTCTAGTAATCATTACTCTCTCTTATGTATGGGCAGAAAACAAAGACTTCTCCATACGAAAGATCATTTTCTTATGGAACTTCTTACCGCTCTTCATTGTTTTTCAGGCAGTCACTCGCGACCCTAGTCATCGCAAGAACATTCTCACGGCGTTTGTAGGTAGTGCTACTCTGACATCTCTTGTGGGAATATCCCAATTCTTCTTGCAATTTGTCATTGGTATAGAACCAGCTTTCGCCCTCTGGACCAAGCACATACTTCCATTTTTTCTAGGCTCCTCTTTCGGGGCGGTAGTCGCTGATTATCCCAGTCTCCTCGTCAATATTTCTGGAGCGACCATCATGCGAGCTTCAGCATTCTTCCCTGATCCACACATGCTTTCGCTCTATCTCGGTCTCTCTCTGCCCCTTGCTGGTGCATTAGCACTACAAAAAAATCAAGACTCGCGCACGTTCGCCTACATTGCTTTTGTCATCATTCTTTTGGCTGATCTTCTCACGTTTTCTCGTGGGGGATATCTTGGTCTAGGCGCGGGTCTTCTCAGCGCTCTCATTTTTTCTTTTGATTGGTCGTCCCTCCAGAAAAATATTCAGTCTTTCATTACCAAACGCAGCGAGCGAAATAAGGACTTACTCTCATTTCCGAACCCAGTACAAGCAAAATCACGCCTCATACGAATTATTCTTGGCGGAGTACTTGTTACTCTGGTATGTACTGCACTCCTGTTTAGCCCTTTCGGCAAGCGTCTCCTCTCGAGCTTTTCTCATGAAGACGGTTCCAATATTGAACGTCTACGCCTCTGGCAAGAAACTGCTGGATACATAGTCGATCGCCCTCTTTTAGGCGTAGGAATTGGTAATTACTCGCTCCTTGCCAAGCCCAGCGCGATGTACCGAGAGCCGATCTATGCCCACAACCTCTTTCTTGATCTCGCTTCAGAAATCGGCCTACTCGGTGCATTCTTTTTTATCGGACTCCTCTTCCTTTGTTTTTCCAAAGCCTGGTCCGCTTGGCGAAAAAATCAGACTCTTTTTTCTCTAGCCATTATGCTTTCGCTTATCATCTTTTCGACACACTCTCTCTTTGAGCTTCCGCTTTTTTCCGTCCAGGTTCTTCCGGCCTTCTTGCTCATACTCGCGACCGCTAGTGTATTATAGAGATATCCCTTCAATAGATCATCATGCTTACGCTACCGTCTGTGCGACAATCCATACAATTCCTTCTCTTGGGCGACTTCCTCCTCCTGCCCTTCGCTCATTTCAAAGTCTCCTTCTGGGGGCTTCCTCTGTACGCTCTCGAAATACCGATTCTTATCGCATTTTTTCTTTTTATCTTAGGGTATTTCCGTCATTCTTCTGAGTGGACCATTCGTATTCCGAAAGACTCTGGTATCTTCATCGGGATAATACTTTTCCTCTGCGGGGCCACTCTTTCATTCATCGCCAATCCATTCTCATGGACGAGTCTCGGAATGATGAAAACCTGGTTTATCATACCACTTCTCGCAGCCTTTCTCTGGTTACAGGTCAATCGCGATACTACGAAATATCTTTTCATGAGCTGGGCCCTCTCATCTCTCTGCATCGCCTTGGGAGGACTATGGTTTCTCGTGCATGATATGCTCACATACGACTCTCGTCTCGAAGCCTGGTATACATCACCAAACTTTCTCGCTATACTCATCGCTCCCGGTATCATCATTGTTTCATTTCTCTTCGAGTATCTGCGCTCTCAGCAAAGACTCGACCGCTTCTCACTGCTGCTGATATGTGCAGCAATGTTTGCCCTCTCCATTGTTCTCTTTCATACCCATTCCTATACCGTCTGGGTTGCTACCTTTTTCTCTCTCCTCTTTTTTATCTTCTCTTCCGCTATCAGAAAAAAATCTCTCAAAACAATACTGCTCGTCTCAGTTCTTATCATCCTCTCAAGTCTCTTTGTTTTTTTCGAATCCGGAACAGCCAAATGGAATGCCTTGATCTCCTTTGAAGAACGCTCGTCTCTTGCTTCTCGCATGATGATATGGCAGACAGCGTGGAAAATAACCACCGACCACCCATTCGTCGGAATAGGCGTCGGTCGATTTCAAGAAGAGTATCTGTTCTACCAGAAATATTTTCCTCCCTACCTCGAATGGGCAGTACCCGAGCCGCACAATCTTTTTCTCGCTGTTTGGCTCGAAACCGGTTTCATCGGATTATTGGGAAGTATACTCATTGTCTTGCGACTTTTGACGGTGCTTTTCCGAAATACTTTTTCCCAGCATATCGATGAAAATAAAAGAATGAGCGCTCGGCTCATTCTTTCTCTTCTCTTGTTGTTTCTTGTTTACGGTCTCGCCGATACGCCCTACTTCAAAAACGATCTCTCTTTTCTGTTTTGGATGCTACTTGCAGCAGCTATCAGTCTCATAGATCAATCCGATAAAGACGCTTCGTAGCACGATCCGTAAACAAAAGCGCGTCTTCGGATGGGGACAGAAAAAGATCAATGCTGTCGAGATTCTGGGTTACATCTTTCAAATCCACCAATCGTGTCTTTTTCCCTGTCGCAATCTCCATTTTCCAAAACGTATCCTTGGTAAAAAGCGGCTTCGAAAAATAATCATTTGGCAAAACCGCGCTTTCGGGCAAGGATCCTGGTAGAGCATAATAGATGACTTGACTGTCTTTGGACCACGCAACCTTCGATATCAGCGTTGGGATAGAAAGATTCTGAAATTCTCCGCCATTGCTATTCATGACATTGAGCGTCATGCTACTTCCACTCTTCTCGTTGCTCGTGCTTACCAAAACTTTTGTTCCATTAGGAGACCAGAGATAATCGGCCCCAAATTTTTCCGAAAAAAGCATCCGTCGATTATCCCCAGTAACGCCAATCGTTTCAAAAGCAGTCTTGTCCAAAGCATTCGGGCGATTCCAAAAGGATACCGCGGCACTTTGCGGGATGGAAGAAATATAATACTCCGCTGAATTCAAAGAGGTAAGCTTCTTCCAATCGCTCCCGTCTGGATTTGAAATATTCAGCGTCCGCACTCCAGATACCGGATCAGTATATTGATAAAAAGTCTTATCGCCGAGATTGTTCCATGCCAGGCGAGAAATTTCCGGCTTGAGCGGTACGAGAGTCTTGGTAGCAAGATCGGTGAAATACCACAGATTTTGACCGCTTGTCTGAGTCAAAAGAAGCATGACTTTATCTCTACGTAGCGACCAAAGTACTCGCGACGGGGTCCCGGGAAGATTGCTCAAAAGCGTTGTTTTATTTTTTCCTTCAAGCGTTGCTTTCTTAAGTGATTTATCATCCAGAGAATAATAATAAAGCATCCCGTCATCTGAGGTCGTCGCTCCTAAAATATCTTCATTGAGAGGACTTGCGATACGATCCACCGAAACAACTGATTTTTCTGCTTTATTTTCATTTTCGAGAGATTGCTTCTTTCCCGTGTCAGCCACAGGGTTGTTCACATTATTACGAAAAATAAAGTTATACGCTCCCAAAAAAATAAGCGTGAGTACAAGAAATCCGAGAGAAATATAAAAAATCTTCTTCATAAAGCTTTATCCTATAACTACTACAAATTGCAACAGCTGGTCTGATCACTGACGTGCATATGAGGAGCCACTCCCGGTAGATTGGTCTCATCATTGACTCTGCCGCCACAAGCCGAAGCTGCCGCAGCGATTGCATTGGCGATACTCATATCCTTCACTCCACTTGCGTTTCTCACAGACAAATCAGCAGCATGCGACCCCTGGCACTCCGTCGCTGTCTTGCTTGCTCCTCCACCGTAATGGCATGATGTCTTAGAATGTGCACATGGCGGTCTACTCCAACTATTCTTACAGGTGTTAAACCCAGCGCTATCACCGATACTGCTCACTGCAGCTGTGATACCCTTTCCCTTCATACAGGCCAGCACATCAGACAATCCTTGTGAAGCATCCCCACAATTAATACCCGCTTGAGGACTGAGCCCCCCACATGTACCCGATGTCCCCCCTCCGACCGGCGTCGTACCGGTCGGCTGAACTATAACTGGGGTAGGCGACAACCCATTGAGCGAAACCTTGATGAGATCCGGATTGATAACATTGAGGATAAGCCACGCAACCAGAGCGATAGTGAGTCCAATGAGAGAATCCCAAATAATAGTCTTGGCTGATCCGAGTGCCGAAGTATTGCCCGCACTCGTCAAATACATGAAGCCACCGACAGAAAGCATAAAAATCGCCGAAAGAACTACCAAAATAAGCGCTACCAAATAAATATTCTCCACATATCCTTTCAAATCAGACCCGACACTCTCTGCTCCTGGTATCTTTTCGAGCAACGTATAATTGAAATAATCAGCCGCACGCGCTTCAGGAACAGAAAAAACAACAACCGCAAAAAGAAAGATAATTCCAAAGAAAACAATATTTTTATTTTTGTGCATATGAGAAAAAGAAACTATTGTACCCAGATATTATACCATAAGAAGAACATCCGACATACAAAAAAGCTCCTGCGATACAGGAGCTTTCAAAAACACATCTCTTCCTAAAAATCCCAACTGCCATTGAGGCTTGACGATTGGGTATAGTTGACCACGGTCGACTCGAAAAAATTACTTTTGTCAGCGTTGGTATCCTGAATGCGCTCGAGGTGCTTGTACGGATTTTTCACCGCATCCGCATACAAAGGCGGGATATTGAGCATGGCAAGACGGTTATTGGCTAGCCACTTCGTATACCCTTCGGTCGCTTCTCCATTCATCCCAGGGATACGATTTCCCAGAATATGCTTTCCCCACTCTATCTCCTGGTCAACAGCCACACTCATCATCTCCTTTATCACTTCTTCATCATAGATCTCCGGGAATTCCCGACGGATCTCGCGGATAATATTGGCAAAAATAGTGATATGCGTCAGCTCATCACGGCGGATATAGGAAATCATACGCCCAGTCGCGAGCATCTTCATATGATCGACGAGCGTATCAAAGAATGCAAACCCATTGTAGAAATAGATCGACTCGAGGAGAAAATTCGCGACAATCCCACGAAAAAAGCTTTTATCTGAAGGATTATCGATAAAATCCTGGTAGAGTTGGCCGATATATTTATTCCGCTCGAGCAGTATCTTATCACTCCGCCAGAAATAATAGATTTCATCACGCTCCTTGCTCTCGACTACCGATTCCAGAATAGTAGCGTATGACTGAGAATGGATCGCTTCCTGATAGGCTTGAATCGAAAGAATGAGATTTACTTCTGGCGATGTGACATAGTCAGAGAAGTGTGGCAGGTTCACCGTTTGCACAGAGTCGAGAAAAATAAGAAACGAAAGGATACCCTTGTATGCCCGCTGCTCTTCTTCGGTCAAATCAGCGTGAAACATACGCGCATCATCCTTAAGACCAGAAACTTTTTCTGGTACCCAGAAATTCCCGATCATCACCTGATACAGTGACTTTGCCCACGGATACTTGGTCGCATTCAGATTGAAGAGTCCGGTCGTTGCACCCTTGATTATCGTCCGATCCGCGACGTCATCTTTCCCAGCCGGATTGAAAAGAGGATTTTTTTGTATTGTTTCATTCATAATGTTACATATATTACAATGACCATCTCTCGCTTACCCGCTGCAACTCACACATCCATCTTTCACTTCTCCAGAGAGGCTCCGTACATAATAGACCGTCTTGATTTCCTGTTCCCAGGCTTTCATATAGTATCCGTACAGTTGCGCCGGGCTAACCTTGGCTGGGTCAATCATCCATTCGAACGATACTGATTGATCAATCCACTGGTACACAACGGCCATCATATCGATGACGTCGTTCATATCCATATTGATATATTCCTTGTAATACCAGAAATTATCCTTGGATAGTTTAGGTGCGACGCGAAGTGTCGGAGCGGAAAGATTGGTCTCTACGAAATAACGCTTATATATTGGCAACAGCGCAGCTGTGGTACCGACGACACCCGCGGTCGACGTATTCGGAGCTGGAGCAGTATGATACGCAAAGCGCACACCATGTTTCTTCATATCAGCAAAGAGCTTCTCCCACTCACTCGCAAACCCAGTCTTCTCGATAAACCATTTCTTATCTCGACCAAGCAAGATACTCTTGGAATATTCACTGCCATCATAGAGAGAGTACTTGCCACGTTCCGCTGCGAGATCGACTGATGCACGATACGTATGATACGCATAGCGCTCAAACAACCTGTTGGTCTCCGTGCGAGCTGCTTCGCTATCATAAGCGATCTGTCTCGTCGCGAGATACTCGGCCAATCCGAGATAGCCGAGACCAACACTTCGATAACGCATGGCGGTATACTCAGCTTCCTTGACTGGATAATAATTGAGCGTGATGACATTATCGAGGATACGCATCACTACCGGAAATACCTGCGCGATCATTTCTGGTTCATGTACCGTTGCGACATTGATTGAAGCGAGGTTACAAACAACGAGATCGCCCGGCTCATACCGAATGACAATTTTGCCATCTTCGATAACCTCTTCTTTGAAGCGTGCGGGTGCCGTATTCTGACAAATCTCCGTGCATAATTGCGTAGAATAAATATTACCTGCATGCTTGTTCGGATTGAGACGATTGACCGTATCACGAAAGAAAACATAGGGCATACCCGTTTCCACTGCGCTCTTGAGAAATTTTTTGAAAAGCTCTTTGGTTTCGACGATTTTTTTCATCGTGAGACGTTCATCTCGTTCGAGCTCTTCATAAAAGACGTCGAAGTCTTTCCCAAAATGTTCCTGGAGCTTCTTGCCGTAGAGACGTTCGACTTCGCTCGGATCAAATAATGTCCAGCTCCGACCCTCTTTCAATCGACGCATGAAAATATCTGGTACCGACACAGCCGGAAAAACATCAAATGCCTTGGAACGGATGTCTCCCGTCTCTGTTTGCAGATCGAGAAAATCATAAATATCGAGGTGCCAAAAATCAAGTGTCACCGAGATAGCCCCTAATCGAGAACCCAACTGATTCACCGCTACCGCCGTATCATTGATCACCTTGACCCATGGATTCACTCCACCAGACATACCCTTCACACCACGGATAGATGCCCCGCGCGCGCGGATATTGCCGAGATACACACCAACACCACCACCGAATTTAGAAATCTGGGCCATGTTTTCTACAGCATGATAAATACCGCGCAGATCATCATCAACATTGATTTTGAAACAGCTCGAGAGCTGATTGTAATTCGTCCGAGCATTAAGGAGCGTCGGGGTCGGTAATGAAATCCGCTGCTTGGAACAATGCTCATAAATCTGAAATGCCAGAGCAAGACGGTTTTCTGCCTTCTCTGGAATAGCCAAGAAAAGAGCCACTGACATATACATCTCCTGGGGCAACTCCCGTATCACCTTGTTAGGATTCAAGAGATAACGCTTGATGAAAGAAACAATAGTGGTATATTCATACGCTTCATCCGTTTCTTTGGAAAGCAATTTACCCGCCTCAAGAATATCTTCTTCTGAATAATATTTGTAGAAGTCCTTGTAGTAGAGGCCGCGCTCGATATAATCATCGAAAAGCGCTTTGTATGATTCTGGTGAATAAATCTCCTGTTGCGTCAGGTTGCGGTTCTTAATTGCCTGCTTATACAAATTCCCGAGAAGGATTCGTGCGGCGATATTCTGCCAAGCGATATTCTCTACTGTCACGAGATCGATACATGTCTTCACTAACAGCTTGTTGATATCCGATGTCTTTATTTCATCGACAATGTTATTTTTAAATGCCTCGATAAGGTCTTCGAAGGAACACGTCGTCTCATATCCGATGGCCGCTCTATCAAACACTGCTCTGATCTTTTTCACATCGAACAATTCTTTTGTTCCATTTGCTTTCGTCACCTTCATGGAGTGTTTCTCAAACTGTTCGACGAGCTTCTCTTTTCGCTCCTCGCGCTTTTCTGTCTGTTTCTCACGATACAAAATATAGGCTTTCGCAACTTCATATCGATTTTCTTTCATCAGATGCTTTTCGACACAATCCTGAATCAGTTCGACCGAAGGAATATGCACCTCTTCTTTGCCATCATACGCATGCGCCAAATCATGGATGATACTATCCGTCATCTTCTCAATAAACTCCTTATCAATTTCTCCGACAGCATCACAAGCGAGCGCAATCGCACTCTCGATACGTATACGATCGAAATCAACCACTTCGCCATCTCTTCGTTTTACCTGGGAAAAAGTCATATGTTTTTTAAACTATCGACAGTGGGCAGAAAAAACAGGCTTCTAAAAAACCTTTCTCTCCTGTATCTACAGCCGACACATTATAGATGTTATAAAAACCGCTTCTCTGCCACTACCCAATCGATCGAACGAAAGAACGTATCGATATACTCCACTCGCTTGATACCGTAATCAGTCACGTAAGCGTGCTCAAATACATCCATCACGATAACGGGAGATGCCGCCGCGAGATGACCCATATCATGCTCGTTAATCCAGCAATTGAAAAGACGTTTTGCTTCTCTATCATAACCAAGAATCACCCAGCCGATACCGCGCATGCTGCCGGTAGCTCGGAAATCTTTTTCCCAATTCTCGACACTGCCGAAATCGTTGATGATTTGTATCGCCAAATCACTATCGGGAGAACATGGCACAAAATTCTTGGTGAGATTACCAAAGTAATATTCGTGGAGTCGCATTCCATTCCATTCCCACCCAAAGCGACGCTTGAGCTCAGCATATTCTGATGTTCCTGTCTCGCCAGACGCAAGCAGCGTCGCCAAACGATCCGCTACCTTGTTCGTATTATTCACGTACCCCTCGTACAAAGCGAAATGATTGATGAGCAGTATATCACTGAGCCCTGCAAGACCGAGAAGATGTTTGTAATCTTGTGGAGTATACATAGTGGTACTCGTTTATACAAATAGTAATAAATTATATTTTCCCGACGAGATCAATCCCCGGCTTGAGGGTTTTTTCTTTCGCTTTCCAATTCGCAGGACAAACCTGATCACCATGCGCGCGTACAAAAATTGCAGCTTCTAGTTTCCGTAAAAGCTCTGTCGCACTGCGTCCAATATTGTTCGCATGCACCTCATATGCCTGTAACACACCGTCTGGGTCCACGATAAAACTTCCTCGGAGAGCGAGTCCTTCCTTGTCGATATAGACTCCGAAAGAACGCGCGATATCTCCAGTCGGATCAGCAGCCATCGGGTACTCTATTTTCTTGATAGCTGGAGACATATCGTGCCACGCCTTATGTGCGAACACTGTATCAGTACTCACAGAAATAACTTCTGTACCAAGAGCCTGAAACTCCGCATAGTGCGCTGCCATATCTTCGAGCTCCGTCGGACAGACAAAAGTAAAATCAGCTGGATAAAAAAAGAATATCGCCCACTTACCTTTGAAACTCGCAATACTTGTTTTGTGAAAACCCTCCTTATGATAGACGTCGAGCGGAAAATCTACGATAGCTTGTCCGATTTCCAAATGATTATTCGAAGAAAAATTTTCTTCACCACAGCAATTACCTTGGCACATATTTTTTCGTTTTTACTATTAAAAGCGATCTGTCGCTTTCTCATAATAGGGGCTCGACTACCCCCTGTCAAATACTCGCCTGTGGAGCGAAAAAAATCGTCCTTTTGGAAAACAAAAAATGATTTTCAACAATATATGGTATCTATACATTATATTATTACACAAGATGAGAAAAGTGAATAAAACAAAAAATCCCTTAACTTTAAGGGATTTTTGAGGAACACTCGAGCTAAAAAAATACTATTTGGCAAGCGGAGTTCCGAGCACCGAATTGACAACCTTGCCTTGCTCAAAACAATCAATATTTGCAATCGTCGTATCCAAAATCCGGCGCAAAGCCTCTTCACTATAAAAGCCGATATGCGGAGTGAAGACGACGTTATCACGACTGAGCAGGTCCTTATTCTCTTCTCTCTGTTTAGCCTGAACCGGACTACAGTCCACTGTGAGACACTGCTTCTCTTCTTTGACTAATTCTTCTCCTTCCAAAACGTCTAATCCCGCCCCCGAAAGAATTCCTTTATCCAGCGCCTCGATGAGCGCGCTATTCTCGATGATGCCGCCCCGAGACGTATTGATGAGCAAACTCTTCGGTTTCATCTTGAGAATATTCTCACTATTAATTAAATGGTGGGTGTGCTCATTGTATGGCACATGCACAGTCACAATATCTGACTGAGCGAGTACTTCGTCCATCGATGCATATTTGAAATGAAGTATCTCGGAAAGGAAAATATCATGCCGGGTATCAAAAGCCAGTACATGCATCCCGAATCCCTTGGCAATACGAATAACATGTAGTCCGATATGTCCTGTGCCGATAACACCAAGTGTTTTGTCCTTGAGGTCAAACCCGATCAATCCTTCGATGGAAAAATCTCCTTTCAGTCCGCGAGCATACGATTTATGGACATTACGGGAAAGCGCCAGAATCAGCGCGAATGTATGCTCTGCCACCGTATTCTCTCCATAATATGGGACGTTCAGAACAGCGATGTTCTTTTCGCGACACGCATCCGTGTCAACATGCTCAAATCCCGTCGAACGCGTCGCGATACAACGCACTTTCTGAAGTTGTTCGATAACCGGACGACTCACTTCCGAATAAATAAACACGGAAATCACATCACAATCAGAAGCCTCTAATGCATTTTCCTTCGTAAGCGGCCCCTCAAAAAATATCGTCTCGTATTGAGAAAAATGGGGCGAAAGATACTTTTTATCCGAATCAGTAGCTTCAAAAATCGCGATTTTCATAGGTTCATATAACGAATAACATCTCTATTATAACGGAAGAGTGCCGAAGCAGGAAAGGCCCTCTCATTTTGATTTTATGGATTTTCGTTCCATAATGCAGACAATCCTTTTATTACTGATGAAATCCTATGCCAAAAAAAACTTCTCCTCTCACATTTTCCATTACCCGACACTATATAGATAAACGCTTCGATACAGCTCTTTTCATGCTACTGCAGGAACAACACTCCCAAGAAAAGCTCTTTTCACGTGGTTTCGTCACTCGGATTATTCAGACTGGAGGGGCACTCTTGAACGGATCTCTGACAAAACCGAGCACGACTGTTACTCTTCATGACACCATACAAGTCCGCCCCGAAGCCCTTTTACAAAAAACAGCCACTCTCCAGCCAAACCCCGAACTCAGAGTCGATATCCTCTTCGAAGATGATGAAATCATTGTCATCAATAAATCCGGCTCGCTCCAAACCCATCCAGCCGGCAAACACGTAGACGATACGCTCGCCAACTGGATCATAACGAAATATCCTGCCCTCCAGAAAGTGGGAGATAACCCGCTCCGCCCCGGTATCGTCCACCGCCTCGACAGAGAAACTTCTGGTGTTCTCGTGATCGCCAAAACCAACGCGAGCTTTGCGCGGCTCAAAAAACTTTTTCAAGAACGTCAGATGCACAAATCTTACTATGCTCTGGTGTATGGTCATATAGCCATCAAAGAAGATTCCATTGACAGACCGCTCACTCGCAAAAAAGGAGAATTAAAACGAAGAGTCATCGACCAAGAACAAGAGACATCGAAACTCACAGGGTCCGTGCGCTCTGCGATTACCGATTATCGCGTCATCGCTCGTTATCACGATTTTGATCTCGTACTCGTCACACCAAAAACTGGTCGTACTCACCAAATCCGCGCCCATATGGCTTCTATCGGTCATCCTATCGTCGGTGACAAACTTTACGCTTTCAAGCTCATGCAACCAGAAAAAGCCCTCTTCCCAGATCGGCACATGCTCCACGCGAGGCGCCTTTCTTGGCAAATCTCTGACAAAGATTTCGGCTTCCAGGCACCCCTGCCCGAGGATTTCCGAAAAATCCTTTCTAGTATTGACGAAACTCTCGAGACGAGCTATGATGATGAGGCTTTGAAAAGCCTGCTTTCGGAGTAACCGGGCTCAGGGCTTTTCTTTTTTCTTAATATTTTAGCCAGTTCAGCCAAGGATGTTTTTGTCTTGAGAATCTTCCATGTATTTCGAGAGACAAAAACCCGAACAACCATTATGGACAAGAAACTTATTTCCTTCAATTTAGACCAGAGAAAGCCTCTTTCTACTCCAGAGCTTCGCGCCGGAGACATGATCAAGATTCATCGGAAAATCAAAGAAGGTAGCAAAGAGCGCACCCAGATCTTCCAAGGTACCATCATCGCTATCAAGGGTGGTCAGAGTTCATCCAAGACCATCACTGTCCGGAAAGTCTCTTTCGGTATCGGTGTCGAACTTATCTTCCCTTTGTCTTCGCCACAAATCGAGAAAATCGAATTTGTGAAGCGCACCAGCGCCCGTCGCGCCAAGCTCTACTTCGTGCGCACAAAATCTGTAAAGGTTCTGAGTAAGAAGCTTCGTGAGGTAGCTGTAAAAGCTGGTCTTATGCCTACCAAGAAAGAGGCCACCCCAGCAGCTGAAATTGTGACAGAAACACCCGTAGAGAGCACAGAAGTAAAGGCCTAAAGTCTGGCACATTCCCCCAGTAATACAGAGGGTTGGCTTGTGGACGTTTAGTTGGTACAATAGGATACATAAAACCTCAGTCAAATTTTGACAATTGTTGTAGTACACTTTAACACCTAACCCGCGCTGGGTAGATGGAATTGTTCGCAATAGAGTTACACACCTGTCCACGTTGGATAGACGGAATTGGTCCGCAACACTTCACCAGCGAGGTAAAGATAGATTGGCAAGTAGTTTAGAAGTGACAGGTACACCTGCCCAGGTGGCGGAATTGGTATACGCGCTAGCTTGAGGTGCTAGTTCTCGCAAG
>CAYVHS010000009.1:0-44499 GCA_964451495.1 uncultured Bdellovibrionales bacterium | reverse complement strand
GAAATGGCCCAAGCACCTCCACCAGAGGTCATCGAAATAGCTACAAAAATACCCGTCACTATCGTCACGACGAGGCGACCACCGAGAGCGGCCGGCCCGAGGAGAAATCCGACCAAAATCGGGATGACCACTGGAATAAGAGCTGGCAAAACCATCTCTTTGATAGCAGCCTGAGTCACGATATCGACGCTTGTCGCATAATCCGGCTTGGCGGTTCCTTCCATAATGCCTTTGATTTCACGGAACTGGCGACGCACTTCTTCGACCACTGCTCCGGCTGCTTTTGAAACAGCGCGCATACTGATAGAAGCAAACAGATACGGGATCATACCTCCAATGAGAAGACCTACCAGTACCCAGACATTATCGAGTCCAAAGTCTACTTTGGCCCCTCTGTCGACTAATTCCTGTGCATACGAAGCAAACAGTACCACAGCTGCCAATCCAGCAGATGCGATGGCATATCCCTTGGTGACGGCCTTGGTCGTATTACCGACCGCGTCCAAAGCATCAGTCACTTTACGGACGTCCGCTCCCAAATCAGCCATTTCGGCGATACCACCCGCATTGTCAGTGACTGGTCCGAATGCATCAATAGCCACGATAATACCAGCCATCGAAAGCATACTCATAGCCGCGATAGCGACACCATACAAACCGGTCAAACCATACGACCCCAAGATACCGAGTACGATAATGACTACCGGCAGAGCCGTGGCCTCCATCCCCATAGCGAGTCCCATGATAACATTGGTCCCATGCCCAGAAGTCGAGGCCTTGGCGATTTCTTTAACCGGGCGGAAGCTTTTGGAAGTATAATACTCCGTCACTACTACCATACCGGCCGTCACCAAAATACCGATGACTGCTGTCAAATAAATATCAATTAAAGAATACATCCCATTGCCTACCATCAATTTCTCAGTCACTGGGTAAAAACCGACAAGCGCGATGATCGACGAAGCGATGAGTCCTTTGTAGAGGGCACCCATGACCTTGTCGCCATTATCTTTGTCTTTGTTGCTCAGGCGCACGAAGTACACTCCGATAATAGAAGCGACAATCGAAACAGCACCGATAGCGAGCGGGAACAAAACAGCATTAGTAAAACCTACGAAAATGAGCGACCCCAAAATCATGGCGGCAATAGCGGTCACAGCGTATGTTTCGAAGAGGTCAGCGGCCATACCGGCGCAATCCCCCACGTTATCACCTACGTTATCAGCGATAACAGCCGGATTACGAGGATCATCTTCGGGGATACCGGCCTCCACTTTTCCTACCAAATCTGCACCCACGTCAGCTGCTTTGGTGAAAATACCACCACCGAGACGAGCAAATACACTGATCAAGCTGCCTCCGAAACCGACACCGATCAAAGCCTTGATATCACCCGTGAGATAAAAAAATCCAGCCACTACGAGCAACCCAAGTCCGATAACCAAGAGTCCAGTCACGGCACCTGCCTTAAATGCTACATCGAGAGCAAGACGAAGTCCTGTCTTGGCAGCCTGGGTCGTTCGGACGTTGGCTTTGACCGAAACATTCATACCGATATACCCGGCCAATGCTGAAGCAGCGGCTCCGAGCAAAACTCCGAGACACGTATTCATTCCGAAAAAATAATACAATCCGACAGCCACCACCGCGGCTACATAGCCGACCGTTTTATACTGACGATCCAAAAACGCCTTGGCTCCTTCCTTGATAGCATCAGCTATTTCCACCATCTTGCCCTCTCCTGCAGAAAGCTTGTTGATATTCCAACTGAGATACAGCGCGAATGCTATAGAAAGCAGAGCGGTACCGATTGCGTAGACTTCTACTGACATACTGTTTGTCTCATTTCCAACCCCTCACTACGCAGACGTCGAGGTGCGGGAGAATGAAATATATTAAGGAAATTATTATAAACAAATTGACTCCCCCTATTATTGCCCAATTCTCTCTTTTATTCAACCTCCTCGACTGCCGGCTCCTCTGCTCCTGACCCTTCTACAACCGCAGTCTCTTCGACCACCACAGGAGCCTCCCCGCTCATCACATCGAGCTTCCAGCCCGTCAGTTTGGCAGCGAGACGGACGTTTTGCCCACGTTTACCGATAGCGAGTGACAACTGATCCTCCGGGACCTTGACCAGAGCCCGTTTCTCTTCCTCGAAAATCTCGACACCCAAAACCTTGGCGGGCGACAGAGCAGCGCTGATAAATTTCGAGATATCTTCCTTCCACTCGATAATATCAATCTTTTCTCCGCCAAGTTCATCGATGATGGCCTGAACACGCGTCCCCTTCTGGCCGACACACGACCCGATCGGATCAACGCCTTCTTCAGCAGAAAACACCGCGATTTTGGTACGCGATCCGGCTTCACGAGCGATAGCCTTAATCTCGACGGTTCCGGTAAAGATTTCTGGTACTTCAAGCGTAAACAAGTGGCGGACCATTTCTGGATGCGTACGAGACAAGAGCAGTCCTGGGCCCTTGGTATCAGACTCCACACGGACGAGATAGACTTTGATATGTTGTCCCACGCGATAGTTCTCACCTTCGATTTGTTCGGATGGGAAGAGGACACCGATGGATTTGCCGAGATCGACGAATACATTGCGGCCTTCGACACGCTGGACCTGGCCATTCACAACCTGGCCTTCCTTTTCTTTGTACTCAGCAAACATCGTCTCGCGCTCTGCTTCGCGGATACGCTGGATAATCACCTGCTTGGCGGTCTGAGCAGCTACACGACCAAACTCATCATGAGATTCGAGCGGCAACTCAATAGTATCGCCCAGCTTGGCACCCTTCTCTAGTTTCTTGGCCTCAGCAAGCAACATATCGCGTTCAGGGTTAAAACGCGGCAGACGTTCTACCCCATCTTCTTCTACTTCTACTACTGGCGTAGCCACTTCCGTCTCACCCTCTTCACTTTCTTCAAAAAATTCCCGAGTGGTCTCGTCGACGACTTCTTTCACGAGGAAAAAACTCGCCGTCTTGGCCACTTCATCAAACTGCGTACGGATGACCTGTCCCTTCTTGCCGTAGTCTTTCTTGTACGCGGCAGCCAGGGCGGCTTCGACGACTTCGAGCACCCGCTCCTTGGAAATACCTTTCTCATCAGCGATCTGCATGACAGCACTCCCAAATTCTCCCAAGCGACCAGAGAGACTCCCTTCTTCTGCTTCTGGGGCCTCTTCTTCGTCTACGACGATCTTTTTCTTTGGCATAGCGGTTTATAAAATAGATTACGATTTATGATTATACATGAGTACAGCCCAGAGTTGGCTTTTCACCCTAAGAACGAAAAAAGCTCGCATCTAGCGAACTTCCATACTCAATCAAACTGTACGCTTAGCATAGCGCATCTTTCTCATTTTGTCAACGCCCGGGGAACATTTTCTTACTTTAAACAAGCGCGCCAGAGAGTCATCGTCCGCGCGCTACGAGGGCGGAATCTTTTTATCATTCCATTTTTATCATTTCACCCCCTTCCCAATGCGCACTATAATATCCGACCGGATATTATAGTGCGCATATTTTACCATAGCCTGAAGGGTTTCCAAGGCATTGAACCCATAACGGTGCTATTGACTTTTCTGCAAAAAAGGTGTATAATGTATTGTTACAGATGAGGCAAGTGCCTACGAGTAACAAGGATGGGTCCGCCCGCCTGAGAAAGCCTCAGTCGAGGCGCGAGGCCCACCCTAGGCACCTTAACAACTTTTTTTCGAAGGAGAACGATCATGCCCACAGCCAGCACCTTTGCTATCTGGGAAGCCCTCAAGGGAATGACCACATTGTTTGGCAGTAACAAAGACGATTCACTTACGCAGCAAACTGCCAGCGCTCTCATGCCGACATTTGATGATGAGGCGATTCAGGCTGCGCTCGATACAACTCTGTACAGTATAGACCCGCTGTGCCTCGAAAAGGTACAAAAAGTCCGCGCTGCACTCGAGCCACATCAGCGCGATCGGTGGCGTAAAGTGATTACCACCCTCAAATTGACGGAGAAATTTGAAGCCTTCGTGGTTTCCGAAAGAACCGCCAAAACGAACGGTAGTGATACTGATCAAGTAATTGATCCGCAGACTCAAAGTCAGCGACGACGCACACCTGGGAAGCAAGCGCGCGAAGAAACAACTCGTACGTTCGATCGTCGCAAGCGTGACTACGAATATACGGCTGAAGATCCACGCGTGCAGCATCTGGTTTTTATCGGCAAGCTCGTTTCAAACGAAATCGATGAAACGCTGGGGATCGCCAAAGCCAAGGGTTATCTCCTGTCATCAGGAATGATTCTCGAGAAAAGCTTAGCTAGCCAAGGAGCTGAAAAAGTCTCTAAAGCAACAACGGCTACACTCGATGCTACGTACAAAACGGCAGCGAGATTGGCACTTGATGATCTGTACGTCCTTATCGATCGCTTGCCGGAAAGTGACGAGCGCGAAAAACTTATCGCGCAAGCACTCGAATGGAAGAGCAAAGAAAGTAAACGCGAACTGGTCGCCCTCAAAGCAAACCGGTTTCCGAAAAAAGCTATCATCGCTGCCGCTATGGGCATCATTATCATTTTGGCAATCATCGCATTCTAGGAGAAAATCGTGGAAAGAAATAGAAATTTTGATGCAGTTTTTAGCATAGCCGCAACCAAGGCTCAGGGCTGGTTCGAAAAAGCCATCCGGATGTATATCTGGGGGTTTATCGGGCTGGTAATCATCGCTGTTGCACTGGTAGCACTCGGTGTTCGTCTGAACGGGGCTGATCTCAAAGGTGGTAATTTCTACATCGTAGCGGTTTTCCTCGTCATATGGGCGTTCTTCACATTCTACCCTGCCTGTCTGGCCACAATATTTGGCCTCGGCGGACTAAGTGGACTACCTCAAGGCTGGAGCTTTAATCAGCTCATCCGACAAGGTGTTTTACCTGATCTGCAAGTTTCTGAGGTTGTCAAGCAAGGAGCTGCGCTCATTAAAAGGTACGCAGCATGGTCGGCTCATCTCGCACTCTTCATGGTCGTTGTCTTCGTGACACTCGGCACATGGGACATCGAGAATGCTGGTGTGGTACTTCCGATATTTGTCGTTCTGGCGGGTATTGGTCTGTGGACATTGCTTTTCACAAGCAAAACGAAATGGTACAAACGGATCGTTATAGGCATCCTACTCGTATCACTCGCTGGTCTGGTCTACACCGGATATGTCTACAAACACCCACAAGAGAAGACGGTCGATCAAATCCTTGATGCACAGATCAAAAACAAGGACACGAAAGAAAACGCCGTTCTAAAAAACATTCTCGAGAAAGTCAGAAACGGCACTCTGCTGTCATCTGATGAAGAAAAAATTCTCGCGAAAGCCAGGAAAAATACGCTCAGTCTATCTACAGTAAACGAGCGTGTTGCGACGATTGGCCATAATCTGTTCTACAATGTATCAGTAGACAGGGAAGTGGGTAGCCTGCAGAACATGGTAATCTGCGGAGTTCAGGCGGGGACACGGAAGTTCGAAGTAGTCCCTGGTGGTACCGTCGTCATAAACGGCGAGAACACCAACATCCGAAGCGCGCTCCGCATCAATGGAACGCTGCCGAAGACAAGCTTTACAGTCGATCAGACCGAATGCGTCACCATGTCGTTTGCGGTCAATGAAGACTTTAAAAAAAACTCCTTCGAACCGATTATGCTCACGATCAAGTTCAACTAGACTCAATCGAAGCATACAAAACGGCGCACGATGACAACATTCATCGGACGCCGTTTTCTTTTTGTCTTTTTTCGGTTTTCTAGAAAAAGGCTGCAATCTGTGACACGATCACGAGAGCCGCGAGGGACACGGCGATACCAATGATAGAAAATTTAATAATCTTTTTTCCCGTATCAATCTGGTCTTCGCTGCCCGCTGCCGTGAGATACATCATACCGCCGATGACAAGCATAATGATCGCCAAGACACCGACGATAGCCAGTAAGAAATCCAGTACATTCATGGCAATTTGAGAGAGCGTCAACGCACCACTCGCCGCACTCGGCAGACTCGTCCAACCCAGTACTCCCGAGATTTCCTTGAGAAACGATGGCGCTGCGATACCGAGAGCGAGACCGATCATGGAAGCGGTGATAGCGGCCTTGGCTATCTTGATACGACCCTCATCCCCGGCCGAGGTGATATAAAGGACAGCACCGATGACGATGAACACGAGCGAGAGGGTAACGATAATACCCTGCAGAGTAGACAAGACGCTATCGAGGACATCCTCTACAGTATCGAAAGCCAGAGGATTGGTGAAATTAATAGTCGTCCCACCACTTGATGATGTTGGGGGTGGCGTACTCGCTACACAACAGGTCAATCCGGAAGAAGGGCACGTTCCGCTCGCAGACGATCCTGTCGGACAGGTCCCGCTCACACACGTCCCAGAACATGTCTGTGCCTGAGCCGATATACTCCCTTGACCGATGCCTCCGAAAAAGAATACTAAAGCAAAAAGAAACGCACTGACTGCTATCTTGCGAAATGAAAAAGTGTTCATATTCATATTTTTTTAGAAAAATGGATTGCCAGAAAGTGCCTGGTCGATAGCATAAATAATAACCCATCCGGAAAGTGTCACCATGATGCCGATGATGGAGTATTTCATATTGCGCTTGGCTGTCTCTGCTGCATTATCATCGCCCGCCGCCAGCATGTACTGTGCGCCCGATATGATGAAAGCAATAATCGCGATAAAACCAAAAATTGCGAGGAGCCAATCCATAAGTAACATGAGGAGCTGGTCTACCGGATACGAAGAAAGCCCCGTTCCACCAGGAATACAGACACCTGAGACAACACTCCCACTCGGGCAACTCACTGCTGCAGAGACGAGGTGGGGTCCAGCGAGCAACACTCCGAAAAATAACATGCTCCCGACAACAAAACGCTTCATATTTTTATTTTATTACCAAATGAAGTGAGTGAACCAAAAACTTGTTTTTGCTTCCAAACGAATGCTGGTAAAACTAAGTGAATACTTATTATAAGTAAATTTCTTTCCTTAAGCATAGCGTTTTTCGCACAAAAAAACAATCCTCCGAATATCGGAAGATTGTTTTTGCTCTCTTGCGAGAACGACTAGAAACCGGTGTTGCCAGATGTGAGCCATCCTTCAACAGCCTGAATGATGACGAATCCGATAAGAGCAACGATGACACCGATGATGGAATACATCATAGCGTTTTTCGCCTTGCCGATCTGATCCTCATCGCCAGCAGCGGTGAGATAGAGAATACCCGCGATGACGAATCCGATGATACCGATAAAGCCCAGGATAGCCAAGAGCCAGTTCATCGTACGCGTAATAATACCGTAAATGCTATCAGCCGGAAGTCCAGACGAATAGGCATTACCTCTGCCGACACCCCACTGAGCACCCGCCACAGATGGAGCAGCCACTAGAGCGACCGAAAAAATTGCGTAGAGTGCGTTTTTAATTTGTTTCATACTTCTCACCTCCTTTCAGTGTATCTGTCTTGTGACAGATGTTTCTTTTATTTTTTATTTGTTTGTTTTTCAGAGAAAAAATACCGCGAGCTGATTGACAATGATGAGCGCCCCGATAACCACCATAATACCTATAATTGAAGCAATCGTCATGCGTTTTGCTAGAGCTATCTTTCTCATGTCTCCCGCAGCGGTCAGATACATCACACCCGCTACTATCAATCCAAGTATAGCAACAACCCCGACAATTGACAACAAAAAATCAAGTACGTTTCCAAGTATCGAAGAAATATCCGGCGCACTAGTTATGGATCCGGCGTATGCCAGAGGAGTGAGCAAAAATTCTTTCATATATTTCTCTGAGAGAATCAAATATCAACAAGCTCCGACATTGCATGCGTAGCTTTTGATACTACAAGCATTAAACGCGGCTGACCCTGGATTGATCGGGCAACCCCATTTAGGAATAGTCGGCCAGCCTGAGGCAGCATTACAATCCCCACTCGCACTGCTTTGCCCCGCTCCAGCATTATGTATCGCGGCTGCCAATTCATTCACCGTCACGGTCGAACCATAGGCGCTCTTCATCGATGTTGCCGAGCTCACGGCCGCTGCCAATATGCGCACTCCTTCTTTGATACCCGTCTCTGGATCCTTTAACTGTTCACAAGTATACGATGATGATCCTGTATTGACCTGCATCAGACCGCAACTTTTGGTTCCATTGCTTTCGTTTTTTACAGAAGTAGGATTGCAGCTCGACTCACGAGCGATGAGACCACGAATAAGCGATGGTGATACGCCTTTGGCGCTGGCATACGTCGTGATAAACCCATCGAAAGAAGTCGTATTACACGAAGGACACGCGCCAGTTCCATTGCACACGGTTCCGCCGCTGCTCATACGTGTTTTTGCAGTAGCGATGTCTTCACACGCAGCACTACTCGGGGTACTGGTCGTTGTCGAAGGGCTGGCAGTACTCGGCCCCACTGCCGTACCCGCAGATGATGCAGTTTTACACGTAAAATCAAATGAGTTGGCCGTTTTTGTAAAACCAGGACCAGCAATAGTAGCACCAAAAATCCAAAGGAGCGTATTCACGATGAGCCAGGCGCCGAGCATAATAGCAAAACCAGCAAGTGCTGCGGTTATCCCGCTTTTGGCTGTCCCCATCATCCCTTGATTGCCCGTCGAGACGATATACATAATCGCCATGGCAACGATAACCGCCAAAGCAAAAAAAGTCATCACTTTGAGTCCCCAATCCATCAGATTTTTGGTACCCAAAACGAGATGACATACCGTACACGGAGACATCTCAGAGGCTGTACCAGATGTACGCCCGCAGGGCACGAGGGCCGCGTTGGCTGATGTCGGCATCAAGGAGAAAAGAGAGACCGCTAAAAAAGAAATCCCCAATAAGAAATGCGAAAGCTTTTTCATACAAAGAAAGGTTTTGATTTGCTTTCATCATACCACAAAAACACCGGATGCTCATCTAAAAACATACCACGTGTCAATACTGCTAGAAATCTTCTCTTTCCATTTAGAACTTTCTTTGCTTCTCATTCTGTAAAATTTCTCCTCAGCATTTCTTTTTTTCTTCCTGTACCAGTCCTCGAACATTTCTGCTAAACGAAGAAAAAAAGAAATACCGAGGGAATCCCCCCTCATAGTGCAAACTTTGTTGTATCACAGGATCTGACCCTCAAAGAGTTTTTCAGTGGGTGCTCCACTTGTTTGAGACGAGGCTTTCGATTCGAAAAAAGAGCTGTGTCCCGCCGTAGAGTGAGGTGATTTTTTTCGATAATCGAAAGCCTCGGTGAGTCTGGAGCAGAGCTGAAAAATTACTTTGATGGGTCGGGATTCCTTTGGGTGATATAGGGGAAATCAATCTTAAAGAGTTTAAGAGAGGCGGTGGTTCATAGAGTGTGAACAAAAAAGACCTCCCGGGAGGTCTTTTTGAAATTGCTTCCAAAGTATTACTTCTTGCGCCCAGCACGGACACGTTCAGTTTCTGAGAGATATTGTTTGCGGAGACGAACATTATGCGGAGTAATTTCCAGATATTCATCCTCGAGGATGATTTCCAAACCACGCTCGATAGATATTTCCATCGCCGGTACGAGCTTGATTGCTTCGTCAGCACCAGAAGAACGCATGTTACTCATCGCCTTGCCCTTGATCGGATTCACAGACATATCACTCCCCTTTGTCACATTACCGACCACCATACCCTCGTATACTTCTGTCGAAGGAGAGATATAGAGGACGCCACGTTCCTGGAGATTATTGAGTGAAAACGCTAGTGCCTTACCCGTAGCCATAGACACCATCGAGCCCACATCGCGCTTCTGGATATCACCAGCAAACGGACGGAATCCGACAACGCGCGTATAGAGCGTTCCTTCACCACGAGTATCGATCATGAATTCACCGCGATACCCCAAGAGGCCACGCGTGGGTACTTCAAAAATAAGCCGAGTATATCCACCCGAACCCTCTTTCATTTCCATCATGATGCCTTTGCGCTTGCCCATCTTTTCAATCACTGTTCCTGTCACGTTCATCGGACATTCCACGGTCACCTCTTCGAATGGTTCAGACTTCACGCCATCGACATCTTTGATGATGACCTGTGGTTGAGAAACCTGTACCTCATAGCCTTCACGTCGCATATTTTCGAGCAGGATAGCCACATGCAACTCACCACGACCATAGACCTTATAATGATCATCAGAAAAATCGATACGCAAGCCGACGTTGATTTCAAGTTCTTTCTGTAGGCGCTCACGGAGCTGCTTATTGGTGACAAACTTTCCCTCGCGTCCAGCGAACGGAGAGTCATTGACGACAAAGTTGAGAGAAATCGTCGGCTCATCGATAGCAATCACTGGCAACAACTCCTGCTCAGTGGTCAAAGAAATAGTATCACCGATCTCGATAGTCGTCAGCCCGGCAATCATAACGATATCACCTGCTTCGACTTCGTTTGTCTCGACGCGCTCAAGCCCACGGAACGTAAATAATTTCACAATACGCCCTGTCTCACTTTTCCCGGAAATATGGCAGATGTACACAGTATCATTGACCTTCATTGTCCCTTCATAGACACGAGCTATGGCCAAGCGACCGACAAAATTATCATAACCGAGGTTGAATGGCTGAGCACGCAGAGGGCTTTCAGTATCATGCTTGGCAGCGGAAACTTTTTTCAGAATCGTATCGAGAAGCGGCGAGAGGTCTACACCCTCCTCTTCGAGTGACAGCTTGGCTATACCCTGTCTCGCGATAGCGTACACAACTTCAAAATCGAGCTGCTCATCGTCAGCACCTAGATCAAGAAACAACTCATACACCATCTCCTTTACTTCTTCGGGACGAGCAGCTGGCTTGTCGATTTTATTGATCACGACAATCGGACGGAGACCCAGCTCGAGAGATTTCTTGAGCACAAAACGAGTCTGTGGCATCGGTCCCTCCTGAGCGTCGACTACAAGAACAACACTATCGATAGAACGAAGCACGCGCTCTACTTCTGAGCCGAAATCAGCATGTCCAGGGGTATCAACAATGTTAATCTTGGTGTCTTGGTAAAACAAAGCGGCATTTTTGGCATAGATAGTGATACCGCGCTCACGCTCCAAAGCGTTCGAATCCATCGATACACCATCAGCCGTCACCATACCAGTCTGTCGCATGAGAGCGTCTGTCAGTGTTGTTTTTCCATGATCAACGTGAGCGATAATGGCAATATTTCTGATTTCCATAAATATAAATAAAGTAAGAAATAAATAATCCCTGTCTGCGTCACCCTCGCAGTACTACTAACGAGCGAGACAGCTTGGGTGAGCATTGAAAAAAGGCGTTACCACGCCTTAAATAGTCATTAACCATTGTAACCCACTCAGAGTGTTTTGTCAAACAAACAAGATTTCCTATCGCAAAAGATTCACGCGATTGACAGCTGTGTTCAAAGCGTTAGAGGAGTTATTAGCATTCTTATTCACATCGTCAATCATCTCTGCAAAGATCCCTTCTACGGCCTCTGGATTACCCTGGTACCAATTCTTCGCAATCAGATTGCCCAGAGCAAATGGTGCAAGCACCACGTCGTTCCTCTGTGTCTCGACGAGATCTCGCCTGGCAGCTGGCTTGCCTGTTTTTTTGAGATATTTTTCAGCTGGGTCAAAAGTGAGTGGGAAATCCTTGGTGGTACCGGCCAATCCGTTCTGAAGCGTTATGGTTTTGTTCGGATGTGGAAAAGTCAAAAATTTGAGCAACTGCCACGATTCATGGATGCGGAGTGTGTTCTGCTTGGTTGTATCCACTGGTGCCTTGGCATTCTGGCCGGTGGTCGGCGCTTTATACTCTTTGTTTTCCGATACACCAAACCCCCAATAATTCCCCAGATTTATCGGTGGCGTGCCCGAGAACTGAGGCAGCGGCGCAACAGCAAAATTGAGCTTAGCATTTTTTTGTTTAATCGTCGGATACTGCCAAGAATAATTGAGCATCATACCCAGTGTCCCCTCGTCGAAAGCATCGATAGAATAATGCAGATTACGGTTCCATGTATAGGTACTCGCCCCAGCCTGAGCAAACTGAGCATAAAAATCAAGTGCCTTCCGTCCAGCTGCATCAGAAAATTCCGATCGGCCCTGAGCATTAGAGAGTGCTGATCCAAGCTGCATCATAAGCACCGTCAGAATATCCGTCGAACGATTAATATTGTACGTGGTGCCCAGAGCAGCACCAGCCTGCGTTACATTACCAAAACGATCAACACTTGTCAGTCGCCGAGCATCTTCCGCGAGCTCATCCCATGTTGTCGGAGGCTTGGCAATGCCAGCGGCGTTGAATAAATCCTTATTGTAGTACAACGCGAGAGAATCAGCAGAAAGTGGTACTCCATAGATTTTTCCGTCTTTGCCAATAAAGTCAGATGCTACCACATCCACCATCGCGTCGCGATATTCCCGCTCCGTCATCATATACTCCGGTGCTGGCACGATTTTATCCTCGAATCCACCCCTCCACGCATTACGCATCATGAAAATATCTGGCCCGTTGCCTGCAGCCAGGGCATTAATCAGATCTTCCTTGTATGTCTCTACCGACATTTTACGATACGTGATACTCCGTACATAAGGATTGAGCTTGCGATATTCACCAAAAATTTCTGTATAGGCATCACTATCATCAAATACTCCCCAGACTTCGAGATCAACAGCATACGTTTCCGGCGCCGTAGCCCTAAATCCACAACCAGAAAGGATTAATGCTCCGAAAAAAACAAACGTGAATAAAAAAATTTTTTTATATATCATCATATCATCACCAAAAATACGGCTATCCCTTCACGAGAAACGCATAATGAAAACCTCCGATATTGAGCTCTTTCTCCAAATGCATCCCGGAGCCCTCAATAAGTTTCTGCATTTCCTCTGGAGCAATGCGCAGCTCTTTATCTGGACCAACGAGTGGCTGGTCAGGACTCCACTCCATGATAAAGCCATGCCCACCCATTTTCAATACACGTGCCATTTCATGCATGATGACCTCTTTCTTCTGATTCTGAAACAACATATCTTTCAAAACTACCCAGTCCATACTCTCCGGCGCCAGGCCTGATCCTCCTTCTCGCTCCAGGTTGACCCGCTTCGTAACGATATTGACCAAACCAAGCGTCTTGGCGCGACTCGCTACGGCCTCAAGTGCCGAAGGGAGCACATCGAGAGCATGTACGATCCCATCAGAACCAACAACTTTCGCAAACTCAAAAGAAAAATACCCCGATCCGCAACCAAAATCAGCGACTTTGTCTCCTGGATTTACAGGGAGTTGACTCACGACAACTGCTGGATCAACAAACATCAATCCCATGGGTGCGCTCATAATACATTCAGTAAAAAATGATTTGTTTTTTGCTACGCGAATACCTCTATTGTACACCAAAATTATCGTAAGCGGAAGAAATCCCTACTTTCCGCTCTTGATTTAACCCGTGTTTTCTTGTACAACAGAACAATAAGGGAAGCGTGCTAGAGAGGTTGAATAGGCCGCACTCGAAATGCGGTATACGGGTAACCGTATCGGAGGTTCGAATCCTCCCGCTTCCGCCAGTGAAACAAGGAAGAGGAGAAAGTGCCCGTGGCACTTTCGTGAGAATGAGAAGAGATTTTTCTTTGAATAGAAAAATCTCAGGCCCGACGGGCGAATCCTCCCGCTTCCGCATCAAAAAAATCCCCTCATCAGAAGACGCGGGGATTTGTGTTTTTATGAGAGATCGAGCGAGCGAGTCGGGGCAAACACGGCTTCTGGGTCTGTCTTCCAACTATCGGAAATATCAGCATAAAGTTCCAATTCATTCCCATCCGGATCGAGAATATAGAGACTATGGGTCACTGTATGATCCCCTGTACCTACAATAGTCACCCCTTGCGTGAGTAGTTCCCGATATGCCTGCCTCACATCTTCCGGAGTATCGCCAATCTTGAAACCGATATGATACAACCCCGGACACAGTCCTGGTCTCGAAATAACCTCTCCTCCTATTTCAATTAGTAAGAGTTCGTGATGAGTCCGTCCAGATGAAAAAATCGCTATTCCACCGCCACGTTTGATTTCGCGAAAACCCAAAATGTTTCGGTAAAAATCAGCTGAGCGCTTGAGATTAACTACATAAAGTACGACGTGCCCCAATTCTTTAATCTGCATAAGTACATGTTAATCAAAAATTCCACTGCCTCATTTGCAACACGACAAACTTTTAGCTAAAGCGTCCCACCCTCACCATCTCAAGCATTCCCCTTAGCCAAACAAGCCTAGACTCTTTTCGAAAAAACCACCCTTCAAAAAATCAGGATGGTCTTCAAATATTCGTGAGTCTACTGAGGAAATGTCGTCGGCACAGGAGGAGTTTTCATCCCTTCGGGAAGTGGTACACTTTTTGAACTAGTGGTAGTACCAGGAATCGGCATTTTCACATCCTTCATAGCGTCGAGACTCTGCTTCATCATCCCGCACTGATCCGCAAATGTCATCCCTGATGGCAACAAAAAATCTTCTTCTGTCGCCCGAGTACAGATGACCTCGGTGGCGGCCGCAAGGGTCTTTTCTCTTTCTTCGGTAGTCTTTCCTACTGGAAGTACTGTATTTTTTGGAAGGCTAGCTCGTAACTCATCCAAGCACGTCTTAGATATCTTGATTCCCTGGATGGCACCGTCAGTCCATATATACTGAGTTGTGCCATCGAATATGACATTACTCTTCATATCACCAGTATTCGTCGTAGCTCGATACTTCTGTCCGTCAACAATAATAGATGACTGTATGGGCTGACCCTGTACTGTGGATGTATAGGCACACTGCATCGGCTTCCCGAGGCCCATGGCTTCCTTGATCGAGCTAATGACTGAAGTGTCTGCCCGAGACTCTTCCGGCGTTCCGGACTGTTCTGTAGTGGCCACCAAACCCTTTTGTTCTTCTGCTGGTGACAAAGCTTTCTTGGGTCCCATCAGAAAAAAGACTCCTGCTACAGCAACTCCTGCTACGGCAACTCCACCGATAACCAGGTAGTGTTTCATATTCAAAAGATAAAAATTATATATCTCTAGTATACCACCAAAAGAAAGCGCGTCGTCGTGAATAATCAGAAATGACCAGCAATTCCCTTCTCTCTATGAAGAAAGATGTTTTGCTTTTTGAAAGAGCGATGGTATTTTAGACTGACTATAAGCCAAATTTTCCTTTACAGAAGGAAAAAAACGTGATACGCTATTCAGTAAGATTCATGATAAAAGCTCCATGTTCAGTTTCATGCAGGCATTTTCCCCATATGCAATCTACGGAAGTATCGCTTTCGTACTCATCGGAGAAATCCTTTTGATGGCTCTGATTATCGCACTTTTCGTACAAAATCGTCGTCTCAAACAGAAACTCGCCGTATTTTTTTCTGGAAAAGAGGCTAAAGACTTGGAAAATATTCTACTTGAACAATTGAACGAAACCAAGGCGCTCGACAGCGAAATTCAGGAGCTTTTCGAAATATCAAACCGCCTGAGGGAGCTCGGCGCAAAAAGCATCCACAAAACCAGTGTTGTCCGCTTCAATCCATTCAAAGAAGTCGGTGGTAACCAAAGCTTTTCTGTCGCCCTGCTGGATGGCAAAAACTCAGGTGTTATCATATCATCACTCCATACACGAGAAGGTACCCGTGTCTATGCCAAACCAGTAGCCCTGGGCCAGGCCGCCGGATTCCCGCTTACCGAAGAAGAGAAAGCTGCTATCACTCAAGCCATCTCGGGCAAACCCGTAATCATTTAAATATTTTGTAATTAATTTTTCAAACTTGATTCACTCCGTGAAATCCAGCTTTGCTGGTCCGACGACTGACGGAATTTCACAGGGTAAACCCTATAATCTCCAATCTATGACACAAGAACTCACTACCCCCCTCAAAACCGTCCTACTCCCTTCGTCTGTCACGGTCAAGAAATTGAGCGAAATTTTGCATCTCCCCGTCGCAGCCGTCATCACAGAACTCATGAAAAATGGCATTCTCGCCACCATCAACGAAGAAATTGATTTTGATACAGCTACTATCATCGCTCAAGATCTCGGTTTCGAAGCCAAAGCCGCCGAAGAAGAAATCGAAGAAGGCCGTCTGACGATTGAGGGCTTTACCAAACTTCTCATCGAAGAAAAAAGCTCAGGGAAAAATCTTTCCCCGCGACCACCCATCGTCACTATCCTCGGCCATGTCGATCATGGCAAAACCACACTCCTGGATACTATCCGTAAAGCCAATGTGGCTGCTGGTGAAGCAGGTGGCATCACTCAGCACATCAGTGCCTACCAGGTAAAAAAACATAAACAACTCATCACGTTCATCGATACGCCTGGACATGAAGCTTTTTCTGCTATGCGCAAACGAGGCCTTTCTATCGCTGACATTGCTATCCTTGTCGTTGCGGCCGATGATGGTGTCCGTCCACAAACCAAGGAAGTTATCGAGTACTTGAAAGAACATAAACTTCCTGTCATCGTCGCTATCAACAAGATTGATAAGCCCGAAGCGAAACCCGAGCGTGTGAAACAAGAACTCGCGGAACACGGCATCCTCTTCGAAGAATGGGGTGGTGACACTATGTGCACCGAAATCAGCGCCAAGGGCAATATCAACATCGACAAACTCCTCGATAATATCCTACTCGTCGCCGAAGTCGAAGATTTCCGCGCCGATCACAAACGCGACGGGTTCGCGGTCATTCTCGAGTCTCACCTTGATCCACAAAAGGGTCCTGTAGCCACGGCGCTCGTTCGCACCGGTACACTCAAAGTCGGTCAGGATGTCATCGCCGGGAGCGCTTTCGGACGTATCAGACGCATCGAAGATTTCGCTGGAAAAAATCTCCAGACCGCCGGACCATCGGTGCCCGCGACGCTCTATGGGTTCAGCGCCGCACCACAGACCAACGATATCGTTCAGGTCGTCAGTGGTAAAAGTCTTGCTCGTAGCCGCTCCAAAGAAGCTGCCACTGGGAAAAATAAGCTCGGAAAAATCCAAACTGAAGACGAAGAAAATATCAAAAAACTCCCTGTCTTGCTCAAAGCTGATGTACAAGGGTCACTCGAAGCGATCGATCAAATCCTATCCACCATTCATTCCGATGAGGTAACACTTGAGCTCATCGCTTCAGGTGTCGGTAGCATCACCGAATCCGATGTCCGCATGGCAGCGAGCGCTAATGCTCTTATATTGGGCTTCAATAGCGAGCCAACTTCTGTCGCCAAGCGCATGGCCGAAAATGCGAAAATCACTATCGAGACCTATAACATCATCTACAAACTCGTCGAGGCTATCAAAGATAAACTCACAGCGATGCTTCCTCCGGAAATAGTCCGTACTGACTCTGGTCGTCTGGCGGTTCTCGCTATTTTTAAGACAGGCAAGCGCGATATGATCGTCGGTGGACGCGTATCAGAAGGCAAATTCCTCCGTGGATCACTCATCGAAATCAAACGTAACGATGAAATTGTCGGCAAAGGAAAGATGCTCAATCTACAGCGCAATAAAGAAAACGCTGATGAGGTCGGCCAAGGCAATGAGTGCGGCGTTGTCTTCGAGGGTAACACGAAAATCGAAGTGGGAGATACGCTCATTTGTTACAAGGAAGAAGAAAAGCGCCGTATACTGTAACCGACACTCTCCATATTTCGTAAACAACGGCGGTAGGTACCGCTGTTGTTTGTTGTCAACGACAACCAAACCCTACCAAAACCTTTACCCTAGACGCATACGTAATCATATCGCCATGTTGGCATCCCGAAGAAATACTGATAGTCTCTACATATGAGAAACACTATCCCACAACCCGTTATCAACGTTATTGAGACCTTGGCCCAGGCTGGATTTGAAGCATTCGTGGTAGGCGGATGTGTACGAGATCTCTGTATCGGTCGTATACCCAAAGACTGGGATGTTACTACCAATGCCACTCCCGACAAAGTGATGGAGCTTTTCCCAGAAAGTTTCTACGAGAATGATTTCGGTACTGTCGGTGTAAAGGTCCCTCGCTTCCTAGTAACCACTCCGAAAGACAAGGAGGAAGATATTATCGAGGTCACTACCTATCGTATAGAATCTGCTTACACAGACAGACGTCGGCCATCAGAAGTCCTCTTCACCCAGTCGCTCGAAGAAGATTTGGCACGCCGTGATTTTACTATCAACTCGATTGCTTACGGACCAAAGAATGGTGAATGGAACTATATTGATCCTTTCCATGGGCAGGAGGATCTCGAGAAAAAAATTATCCGAACAGTTGGCAATCCAGAAGAACGTTTTAATGAAGATGCTCTACGCCTAATGCGGGCAGTTCGTTTCTATGCCGAATTACGCAATCCGCAGACGTCCAAGGAAACCAACAATTGGTACATAGAAGAAGAAACACTGCTCGCCATTCACAAGCTCTCAGGTCATCTTGAAGCTATTTCAAAAGAGCGCGTCCGCGATGAACTCTCAAAAATCATCCTTTCAAACAGCCCCGCGGAAGGGATCGAGATGCTCGAAAAAACTGGACTCTTACGATTTATCCTACCCGAACTCGAAGAAGGTATCGGCATTACTCAAAATCTTCATCATATTTACACCGTCTGGGAACACAATCTCAAAGCACTCTCGGCCTGTCCGTCGAAATCCCTTTCTGTCCGTCTGGCAGCGCTACTCCATGACGTAGGCAAGCCCCGCACCAAACGCGGCGATGGGTATCGTTCGACATTCTATAATCATGACCATGTCGGGGCTCGCATGACGGAAAAAATGCTCACTCGTTTGCGTTTTTCTAAATCAATCGTAGACCACGCCACACTGCTCGTCGATAACCATCTCTTCTACTACAACGTCGACGAAGTCACCGAGGCCTCTGTACGGCGCCTCGTCAAACGCGTGGGCTTGGAAAATATGGACGACTTGATGGCAGTGCGAATCGGTGATAGACTAGGCTCCGGTGTCCCCAAAGCCAAACCTTACAAGCTTCGTCATCTCGAATATATGATCGACAAAGTATCACGAGATCCTCTTTCGGTCAAAATGCTCGCCCTCAAAGGAACTGATCTTATCGAAACGCTCCATATCCCGGCTGGGCCCAAAATCGGCGCTATCCTCGATGTTCTCCTCGCTGAAGTCATCGAGCACCCGGAAGAGAACGTAAAAGAACATCTCCTCGCCCGAGCTACCAATCTCGAAAAACATGACCTCGAAAAACTCCGGGAGTTAGCCAAAGAACGCATCGAGGAAAGGAGAGAAGAAGACGATAAAAAGATTAAGAAGGCTCATTGGGTAGAGTAAAATTCAGCAACAAAACCGAGAAAAAATAAAAGAGTGATCGATTGGTATTTTTTCTTAATGCTCGCTATTCGTTCAAATCTCGGAGTGTGGTATAACGGTATTACGCACGATTCGGGTTCGTGTAATCCGGGTTCAATTCCCGGCACTCCGACTGAGCAAAGTGAAGTTAAGAAAACCAACTACTTGGTTTTCTTCGGGATCAGATAAAAATTTCAAAGATTGATATGAAAATTCTTGTGGAAGGCATCCCAGAAAACCCAGTTTCTCTTTTGCGGCGAGCAGGCTATACGTTTCAGCGTGAAGAAAACGGGGAAATGAGCTTTATAAGACAACTCGCTAGTTCTGGGTATCCTCGTTTTCACTGCTACACAAAACTCCAGGCACTGACACTTGCACTCAGTCTCCATCTCGATCAGAAAAAACACACGTACGGCGACATGACACGCCACCATGGAGAATATCAAAATGAAGGTCCCGTCAAAGAAGAAGTCTCGCGACTCCTCCATATTTTTGGCGAAAAAGCACGGATTATTTGAAAAATACAACGCCGGGGTGGCGAAACGGTAGACGCATCAGGCTTAGGACCTGACGAGAGCAATCTCATGGAGGTTCAAGTCCTCTCCCCGGCACTTTTTAGGAGTCCTTCTGCCTATCAGCAAATGAAGGGTCTCTCCTCTAACAAAAAGCGCTCCTTAAGGGAGCGCTTTTTCTTTCTTTTTGTGTTTATGAGAAATGCTTTCTCTCTACTACTCGCTCTGGTATGAGAGCGAAAAGAAAACTCGTAGTAAAAAGGATGAGTACTCCACTCAAAAGAATTCGGAACATAAAGAGAACTGACGCAGGGATATACGAAGATACTGCTGCAAAAAATGCTCTTGTTCCCCCTGCCCCCCCCGCCAATGGAGTTGGATCCAGCACTTCCAGTTGGTCTGTAGTAGTAAATCGTATTTCTGGCGAATCAAGCTGAGAAACCCCCCAGATATCGATAAGAGCACGTCGCGTATCCACTGGCTGCGAAACCAGGGCTTTCAAAGAAATATTGAACACGCTCCCTGCTGGCTTTGCCGCTAAAAATCCCATTTCACCAGGCGCCGATTCAGCAACACTCGTACCATCTATCGTCCACTGTCTTTCTGCTACAGTACCCAGGAAACTAGGCAAAAACTCAGCTTTGAACATAACACCTTCTCCAGAATACGCCTGAAAAATCGTCCGACTATAATCATCACAAATACCACTAGTGCAGCCTGTAGCCCCAGAGATATCCGAATACTGCCCGAGGAGCTTCGGCCAAGCGAGCGTTTGATCTTTGGATACTATAGAAACTTGCGGCTCAACAATATGAAACGCGCGAGCCAGCGTAATTATTTTCCCACTAGCAACATCATTGGCTGTGACAGTCACTGTATAGACATCTCCAACATTCCCTGTTACTGGAAAAAAGTTCACTTCATTTTGTTCGCCATTCACACAGTCCGGGGAGACATCCGTCTGATTACAAGAAAAGTTTTTTCCATTGATATTCCATGAAAAATTACTGAGGCCACTTGGGTCGATACGCAAACCCACAATCTCACTCCTTATAACTGGGCATGCCGTCCGTTCCAATGGGTTACTATTACAGATAATACCTGAGGCAGGAGGCAACACGACATGCATAGACGTCCCCACAAGCCTCGTGTCCGCTGTATAGGCTGTAATTTTCTTGCTCGTAGAAACAAATTTCACAATCACATCACTTCTGCCTTTACGCACCACGCCTGTCGAAAAATTTTCCGAAACTTTAGATGAAAAACGAAGATAGCCTACACCGCTATTCAAATAACTCGAAAGACTTTTCCCTCCGAAGGTACTAGGAATATCCATTTTCAGCCTGATGGCATCGAGAGCATTCCCCTTCGTATTACTGAGGAGTCCCAGCGAACGCATATCTGATGTTATATCAGAAACATTACCAATAGAAGTGCTGAACTGAATATTATCCGAAATTTCCACTTTCCAATCAAATAGTATATCAGTTACTCCTCTGCCAGCATTATTCACACTGGCCTGAGCAACAACCATATCACCACTTTTATCTCCTGTCTCGTCATTAATCGGACTTGAGGGAGAAACTGTAATATCTACGCCCAAATTTGTAGCCTGGCCACCCTCGGTCGGATCGACCAAATTTCTTTCGAGACACTTATTAATATCCAAATCAGCCGTCGGAATAGTAACTCCGTACCCACGAATATTTTGTGTATACGATCCCATTCCGCTCGCCAAAGAAATTGGGCAATCATTTTTCGAAAATGCCCACATAATCATAAACGAAGAATCGTCGTGCTTGGTATTAATCATCGAGGTTCCCTCCACGGCCACACCGACCTTATCTCCACTATCATAATTCCATACAAAATCTGATTGGCCCAGCCCTACGAGATTTGCCTCATCTTTATTGCCATTACCAGCCGTGCTTGGATCGTTAGGGTCAGTATTCCAAGCATTCTCTTCGCCCGCACCAAAAGACCCGTCTCCAGTCGTATATCCACTTCGGTCAGGAAACAAATGTCTACAATACAAACTCGCTGTACTCGCTGTCCCAGTAGAGCACCCAGCCAAAACTGATCCGCATGATGTAGTAGAAGTAGGGCTGACAACACAACGAGGTGACCCAGTATCACACACAGGCACACCAGAGGAACACGCAGGATATCCAGCCATATGACATGCCCCTGTATTGGCCGAAACAAACGTATCTCCTGTACCACTTGAAAGAGCCCCCGGAGTAACTTCTTCTTCCTCGGCCATACAGGCCGGCGATGTCCCACTTGGACAACCAAAAGAAATACTCGAGGCGCTATTAGCTAATTCATAATTCGTCCCAGAGGTATTGTCGTGCACATAACAGTAGTCTGGCGTATTGGCTTTATTATCACCGCCATACTTGGCCTTATAGCCATCATTATCCGAATCTGAGGCATAACTCGTAGCGCTATTATCAAAACCATTCTGAACAAGGTAAGTCGCAGCCTCAATCTTCCAGTCCTCAACAGTAATCTTTCCATTACCATCGCGGTCACATGCTGCCTTGACCGCTGCGCTTGGTGAATTCGTGAGATCACAGAGGGCCCGCCTCAGATACCAGGTGTAGTAGAGATCTCCTTCGGCGTTCGAAAAATACATCGGAAGGGCTTTGGCAGTCATCTTTTCTCCTGGTCTCGGGTCACTCGGTGAGAAAAAAATCTTCACCTCAGGAGTTGTTTTTTTATCATCAGCAACATTGAAAACCTCTCCTTGATTCTGAATACTCCCCAAATTTAAATGATAGCGCTTTTCTAGCTGTGCAGCGACACTTGATACCGATGGCAGCTTGACCCCCAGCGCCGGCATTGCGCTTGTCAAAAACAACCCAACAAGAAGAGTGAGACTCGAAACTCTATTGAAAGCTTTTTGTTTTTTACGAGAAAAACGCATACGCAATTTTTTTTAATGGAGCACAAGAACCAAGATATCAGTGAGAAAGAAAAAGAACCAACTCGCCACCATCGGATACCAAATCGAGCGAGAAACATGAGCAATCACACCAGAAAATACAGTAAACATCATGAGTGGCACCCGCTGCCAAGAAACATCTTGTCCAAAATATAAAAGTGCCATCACGATTACTGCTTGAATAAGGATGGCCCACATCCCCAAATCACGTAACCAGAAAAGCTGTATAAATCCCCGGAAAAACACTTCGTAGAGGAGAACGGTAAAAGAGGCAAGTACGAGTTCATAAAACATGAACCAAAGAAAATTTGTCTCTACGAGGGCGGGCAAGCGATACTGCTCTTGGAAAGAAGAGAATTGTATCAAGAAAAAAATTGCCACCATTGCTAGTGTCACACATAGCACACCCGAGACAATACCAGCCACAAAACGTCCCTTCTGCCAACCCATATTTTTCAAGGACTCTTTGAGTATAATTTTACTATATAACAAAGGAATAACCAAGAAAAAAACCGTGCTCACAATGAAACTCTGAAACGCAGGGCTGATTTTATCATTTTCGTTAAACAATCCTAAAAAACCAATAGAAAAAAGCGCCAATACCCCTGTCACAAAAAATCGACGGTGATGAGAAAGTAGTTCCAACATACGTATATGCTCCATTAAATACTGGTCTGGTCATTTCCAATTCTCCCCTTACCCCTTCATGTGTCTTTTCCAAGTTCTTCGAGCTAGCTGATACAGCAAGACAACAGACATGGTCTCGACCGGAAAAAAATTGAGTCCAAACCCAAATCCCTCGACAATAGCCACTGCGCCTAACACAAGACCGCGCGTCGTCTTGGTGTTCCTGCTTCCCCCAGATCGATCAAACGTAAAAAGTAATATCCAAATAAGAAAGGTGAAACAGAATGTAACCACCGTTCCAAGAGCCGGTAATGAACCAATCCCTACCAAATCAAGTAGATCCTTTAAAACAGCAATCATGGTGACTGCACTATACAACAAAAACGACGGCTTACTGCCAGTGAGATCTTTATGTATATCTATCGCTTTCTTTTGTGCCTCATCACGAAAAAGCCGTAATGCTTCAGTTTTTGACGCCATATGCGGATTTCATTACATGCACTAACGCCCCTCATCAAACTCTTTCTTGGCATTTTCAATTTCGATAAGCTGACGAGGATCGGAAGTAATGAGCTGATCTTCACTATAAGAAGCAATCACTTTGACTGCCGCATGTTTGGTGCCCGCAAAGAAAATACCTTCTCCTACATTACTTTCGAGAAGCAGAAATTTTTCATGATCGGTCAAATAGAATGTCTCCGCCACGAGATCAATCGATGATGGTGACTGACGGAGCAAGAGCTGAAGGGATGAGTTAGTGATAATCGGTTTCCCATAGCGAGAATTCATAAAGTCACTGATATCCTGCGTAATAGTCGTGAGACCGGTATAGTACTTACGGCAACGCTTGGCAATACCGAAAAGGAATGAAGCGGCATCTTCATGCTGCATCATCACCCAGGCTTCATCTACGACGATGATACGTTTTTTCATATGGGATCGGATATCATTCCAGATAAACTGGAGCACGATATACATAGCAATCGGACGAAGTTCTTCTTCGAGATCACGGATATTGAATACAACCAATTGATTATCCGTATCAATATTCGTCTGTTTGTTGAGAAATCCCCCGAAAATGCCGTCTGTATAGCGTTCGAGGCGCGCAGAAAGCGATTCTGCTCCTTCCATGTTTTCCAATACTGCATACAGGTCCGACATCGTCGGGAATGACGACAGTGTCAAATCAGAAAAATCAGTGACATCAGTAATATCACGAATAGCGTACGTCTCATGAATCGCCTTATCGAGAATCGAATCTTCTTCCGGTGTTACCGAACCGAGCATGAGATGGAGGAGACCAATGAGATTGGCAATCGTGTTACGAAATACACCCTCATTCTCCTCGCCCTCGATTTTCTTCGGCAGATCAAACGGATTCAGGTGTACCTCGGAATTGAGCGATATCTTGAGAAAGCTCCCTCCCACGGCCTCACAAAGATGTTTATACTCATTTTCTGGATCGAGGATAATAACGCTCGCCCCAAACATCATCGATCGGAGCACTTCGAGCTTGACGGTGTAGCTTTTACCAGCACCGGATTTGGCAAACACGACCATATTCGCGTTCTCCTGTTTGAATCGATCAAAAAGCACCAGGCTATTATTGTGTCGGTTGATACCATACAAAATACCGTCATTTGATGAAAGATCAGAGGAAACAAACGGGAATGTCGTCGAAAGAGGTTCTGTATTGAGATTATTTGCCACATCAAGAACATCATTGGCCAAAGGGCGCGTCGCTGCAAACCCGTTATCCATACGAAGTACTGCTGGTTTGGCATACACGAGCTGCGCTTCGAGGATTGACTCGACTTCCTGACATTTATCATTCAAATCATGCTCATCAGTACCATAGAGCGTCATGTACAGGCCAAAACGGAAAAATTTTTCTGTCCCTTGCTGGAGTTTATTACGAAGTGATTCGATATCCTCGAGTGCTGTCTCGAGTACCGGATTGCGGATTTTCCCATCCTCTGCTTCGATATGAATCTGCGACTGCACCTGAGTAGCTGATTTTCGCAAATTTTTCAAGATTTCGCCCGTATCGATTGGGTGGACGAAAAACGCTATATCCATGGCAAAATCAATATTGATGATGGGAGCAAACCAATTCGTCGAGAGATATCGCGGATAGGCAATAACAAAATAGGTGCGAGATAAAAGACTACCGATCTGCATAGATGTTGGCGTGATCTTGATAGCAGGTGGCGCGATAAGATCTCGAACAGTAGCAATACCACTTTGATACAACGCCTCACTATCGAGTTGTTCCTTATCTCGGGTGACATTTCGCGTACCCATAAAAGGCACGCCAACCGCTTTCGGCGCCTTTGTCTCTTCACCTTTATCTCTGAGAAATATTTCCTCTGACATGTTCTTTTCTCTCGTTAAATAAAATTCCTTACGCGAGCTCTATTGATTCGACATCCTTGATAACTGTCGTCGTGAAAAGCGATGGATTATAACTATTATACAAGAGCTCGATGATTTCTTCCGCGTTCAATTGTGTCACACGCACTCCCGTGCCAGAAAGAGCGGCGGAGACATGTTCGACACGCTGCACGAGCTGACTCCGATAGGTCTCGAATAATGCCCCATGCATGCCGATAGTTTTTTTCTGTTGGAAAATACCAGTCAATTTATCTATCAATCCGCTCTTTTCATCTTCAGACGAAGAAAATGGCACAACTACATAGAAAAATTTGGCCATGATATTGGACACTTCTGTCAAATTCTTGATGAAATTTTTGTACTCTGAGATTTGAAAACGAAGTAGTTCATTGGTCTGTTCTGCCTCCTTTTCGTGAAGCAGTGCTAGATATGGCTCAATATTGAAACGCCGTGAACTAATAACGATTTGAACAGGAAAATCGAGAGAATTCAAAAAATTTTGATACTGCCCGATGATAGCATCTTGCTCCTGGCTTGATTTGAGATCAAAATTGATGGACGAAACCAAAAGCACGGAGCGTAAAGCTCCGTTCTTGAGAATAATCACCCCTTCGCGAATTGCTTCTATATCAACGTACTTTTGGGTGCTTGCTCCTCCTGTTGTTTTATTTTTTGGTTTTAAAAACTCCATATTCTATAATATCTCTCTCTATTCTATCATCAATCTCGCTGCTTATCCAAAATGCGCCCCAGTTCCTTCAACCTATCCTCTGTTATATGCTTATCAACAACTGGTGTTGGTGTAGACGCCTCCATATCTTTATCCATCTTTTCTTGTGTCGGGAGCACCTGTACCGGCCGTTCCCACACGGCAATCTTGGGATGAAAAATATAGAGAATCGCATGAAAAATATACATCGGGAGCGGAATACCGCTCGGTCTATAAAATGCCAAAGCGACAAACAAAAGAACAGTCGGCACCGCAGCAATGATAAACAGAGCAGTATCGAAAAGATTAAACATGACCAGGAGCGCAGCACCCATACCAATCATCCACAAAAGCTGTCGCCATGTGAGTGGGCCGGCTATCTTGTCCTCAACATCAATAAATTGTGGGACACTAAACATCATATATCTATCTCTTTATTTCTCCTCTTCTGTTCTTTTATAGATTTTCCAAGAAATCAACGATTACAGGCTTTAATTCTTGAACACCGCCTCCTGGCTCTGCGAACTGACTGGTCGAATACGAAATGGGTTCGGCTTGATAGATGCTACCTGTGCGGCTGTCTGCACTGGAGAGCTTGGTGGGGCCGAAGAAACAGAAGCTTGATTGGTCAGTATCTCTGCTGCCTGTTCCACAGCTACTTCTCGCTGTTCGGCACCCTTTTCTTTCTCAGCCGGAAAAACATGACTGGAAGAAAATCGCATACCACCCTTTTCTGGTACTGGTAGAGCTTCTCCCTTCTGAAAATTCTGACTGATGACAAAGCTCCCACTCTGATAGGGATTCAGATTTTTCTTCCCTGCTGGATCAGGCGCCGTGAACTGCCGCGGAGCCGCTACGACTGGCTTGACAGGAGTCGCCCGAGTCTCATTCTCTATTGCTGTGCCCAATTCTGGACCTTTGATTATTTTGGCTCCAGAAGAGATGGTGAACGGTTCTTTCTTCGGTGTCGCGAAATTCGGGAAAACAATCTCCATTTTTTCTGTATCGATCTGCAGTGGATAATTCTCTTCGACTGATTTGAGGATGAGATTGACGCGTTCGCGCTCTTCAACAGAAAGTCGTTTACCATTTTCGGATCGGAAAAGGAAATTGCCCCGCTGCACACTATCATGCACTCCGACTCCCAGCTCATCGCGGTAATACTTGACCCAATAAACGAGTGAGGGGCGGACGGGATCCGACTGCGACTTGATTCTGATACGCTCATTGGTAATCAGCTGGTTGCCTAGCTGCTCATATTTAGACATTGCCTGGAGAAGTGGCATACTCACGGTCTTTGCTGGTGTTGATACCTCCTCAGAAACCTCTTCCGTCCTCGGCTTCGGCTGGATAGTCAAAATTTCTTTTTGGATGAATTCTACAATCGCCTTGGCTTGGTTGGGATCCCCACCATTGCTCGTCGTAAGCATCGCGCCAATCTTCGCCTCACACTCCGCCATCTGCAGCTCACCAAAAAATATCTTCCGAATAAAAAGACTTATATACGCAATGGACTGATCCTGAAGTTTGTATTGTTCTTGTAATTTAATTATCTGTAAAGATATCTGCTGATCAGTTAGCACATCTTGCTTCAATTTCGACAATGTTATATAGGTTTTCCATATACTAGCATCTTCTTCTCGTGACATCTTACCAGTGGTCCCGCCTTGAGAAACAAGCATCGGATAGTAAATAGCATTATTTATCTTATCGTTCATAATATCTATCCAAATTAAGGTATCAAATTACCCACGGATGTTCCTTCCTGCGCCGATGCTTTTTTAACCTCCTGAATATGAGCTGCTCCTCGGGCCTGGATGTGAGCAAGGGCAGCTGCTTGATATCGCGGATCATTAAAGAGACTTTCTGAATTAGCCACATCTTTCGCAGATTTCATTGATTTCATAGCATCATCAACAGCCGTCTGAACTTGTGCCGGCGTTGCCCCTGCGGCACCACTAGGAAGCTGATTCAATGCATATTCTACCTGAACCCTTATATTCCCCTCTTTCTTTGTTCTGTTATTCAGTGCTTCAAGGGATTTATCCATACCATTACGGACAACACGATTACCTTGGGCATCCAAAACAAAACTTCCGGCTGTATCTTTTTCATAATGAAGATCTCTCGCTGTTGCATATACAGTTGGATCCATAGTTGCGATTGCTTCCGGCTTCGCATTTTCAATAGCACGAAGTAGTCCATCACTATTGTTCTTAAGTGCATCCATCGCAAGAGCGAGCTCTCCGGCTGTACGAATCTCTTTTGATTCGGCCAAAGCCAGCGCAGCTGCTTCTTTTTCCACAGGATCTTTTGAACCAAGATTTTTAACATGTATTGAACGATTAATTCCGTTTTCCTTGTCTTTTTTAACGCGCTCATTAACCTCTTTTTGATGAAGCTTGGCGAGCTCGCCTTGCGCAGACCCCGTGCCGACAGCTCCTTTCATACGAGCAGCCGTCTTACTTGGTCCAGTAACCCATTTTACAAACCTATTATTATCATATCGTTGTTTGAGGCCCTCGCCAGCACCACGCATCACAGGATTCTTGTACATCGCCCACTTGGCGCCATTACCAAACTTCTTTCCTGTTGATTTTATCAAACCTTGGCCCCAGCCAACCACCATGCCTGATCCAACCATCGAAAACGATCCCGCCAATCCGATGACAAACCAGAGCATCACGATCGGGATAGAAAACATCGCCATCGATCCGATAAAAGCAGACATAGAACTATCCTGCGTGATACCACTCGAAACCGCTTGCATATTCTGGAACGTAGAGTCCTTTCCAACTTCCACGAAAAATCTCGTCGCGATGAGAAGCATGAGCATGGCAGCTGGTCCATACAGAGCATAATTTGCAAACTGTTTCCACCACTTCTGAGAAAGACCACCCATACCAGGCATGACGCCTCCTATAAACCCCACCGAAGAAAATATGACGAGAATAACGAGGGCGATAAGCCGGATAATAAACATGACAGCGAGCACGAGCAGCGTAATGGCAAAAATAAACATGAACACCACTGCCATAAGAAGACGAGAGATGGTGTTTTTTTCCGAACTCGCATCAAATTTCCCGTCATTTTTGTCTATCAAGATGTTTTCCAAATTTGAAGCACTAAGAACAGAGCTGAGTGAGGACTGACCGCTAGACGTCGGGCCCGAAAACATCTGATTGGCAAAAAAATACATGGGGACGTTTGTCACATCGATTATAAAACGCGAGATAGGGAAGCTGAAATTGACCAGGAGTGCCATGATAACAAGAGTGAGTAGTGACTTTTTATAATCCTTGGCTACCTGGAAAATAGTCGTAAACGCGAGATAGAGCAGCGAGAGGATGAAAAAAAGATTGAAGAAATCACGAATGAACTTCCAGCTCTCATAAGTAGATACAGAATTGAAGAAACTCTTGGGACCCGAAATATAACTCGGGTCAATCGCCCACTCAAAAAGTGTGAGTGCGGCGGATACGAGCCATCCAACAGCTACAAAAACAGCATAAAGAACCCACTTAATACCCTCATAAAAAACATTCCCCAAGGGTTCCAAAAAACCTACTGTTTTCCCCGTTTTTCCATTTGATGCTATACAATCGCTAAGCGTTCCTCCGGCTAAATTACTACCTACTGAGCAATCCATAAACGACGCAGACGCAAAATGAGCATCGAAAAATACAAAAATCACTCCTGAAAAAATAAAGAGCACACTAAAAAAAACGAGAAGATTCTTCTTTTTGTTTTGTACTAAAACCATATCTATACGAAACAGACCGCTAGCGGAAAAATATCACGTACCGCATCATTCTCCTCCAATCCCTGTCTATAAAAACAGAGGTTGATAATAAACCCATCTCCTCATATAAAAATTATACCACAAGTAAAAGAAAAAGTGGAATACTTTTTTTCCTATACTTTCCCCTCTGTCGATAAAGAAAAAAGAGGCTCTCCTTATCGAAGAGCCTCTCAAAAAATATATGTGAAAAATGTTCTCTTTCAACGCAATCTATTGGATAAATCCTTTGATAGCACGAGAAGACGCCGAGAGCACACGACGATTCACTTTACCCCATTTCACATAATTCATTTCACTGACCGTGATTGTATCTCCACTCACCTTTTCTACCAGAGCTACATGGCCATAATAACGATTCTCAGTGGTTACCATGATAGACCCTACCGTAGGAGTACGGCTCGTCTTGTACCCGAGAGCCTTGGCATTATAGAGCCACGTCCCAGCATTCCCGCCCCAAGGGACAAATCGTTTCTGAGAAACATACCAGGTACACCATCCAAATGGGAACCGATGCCCTGTACCCGCCTTACCATCGAGCTTACGAAAGCCAGACGAAATATCCGTCGCAGCACCACCCGTCGACGTGGCATACTGACGACGCTCTAGTCCACTCTGCGTCGAAGACGGTTTCGGAGCCTCATCCTTTTGTCCATCAGGAATGATGATGACATCACCCACGGTGAGCTCGCCATTAGCGGGCAACTCATTGAAAGCCAAGATCTTCTCTTTATCTGCTTTATATTTGCCTGCCACACTTTCAATCGTATCTCCCTCCTTTATGGCGTATGAGAGGCCCGCTACCGGCAATATAAATATTTGATCTCCTGGTTTGATCTGATCCACATTGTCGAGATCGTTAGCCCAAAGAATAGTATTGACGGTAATCCCGTTTTTCGTCGCTATACCACTGATAGTGTCACCCGGTTCAATCGTATAGATCTTCACACCGCCGTCCTCTTCAGGATCTTTGGCTATCGAACTCGTCTGTGTAGAAAGCATCACAGAATTCTGTGACACCAGGTTTTGAATATCGAAAAGTGATACATCGTCCTTCTGGCTCGGATCGACAGCATTGGGAGCGCTTGCCAAAGGAACAAAGGAGAGATTTTCTCTTTTGCTTGTTTGAGCCGAGATACGATGTTTAGAGGTAGATGTTGAGGCGCTGACGATATCGCTCCCCATATAGCCGAGGAGAGGGCTACTCGAGTCCTTACTCTGAGTGAAGTTGCTCGCCGAAACCAAAAGAGCGCTCGACGCCACTATAGAAAAAGCGGAGTAATTTCTGAAGATACGTACGACTCGGTATCCAGAAATCTCCTTGATGAACTGTAAGAATTTCGATTGAGCGTGATGGATACGTGTATGCCAATACTCCCAATGAGTATATATACCCACCCTCTCTCTCGTTTTCGTTGGCCGGATGAAAAGCAACCGGATACGTCCGAGAATTCTCAAAAAAGATGTGCGATGCGTATTGATAAGACTCTCGCCCTTCAATTGGCCAAAACCCTAGAGTGCTCCCGGTCGCGAGACCAAAGAAAACATCATCAAGCTTTTACCCTAATTTTTACAAAGTCCAGTATACCTCTCCTGCGCTCTCTCGTCAATCAGGAAAATGCTCTTTTTTACATATTTTGCTTTATTTTAAGCAATTTTTTAGTGTATAAGTCAGCCTGTGCTACAATCATAATGTCTGATAATATCATTGACATGTCTCCATTCGAAAAACCGAAAAATGAAGTCGAGCATCTCGCCAAACGGTTCCTCGAGCACTTGGAAATCGAGATGAATCGCTCTCCTCGTACCCTCGAAAGTTACGGACATACTCTCTGGTTCTTTTTCGAATGGGGAGCTATAGAGCGACCCATGGATATCACAGCCGAAAAGATTCGTGAGTATCGTCTCTACCTCAACCGCAAACCCACTCGCTTCGGTACAACCCTGAAAAAAAACACTCAAGCTTATCATGCTATCGTCCTCCGTACGTTCCTCAAATATCTAGCGAAACAAGATATTCCGACGCTCGCTGCCGAAAAGATCGAGATAGGCAAAATCCCCGATCGCCAGGTGGATTTCCTCGAATATGAGGAGGTCGAACGTCTCATGGCAGCAACAACAGGCAATACGCTGAAGGCCCTGCGTGACCGAGCTATTCTCGAGCTTCTTTTCTCATCTGGGCTACGCGTCTCTGAACTCACCTCGCTCGATCGATCTCACGTGAACCTCGAAAAAGAGGAGTTCAGTGTCCGCGGCAAGGGCAGTAAACTCCGTATCGTCTTTATTTCCCCTGCTGCCAAGCAGGCCCTCGCCATCTATCTAGAAAAACGCCACGATGTCGATCCTGCGCTCTTTGCTTCCGATGGGAAAAAAGGGCTCGTCAACAAAAAAAATGCCAGGCGTGAATCACTTCGCCTCACTCCACGGAGTATCCAGCGCATCGTCAAATATTATGCCAAAAAAGCTGGTATCATAAAAGATGTGCATCCCCATACCCTACGGCACAGCTTTGCGACCGACCTCCTCGTCAATGGTGCTGATATCCGCTCTGTCCAGTCTATGCTCGGCCACGCCTCTATCACCACTACTCAGATCTATACCCACATCACCAACGAGCGTCTCAAAGAAATCCACCGATCCTTCCACGCTAAAAGAAGCCGACATTTGACTAACAAAAAATGACATGAGTAATATTTTCTTTTTACCGACACTGTTATCATTCCTCGCCTTAGGCGGGGTGTATTTTTTACTCGGATGGGAAGCTACAATTCTGGCGACTATTCTCGCTGTGCTCGAAGTGACGCTTTCGTTTGATAACGCAGTCGTGAACGCCAAAGTCCTCAAACGTATGAATGCCATCTGGCAAAAAAGATTTCTCACATGGGGCATTGTGATAGCCGTTTTTGGCACTCGGATATTCCTACCCATACTCATAGTTGCGGCGGCATCGAGCACCTCGATTTGGGCCATCGTACTGCTCGCCATCAATGATTCAGAGCAATACGGAGTATTACTCTCACAATCACACTACGCCATCAGTTCGTTTGGTGGCACCTTTCTCCTGATGGTATCTCTCAAATATTTCTTTGATCAAGCCAAAACAATTCATTGGTTTGAACTCATCGAAAAACGATTGGCTTCCTGGGGCCGTATAGAAGCTCTAGAAATCGCCCTGGCGCTCATCACGACACTTTCCATTTCCTTTTTTGTTCCTCACGAACAAACAGACGTTCTCATTTTCGGAATCTTGGGCATCGTACTCTTTATCATCATCGAAGGTCTGGCCGAGACACTCGAAAGCTCGGTCAATCTCGTGGCCAAAAGTGGTTTTTCACTTTTCCTGTATTTAAACGTCCTCGATAGCGCCTTTTCTCTCGACGGCGTCATCGGTGCTTTCGCAATTTCCACCAACCTGCTCGTGATCGGAGTTGGTTTGGGTATCGGCGCGTATTTTGTCAGAACTATGACCGTTTTTCTCGTGAGAGAGCGCGCATTAGATTCTCTGATCTACCTAGAACACGGAGCGCACTGGGCTATCATGGGTCTCGCCCTGGCTATGCTCGTCTCCTTGATTGTCGCTGTTCCTGAAATCATCACCGGTAGCATCGGTCTTGTTTTCATTCTCCTGTCTTATTGGTCTTCTCGCCAAGCGCTACTTCGTACACATCCATGAAGACCCGTGTGTTTACCCTTGTTAGCATTCTATAGTCCGGCGTCTCACTTTTTCCTTTTCTTTTTTGGATAAAACAAAGCCCCAAGTGTATATCCACGAGGGGCTTAGATCTCTGTTGCTCTGCCAAATCCCATTATCGTTATTCAACGATTTTTATTATTGGGCATACTTTCCGCTTTTTTGCTTTGATGAATTCCCGGGCCAGATCGACTGTCTCGCTCTCTTTGATAACAACGTAAATCATCACGGCCAGGATGAATGCAACGATCACACCCAATATGGACCAAAACGTCGTTGAGAAGATGGTTGCATGGAGAACTCCTACCATGACCGCTTGCGTAGCGGACAGATTATAGAGCATCCACAGAGTAAGGATAGGCCAGAGCGGATATATCCGATGACCGTTTATCCTTGGCCAAGACTGGTAGTGAACCCATGCCGCGGTTGTGTTATCATCATCAAAGAGAGATGGGCGAGCGGCAAACGGCAACCCAACAACAAAGAGAATTGCCCCCACGCATAACAAAAAAATGGCAAAGACACCAAAAAAAATGAAACGCGTGAAGAGTTGGCATCCATTGACCTGGGATGGAATTGCTTTATTCTCGTGAAAAAGATAAGCCAATTGACAAACGAGGCTCCCTTTTTTGATTTCCATGATTTGCTCCTTTCCGCCTGAGGCGAGTTTGATTGATTGTCAAAGAAACTGACATTATATTCTACACCATTTTGATATATTGTCAATACTCACTCCCCACAGAAAGAGAGGGCTAATGCATGGCAATACAAGAATTACTTCCAAATCAAGAGCCAAACACCTACATAATGTACGACCACATACAAAAAGAAGAGGTATCCGAGGACTCCCGCGATAAGAGTGAGCGCTACATAATTGATAATCTCATTGCGACGACGCTTCACTTGATCCAAGGTGCAAACACCTTTCTGTCTGTACAAATAGTATGCCAGAGAACCGAAAAGTGCTATGAGTCCCACGGCACGAAATACCCATTTATAATCTCCATACAAAGTATCTCCGAGCGATGAGGCAAAGCTCACCGAGGAGACTCCCAAAAGGACGAGAATGACCGGCGACAGGCAACAGAGCGATGCCAGCAAGACTGGTAAGCCACTTATTTTGAGAACTTCTGTAAATTTTGTCATATATCGTATTCCTTTACTCGGGATTCACCCGTGATAAAAAGTCTCCGTATCCTTCTTTCTCCATGTCTGCCCGCGGAACGAAACGCAGTGCAGCCGAATTCATACAATAACGCATCCCACCACGTTCTGCTGGACCATCCGAAAAAACATGTCCGAGATGGCTATCCCCATAGTGACTCCGGATTTCGGTTCTATCACCAAAAAATCCTTTATCTATTTTTTCAACAATGTATTTGCTATCAATTGGCTTCACAAAGCTCGGCCAGCCCGTGCCGCTATCGTATTTGTCATCCGAAGAATAGAGCGGCTCACCACTCACAATATCCACATAGATGCCTGCCTCATGGTTATCATTATACGTATTCTGAAATGGCTTTTCTGTTCCCTCTTTCTGAGTCACATCGTACTGACTCTCAGTTAATTTTTCACGCAACTCACTATCGCTTGGCTTCACAAAGCCCGAAAAATCAAGATTTTGAGGAGTACTCTTACTCTCATCTGTGACCGTCCTCTTTCCGACGAGCTCTGCCCAGCTCTTGGTACCAAAATATTTTTTCAGAAACGCATCACGACCACTCGACTCTCGATACGCACAGTATTTGATCGTATTTTCCTCCGCATAATTTTGGTGATATTCTTCTGCTGTGTAAAAATTTTTGTAGGGCAACACCTTGACCGCCACCGGCTTATCAAAAATCTTTGCTTCATTCAGTTCTCGGAAAGCCTCTTCTGCAATCAAGCGTTCCTCATCGGAAGTATAGAATATGACTGCCTGATAACTCTCACCACGATCGTAGAACTGCCCCCCTGCATCGGTTGGATCAATATGCATCAAGTGATATCTCACGAGGGTTGTATAGGTCGTTTTTTCTCCATCATAATATACCTCTACCGCCTCACGGTGGCCGCTTGTCTCACTCGTCACATCGCTATATGTAGGATTGACGACACTGCCACCGGCATAGCCAGAAACAACCTCGACCACTCCTGGCGCTTTTTGCAAATCGCTCTCCGTGCACCAGAAACACCCTCCGGCAAAATAAGCTCGTTTATACTGGGTTAATTCTTCTTTGGTCTTTTTCATATGTTTTTCTTGGTTATGTTCTAAACAACTCTGCTTAGGGATACTTGGGATTTTTACTCCTCCCACTACTTTATCATTGTTCGTATACCAATACCCTATGGCGCCGAGAGAAACGCCGAGAATGACTATAACTACACCGTTTATTCTATTCATACGTTTTCTTAAATGCCTACTTACTTTTCCGCGAGCAAATACTGGATAGCTTGATCAATTTCCTTATATTTTCCTTCTCCAAAATGTGTGAACCGAATCACCCCTTGCTTATCAATCAGGTACACCGCTGGCCAATAGCGATTGTTGTAGGCTTGCCATGTACCATAATTATTGTCCTGAGCCACAGGATAATTGATCCTGTACCGCGCCAAAGCATCAACGACGTTCGTTGTCTTTTTCTCAAATGCAAATTCTGGCGTGTGCACCCCAATCACCACGAATCCCTGGTCTTTGTACTTCTCATACCAGCCAGTCACATAGGGAAGCGTCCGGATACAATTGATACAGCTGTAGGTCCAGAAATCTATAAGCACGACTTTGCCACGCAATCCCTCCATGGTCAGTGGCGAGTCTGTATTGAGCCATTTCTCTATGCCCACAAACTCTGGGGCTTGCCCATATTGGGAAAGATTGCTTTTCATATTTAATTTTGGCTCCTCTTTCTTAAGAAGTGAGCTTTCTCTATCAATACTCTTCAATTCATCAAGTTTCTGTTTCACCGTATCATTTTTCTCAAGCCCATTTAAAAATCTCTCATAACTCGGAAATGTATCCAACAGCTTCGTTTGAAGTGTTTTATCATACCCCGTATAGATAGCAAGTGCAGCTAAAATCATAATCAATCCAAATACCTGCTGTATGCGCTTGGTATATGGTGCCAGTGCTCTAGTCTTGGCCAACACCCTTTTCCCTAAAACAGCCAGGACAAAGAGTGGGAGCGATACGCCGAGCACAAACGCCAATGTTACGAGCACCACTTGGAAGCTCACGGCCTGAGTCGCGGCCAGAGTGGCGATCGTCGCCAGAATTGGCCCAGCACAAGGCGACCACACGAGGCCCAAGGCAAAGCCCGTAATGAAACCGCTCCAAAAACCAGTGCCGGAATTTTTCGTAAACCGTCCGCCGAGAGAAGCAAACCGACTCACCACTCCCTCCAGTCGCGCTCCCAAGGCTGGAACAATAAGGGTCAGTCCCAAAAGAGCTATCACGAAGACAGCAAACAATCGCAAAATCTCAGGATCGAACGGAATGACTTGGACTACAAAGGCAAGAGCGAGCGTTGCCAGCATAAAGCTCACCGCCAAGCCCGTTACAATACCAAGTGGCTTCCGCTCTCCGCCGGTCGCCCCCGCTGATAACACGATAGGGAGAATCGGCCATATACACGGCGCAAAAATAGTGACAATTCCAGAGAGAAACGCAAAAAGGATAAGGATAGTCATGTTGTTTTAAAAAAATATTACCAAGGGGAACAGCTCTGCAGAAACCGTCCCGGCTTCGTACCACTTTTTACTTCGATAGACTCGCTATTTCACTTGAGTAAGCAGTTCGCTCAACCCTTCACTCCCAGACCATTTGGCAATCATATTTCCCGATACATCCACCTGCACCAATGTATGCTGATAGGTGACGCCATACTGCTTCTTGAGGTCAGTATACTTGTCATAGTCCACATCAAGAACCAGTGTGTTCTGTGGGATCTGACTGAGATTGGCTTTGATATCAGCATCTAGAGCGCGACACGTCGGACACCACGAAGCGCGAAAAAAAAGCACCACCTTGCCATCTTTAGCAAAAGCAATCTTGGATGCATCGTAAGGAACGTACTGTCCTCCTTTGATCATCATAGCGCCTTCATCCTTCTTCATCATGGTCTCTTCCTTGGCCATGGTATCTGTCTTTTTCCCCATCATGGCTTCAGGCTGCTTCATGGCCGCTTCCTTTTTCATCATAGCTTCTTTTTCCATGGCGACCTTCTCCATCGCTACTTTTTCAGCCAAAGCCTTTTTTTCCATGGCCTGTTGATTGGACATGTACCACCAGCCGCCCAGTACGACTACCACACCCAGTACGACTACTATTACTATGTTTTTATTCATATTGTTTCACCTCCTTTCATATTTCTCTCTGATGAATGACTTTTCTTTGTCGCTAGTACCGTTTCTCCGCATACATACGCCCCAGTATTTTCGCCAATACCATCCCGGTCAACACCAGGGGCAGCCATGGATCGATCTTGTGTGAAAATGCCTGCACGATAATACCGAGGAGGAGCAGAGTACCGCCAGCTGTATAGGCAAAACGAGTGCCGATAAATCGATGGAGCTGCTCGCGTTCATCCATGGCAAGTTCTCTCCATAAAAACATGGCAAAAACAGCAAACAAGGTCACAATCATACCGAGGAGCGTCATATGGAACGCGTCCGTCATCCAAAATCCAAATGGATTGACAAACCAGACGAGCAGCATAACCAGGACCACTGCTACCATCTTTTCCGAAAATATCTTTGACATCATAAGTGACATTTAATAGTAAAAATTTTTTCTACGGGGACGCGGAAAAAATGAGCGAATTTAAGCGCAAGCAATACAGAAGGAGCATAGTTCCCCTTCTCAAGAGCAATGATTGTTTGGCGAGTCACTCCGATAATCCGCGCGAGCTCCTCTTGAGTCAGCCCGTGCATCTTCCTTAATTCTTCTATCGAATTCGCCACTGTATCTGTCATATGAGATGTAAAATTGACTTTACATACTCATTGTATGTCATCCCCACACTATGTCAAGTCTACTTTACATTACTCAGTTCATGCATATCTCGCCTCCCCAACTCAGTAAAAAATAAATAGGCTTATAAAAGCCTTAATATACTGTCTTAAAATCCATCTTTTATGCAAAAGAGATCCCGATACTCCACTTACTTTCCAGAATTAACCGGCCAATGGGAGATGGAGAGTAAAATGAGAGCCCACGCCCTCGATGCTTTCGACGGTGATGGTGCCACCCATTTTTTCAGCTAACTCATAAGTAATCCAAAGACCCAAACCCGTTCCGGTAATCGACTGGGTATTCTTGTTTTGGATACGTACAAATTTCTGAAAGAGTTTCTTCTGGTCCTCTGCTGAAATCCCAAAGCCAGTATCCGCTATCGTAATCAAGTACTGCTTCCCCTTGACTTTAGCAGTTACACTTACCGAACCCTGCGGAGTATATTTAATGGCATTCCCAATCAGATTCACGAGAATTTCCTTCATTCGGGCCTCGTCAGCGCGTACTCGGACACCCTCAAGGTCAAGAATATTAAGCTCTAGTCCTTTCTGTATAGCCTGCGATCGCAATTCCTCCGCTGACTGATTGATAACCACTAGAGGATCGATTTCCGAGAGCGTCAGAGGGACACGATTTCCCTCGAGACGCGAAACCTCCAACATATCCTTAACTAATGTGTTCAGTCGGTCGACAGAAGCGGAAATATTGGTGAAATATTTTTTCGATTCCTCATCAAAATCCATGTGTTTCTCTTCAAGTAATTCCAGGTACCCCCTGATAGCCGTCAGTGGCGAACGTAACTCATGACTCGCCATGGATATCAAATTATCCTTCATTTCATCCACTTCCTTCAGTTTATTGAGAGTCAGAACGTAACCAAAGAGACGCGCCTGATTGGAAACCAAGAGGAGGACGATAATCACAGTAATAATGAGAATAAGATAAGAACGATTGACGGTGTTTTCGATAAGCGCATCAGAATCTTTCAGTGAAAAGGTCATCGCCACCAAGCCGGATTTGGTACCTGTAGCATCAGAGAGAAACCGTGTCACTCGCCAAAAACGGCCTTTTTCATTGCTATCGAGAAATGCGATACCTTCCGGTTTATTCCAGGCAAGCACATACTGGATACTTTCAGTCGCCTGATTGAGTGTTTCTGGTTCACTCGAAGCAATTACTCGAAAGCGACTCCCATTCTCTTCTGGCCACAAGATAGCAAGCGACTGTATCTCTGGGTTGTCTCCGACCAGACTATCCACGCTCTGCTGAAGCGATTCTTGATGACTCATTTTTTCTGCAACTACGGCATTGACAATTTTCTCAACCAACACTGCCTTTCTCTGGGTGATTCTATCAATATCTTTTTCCATCCCAGAAATAAGACTGTAGGTGTTGAAAAAAAACGCTGCTGGGACAAACACCAACAAGACCAGAGAATAAATGATGCGCGGATTCTCTCGCACAAAAGCAAGCGCGCTCAAAAACAGATTTTTCATAGCATGTCTACTTCAGTATTTCTTCCTTCACGAGATGGTGTCGATGCCTCATTAGCCCGATAATAACCAAAGCGACTACCAGCGCTGTTGCGACGATTGATACCAAAATAAGAATATCTCTCTCCGCACGATTCTGAGTCACGGGCAAAATCGTTTCCGATTTAGCTGCTGCTGTCGGAATAACCGTCACCGCTTGTGCAGTCTTCACGAAAGGAAAGGGGTTACTTTTTCCAGTAATTTTTCCCGTATTGTCGGTAATGGCAACATAAGCTTCGTGCTCGCCGTCTTCCAACTCCTTGTCCAATTCATAGACCCAGTTACCCTCACTATCGGTCTTGACGGTCAACACGATAGGATCGCTATAAATATAGATAGTCACAAAACTATTTGGCAACCCTTTTCCAGTGAACTTAATTTTCTTCTCGACAGATGTTGTTTCAGAAGCGGCAACCTCTTTCAATTCGACCTGCTCTACAGCATAAATCTGATCTTTGGTTTCCCCAGCCACTTTCGGATTCTCAAATATGATCCGATCACTCTGATCCCCACCTGAATATTTCACGGGATCAAAACCATTTTTTACTTCGTCACCATCGATAAAACCATCAAAATCACTATCCGCACCCTTTAGGTCGGTACCGTAGCGAATTTCGTCGATATCGCTCAAGCCGTCATTATCACTATCGCGTTCCGAAAAACATTTCTCCGGATTCGATTCACAATAACTGAAAATATGCATCTTCTGCTGATCTGGAGTCTGTGGAGCAGAATCGGTAGTTGTATCTTTCGGTATCATAAGCTCTGCCTCTACGGCCTGAAGCATTTCGCTTTTCTTCTCAGCGCTCATAGCAAACGGCGTAAATACTTCACCCGATGCCAGCGCCTCAGTAGTCATCCCATTATCATTAGCAACCTTTACTTTTTTCTGGCCACCACCATATTCTCCGTACTTGTTCTTAATCTTCGCCCGCAGATAAAATTCTCCATTCGGAAACCCTGTCGATTGAAACCTGAGGCTCCAGTTGGTATCAGAGGCTCTCACAGCACTACCAATATATTTATAAGTATTAGAGCCAGCCGGCACCAGATAATATTCCACCCCTTCTGCTCCCTGAACCTGTCCTTTGATTTCAAAAACTCCTCGAATTATCATTCCTTCGTTCACATTAACAAAAGAAAACAGTGGCGTCACACTCGTCACGGTTTCAACAGTCGTCTCCGTTCCAGTCGTACTTGTAGAAGAGGTTTTGAGTGACGTTGTCGTGATGTTTGTGGTTGTCACTACCGGACTCGAAACAGCTGCTGTACTGTCATAGATACAGCTCTGCTCCAGCACAGGGTTGGTATATTCCTGGCACCCGGCTGGCAACTTGGAGTTCAATGTCCGGACACGCTTGCCATTCGACTGACAAACACTCCAACTAGTATATGTGTAGGAGCAGGCAGTAGGCGCGGTAACTGAAGTGGTAGTAGTCGAAGAATAGGTGCAGTTATCAACCAGAACAGGGGCCGTGGTCGATACGCAACCACTCGGTGAAGCGCCGCTGACAGAACGAGTCCGTGTCCCATTCGACTGACAAACACCCCAACTAGTATATGTGTAGGAGCAGGCAGTAGGCGCGGTAACTGAAGTGGTAGTAGTCGAAGAATAGGTGCAGTTATCAACCAGAACAGGGGCCGTGGTCGATACGCAACCACTCGGTGAAGCGCCGCTGACAGAACGAGTCCGTGTCCCATTCGACTGACAAACACCCCAACTAGTATATGTGTAGGAGCAGGCAGTAGGTGCGGTAATTGAGGTAGTGGTAGTAGTCGATCCACTATCCTCAGCCAAAATCGTCGTTACAAAAGTGGTACTCAAAGCCAATATAGCTAACGCTAAAGCCACCACATGATAGCGCTGTGGATGACCATCTAAAATCCATTTTTTTATCGGCATAGCTTGTTGAAAATTCTATTTCAATAATACCACTTTTTCACAAAAAAATCAGAAATTTTTTTGTGAACAGGGTCTCACTCCTTCAAAAGCGCATATCGAGCAATTTCTTTATGAAGAGACACGACAGATTCCATCTCAGAAAATTCTTCTGGATCAATCCAACGATATTCGCTATGCTCATCACTGAGCGTCACTTCTCCCCCTAAACATTTGCAGAGAAACGTGATTCCGATTTTGAATTCACCCGTATCCTTTTTGAAAGTGAACACATTAAATGGCTCCTGTACCTCGACTTCTAGCCCTGTCTCCTCTAGAATCTCCCTCTGAAGTCCGGTCTGCGGCGTCTCCTCTCTATCCATCCCGCCACCTACTGTTTCCCAGACCCCTGGCTTGTGATCATCCCTACCGCTTCGCTTCAATACGAGAATTTTCCCATCATTTCGCCTGATGATTCCTTTAACTGCGAGGTAATATTGCATAGTATTCTTTCAAAAATTACAGCTTCATTCGTAAACTAGCTCCCCTTAGTAGATAAACTGAGAACTTTTGATTGGGGAAGCATACCAAAAATGATGCGAAAATTTGAAGAAGTATTATTATTTAAGCTTAAAAGTTGAAAGCATCGAGTCTACTACTTTTTGAAATCCAGCATTAGTTGGATCCGGTGCCATATAAGAAACTTCTAGGAGCGTTTGATTATCGATCGGTACAAAAATCATTTTGGAATCGCCAAGCCCAGACGCACTATATTCTTTCACTGAAATGCCATTAAGTTTACCATCATGGAGCGGATCAGTAATATTCCCGACATTTTTATATTGTTCTATCTGATCATCTATATATACTTGTCCTCCGTTGGGAACACTCACCTTACGCATCGAGACAATCAATCCATCATACATTTCTGTCTGTCCACGTTGTGTCGGCCCTTGTTTATAAAATCTCACGTCAGTTTTTGAATCTTCTTGAAGAGTGAGTGATGGATCATAATACACTGAAAAACCGATGGCATCACTCGAATAAAGTTTCCAGTCTGTCGGGATACTACCCGTTGGCTGACACCCACACCCAGTCTCGTCATCGAAACGCTCAAGCCCCTCAACGCAGAAGGCCTGGACACGAGAGCACTCTTCAGCACTTTTTCCAATATAATTTCTATCCTCTCTTTTATCTATCGGTCGACTAAGGGACGGTCGTTTTTCTGGATCTAACTCCGTTGGCTGATTATCAGACAGACTAACTCGATCCTGATTTACTTGTTGCATAGACTGCCATGAAAACATCCATCCGAACAAACCGGCCACTATAACAACAACGATGACTATTATAATACTACTTTTCTGTATTTTCATATTTTAGTTTTATAGTTAGATTATATCATAAGCGCTACTACTCGCGATATAAAAAAAGGCTTTTTACAGCCTCGTTTTTAATACTCCACCTCATGGACGATGTAAACACCTATTATGCAAAGCTCTTTACGATAGCATATGGTTTCAGATTGCTATCCTTCTACTTCAACCAAAAATCCACCGTAGGCCATCCGTTTCATATCAAAAGGCATCGCCATATCTTTATATTCTTCCGCCTTCTTACCCATCTCTTCCATCACTTTAGCATTGACCTCATCTCGATGCTCTTTAGATGTAAACACTATAAAAGAAAACCAAACTGTTTCATCATTTTTTGATCCAGCCATTTCGGTAAATGCACGCGCCTTTTCACCGCCCATTTCCTGTAGAACAAGGTCGTCCCCGCGGGATTCGTAATATTCAAGTGCACCATACTTCATCCACATATCACGGCCACTTTCCGCCATTTTTTTGTATTCCTCAGTTTTATCTTTTGGAACTACAAGAACAAACCCATCTATATATTTTGCCATAAGTTATTATCACTTTTTATAACCATATTATACCCCCTGCAAAAATCAATCGCAATGCATATTTTCTTGAAAAGGAGCAGCATCAGAAGTTTCGGGGCTAAAATTTTGCTCGGCCAGTGGTTGGATTTTGGAACCAGGGATATAAGACAATACTACCCAAA
>CAYVHS010000008.1:17518-50879 GCA_964451495.1 uncultured Bdellovibrionales bacterium | reverse complement strand
GGGATAGATTTCTCAAGTGATTTCTTCTGGCTTGATGATTACGCCTTTGATGGGGACAAGAAAGTTTTGGAAGAGCATAAGGCGTTAGAGAAGCTAATCACCGTAGACCTCCAATCTAACCCCAATCAATTGCTTGATTTGGTAAGCCAGTGGCAAAAACAGGGCGTATGATGATTTCTGATGAACGTATTCAGGAGTTCAAGAGGCTCTACAAAAACCGATTTGATAAGGAGCTCTCTGATGCTGAAGCCCGAGAAAAAGCCTCTGCATTGGTGCGATTTCTGAAAATTATCTACAAGCCAATGACGAAAGAGGAGTTTGATGAGCTGGCAAAAAGGAATCCCTCTATACCGCTTGAGCCTGCTCAATAGCCACCCCGAGTGATTGCCACTCCTGCAACTCCTTGGTAAGATAGTTCCAATTGAGTAGGATGTAGTCCACGGATATATAAAAAGACGCCTATACAAGCGTCTTTTATTGTTTTAACCTTGACATAATATAAAAAAAGGAGTATAATATTAAATCAGTTCGTTACATTTTAAACACGTAAACTTTGTCCACGTGCCAAGAGGATCTTGGAAAGCGACAAATTCACCTTTTTTCCCTGGGATAGGGAGAAGGAGCAATCATGAAACAGAGTAAGCTTTCACGACTCGTTCGCGAGTTCCCGTTTCTTCAGTCGATTCTTTTTGGGGAGAACCTGAGGACTGATTCGATTGGGAATATCGTTGTTAAGCGCGGTGATCCCAATCTGCTCGAAGTCACTCCTCATGCTTGGGCGCATGATCTCGGAGAATGGGGGAATGACGAAGGATATCGGCGGTTTTGGCTCGTCAATGACGAAGTAGTCATCCAGCTTGAATCGTCATGGCATTGTTCGTCTGTTCCTCATGGGGAACGATTTGAGACAGCAACGCCTATTGGCAGCCAGCTTCAGAATCTCGGTTTGCAAGTTGGATTTATCGTCGAGGTAAACCAGCCGAGTCATGACACGTCAAGTTGCTTTAGTCAATCTCCTCCTTGTGTCATGGTATACAAAATGAGGGGATTCGATTGGCCTAGTCATTGGTGATTTTCACCGCATGCTAGAAACATAGCATATCCACCCTCGTCAGATATTCTCAAAGAGTTCTTTTGAAAGGAATGGTCATGTTGCATGAATTGATTGGAATGCTTTACAGGTTAATTGGGCGTCTCTTGATGCGTCGCAGGTGCTACATGAGCATCTGTATGTGTTGTGGCACAGAAGTGTCCGACCAGTATTCCCCATACCACGGAGCATTTCTGTGGGAGCGGGATTATTGGCGTCGGTTCCGACCTTATCAATGCTGTGGGCGGACTATGGTAGTGTCCCGCTCCTTCAGTGCCATCAGCGGGGCGCTCTATCGGCTCCCAGGCTATAAGCGGCATAGCGAAGAGTCGTTCAGGCGGATCATGAATCGCAGTTCTTCTTGTCAGTGAGTCAGCCTTAAGCTGACGAGTGTCCCCCCGGTAGCCAAGCTATCGCGTGGGACATTTTTTTATCTCAGTATGGTCTTTACGGTTCAAAGAGGATTGCGAACGATTGCTATTCTGCTCGTTCTCCGATACGATAGTTTCAGTTAAGAAGGAGAGTGTTTGTACATTCTTTAGGAAAATATTTTTTATTATATGTTGAATCCAGAACGAAAAGTCGCTCTCGAAAAAAATATCTGGAAGTACTATATCATGCGGACTTCCGCCAAGCGTTTGGTGTGGCCCATCCTCACGATTTTTTTGGTGCGGAACAGCCTCACTATTTCTGAGATTGGTATCATCTTCTCTGTCGGAACGTTGATTGGTTTACTGTGTGAAGTACCGAGTGGCATGATCACCGACAAGATTGGAAGGCGCTATGCTCTGACTATCGCTTTCGCGGGACAGGCCCTGTCTATGTTTTTATTTTGGCAGGCCGGAGGTTTTTATGGATTTATGGTGGCCAATGCTTTATATTATGCGGCTGGTACCCTCATGACCGGTACAGGTGAAGCATTCATTTACGAAACACTGCATGAACTGGGCCGGGGAAAAGAAATCAAAAAAGTTACGGGGAGAGCAGTGTTTATTGCACAAGTATTCACGGGATTCCTCTTCATCGGAGTGCCGTTTATCGCCAAGCTTTCGCTGACGTTGCCGTTTCTCATTAACACAGGGGTGTTTATCGGAACGGCTTTGCTCGTGTTCTCTTTTCGAGAACCCAGACGCGTGGAGAGTGTGGCGCAGTTGGAATTGGGCCAAGACAATCTTGGTTTCAAGACATTCCTCTCCAATCCGCTCCTTCTCAGTTTTAGTCTAGGAATTAGTTTTATCGGTGGTATCAATGGTATCCTTGAAGACTTCCGTCAGGTATATCTCGATTTTATTCATGTAGATATTGTCTATTTTGGATTTATCTATCTGGGTTTGCGTATTTTGACGGGATCATTTGGCACGCAAGCTGATTTTTTCGAGAAGCATCTCGGGAAACGTGGAGCGCTTCTCTTCTTACCCTTTGTCTCTCTGATTACGTATCTGGGACTTTTTGCTTGTAACTCTTTGTACGGGCTTATTTTTATCATGCTCGATGGCATCACTGGGGGGCTTTCTCGCCCGTTCGAACAGGAATACCTGCAAAAGATGATCACGCATGTGAACAGAGTAACCCTTCTCTCTATCGACAATATGATTCAGGGTATTATCCGTGCTGGAGCAGTACTCCTCGGGGGATTTGTTATCAGTACGTATGGTATACAGTTTGGTTTCCTTTTGGCCGCTGGCCTGATACTTTTACTGGCCGTACCTTTTCTTGTATTCTTTCTTCGTCGAGCTACTCGTCAAGGGATGTTTTCCTAGTCGGCACATGTATTCGTACTATTGGCCATACCGAGATTGAACTCTTGGCGAGGGAGCGATAATCGGATAGAATACATTCTGTGCTCTTAATCGAAAAATGATAATATATATGGCAAAACTCATTCTCGTTCGTCATGGCAAATCAGCGTGGAATAAACTGGGACTTTGGACAGGGCATACTGATGTCGATCTCGACGAGGACGGTCATATCGAAGCCGAGTACGCCGGTAAACTCCTTTGTGATATTGATATTCATCATGCCCATGTTTCACATCTCAAGCGCACGCATCAGACGCTCGATGGTATCAAACACGGCCTCGGCCTCGGCTCGGAGGATCTCGTTCCTGTGAAGCACCATGCTCTGAATGAGCGGCATTATGGCATACATACCGGCAAGAATAAATGGGAAGTGAAGGAAGTAGTCGGCGAGGAGGAATTTATGAAGATCCGTCGTAATTGGAATCATCCGATTCCAGAGGGTGAGACACTCAAAGATGTATATGACCGTGTCGTACCGTACTATGAGGGGTCGATCAAGCCCGATCTCTTGGCTGGGCGTAATGTCATTATCGTGGCGCACGGAAATACCCTTCGTGCGCTTGTGAAATATCTCGAAGATATCACTGAAGAACGTATTGCCGAAGTGGAGATCGGAACGGGCGAAGTATATTGTTATGATATTGATACCGAGGGTGCTGTGTCTGGCAAAGAAATCCGTAAGTAACAAGAACAAACGTATGCAGCTCTCTGACCTTAATTACTACGCCTATGATCTACCAGAGAGACTCATCCGGAAAGAGGGAGTAGAACCGCGTGATAGTGCGCGGTTGTTCGTCTATGATACGCGAACGGATACAGTCACGCTGGATACATTTAGCCATCTAGCAAAATATCTGCCAGAGCAGTCGCTCATGGTACTCAATGATACCAAGGTGCTTCCGGTACGACTCTGGCTCCACAAGGAGACGGGGGGAAAAATTGAAGTGTTTGTTTTGGTCAATCAAATCAAAGATGAACATCATATACCCGTCCTAGTTGATCGCAAGGCTATTGTCGGGCAGAAACTTCTATTCCCGAATGGGGATTATTTCGAAGTAGTCGACCAGGAAGAAAATCTTTTTTTTGTGAAACTGGTATCTGAGAACACTCCCCAGTCAGGGACAGTCCTTGACCAGTTGTTTGCACTACTTGAAATGTTTGGTGAAACACCGCTCCCGCACTATCTCGAGGGAGCAGAGACGCCTGAAGAGGTTTTACGGAAACGCTACCAAACAATTTTTGCCAATGAGGGTGCTTCGGTCGCAGCTCCGACAGCCTCGCTTCATTTCACCGGGCAGGTATTCCAATCTTTGAAAGAGAAACACATAGAGACGGTAACTCTTACATTAAACGTCGGGCAGGGAACATTTGCGCCCTTACGTGAAGAACATTTCGCATCGGGAACATTGCACGCAGAGCATGTGAATGTGTCTCGGGAGACGGCGCGACTCATCAATGAAGCCAAAGCAGCCAAGAGAGACATTGTTTCAGTCGGTACGACCACAACGCGGACACTGGAATATTTGATGAAACAGGGTGGGATAAAGGGATATTCTGGCAAAACAGATATGTTCATCTATCCGCCTTACGAATTTCAAGCGATTGATCATCTCATCACCAATTTCCATCTGCCGAAGTCATCACTCATACTTCTCGTGGATGCATTTTTGCAGCACAAGCAGGCCAAAAGACGTGTGATGGAGTTGTATGTTATTGCTATCGAAAACGACTTTGCTTTCTATTCTTTTGGGGACAGTATGCTTATTTTATAGTAAGGAGAAAAGCTCTATATCTAAAAAGAAGGGACCCCCGTCGAGACAATGCAAGGCGAGGGTCGGGGCCGGGCAGATAATGCGTGTCTGCCGACTGGGTTGGCGCATGAGCGCGGGATTGGGGCGACGTAGGGCTTACTGTCGATACCCCCGATGAGAGTATAGAATCATCGGCCTGAGCCCGTCAAGAGGTGTTTTTGATGTGGCAGAAGAAAGAGTCTGGGGTTGCCAAAAGATAGCCCATGCGATACACTGGGACGGTAATCAGGTTATTGGCTTTGTTATGAAAGTGATTCTTTTGGAAGACGTAGACAGACTCGGCAAAGCAGGCGACATCAAGGAAGTGAAAGTCGGATACGGGCTCAATTTTCTGTTGCCGGAAGGACTCGCAGAACTTGCCACGCCCAAGACTATCAAGCAGGCGGAAAAGTTTATCGCCAAGCGTGCCAAGGAGCTCGCATTGGTTTTGACGGAACTCAAGGCGAAAGCCGCAGGAATCGAAGGCAAGAAGATTGTAATCAAAACCAAGACAGAGAAGGGCAAGTTGTTCGGGTCTGTCGGACGTGAAGAAATCGCGGCGGCACTCACCGCACTCGGTGTTGTGGTTGATAAGAAAGAAGTGATTATCGACAAGCCTATCAAAGAAGTCGGCACGTTCAAGTGTGAGGCTCATTTCGGGCATGGTATCAAAGCTGTGTACGAAGTAATGATCGAATCCGAATAGTTCTCTCTCGCAGTATTTTGACAAAGAGCCGCTCCTCCTTCTACCGGATAGCGGCTCTTTCTCTGTAAATTCTTTTTTTACCTGTAATCAATAGAAGAAACGGATATGGCCAATACAAAATTCATTTTTGTGGTGGGAGGTGTCATGAGCGGAGTCGGCAAGGGTATCACTACTTCGTCTATTGGAAAAATTCTTCAGACGAAGGGTTTTTCGGTCACGGCGCTCAAGATTGATCCGTATATCAATGTGGATGCAGGGACGATGAATCCGACTGAGCATGGCGAGGTATTTGTGCTCAAGGATGGGTACGAGACGGATCAGGATATGGGTAATTATGAGCGCTTTCTCAATATCGAGCTTACGCGCGAGAATTATATGACCACGGGGAGTGTCTACAAGACCGTGATCGAACGCGAACGCAATCTCGAATACTCTGGTCGCTGCGTTCAGGTTGTGCCTCACATACCGCTCGAGGTCATCGCTCGTATCAAAAAGGCAGCCAAGAAAGCCGCTGCGGATATCGCGATTATCGAAGTCGGCGGTACAGTGGGCGAATACGAGAATATTCTGTTTCTCGAGGCGATTCGTATGATGACTATCGAGCAGCCCAAGGATATCCTGACGGTTATCGTGAGCTACGTACCTACTCCGTCCACGGTGGGTGAAATGAAAACCAAGCCGACCCAGCACGCTGTGCGCACGCTTAACGGTACGGGTATCCGGCCTGATATCATCATCGCTCGGGCCGATCGGCCACTCGATGAAAAGCGCAAAGAGAAATTGGCTATTTTCTGTAATGTCCACAAAGAGGATGTGATCAGCGCCCCGGATGTCGAGGGTATCTATGATGTACCGGTGAATTTCGAGAAAGATGCTCTCAGTCAGATTCTTCTTAATAAACTGGGGTTGAAAGCCAAGAAAAATGAGGGTTTGGGGGATTGGGAAAAACAGGTTAGGAAAATCCACGCCGCGAAAGAGGAAATCCATATCGGTGTAGTGGGGAAGTATTTCAAGACAGGGGACTATGTCCTGTCGGATGCCTATATCAGTGTGATTGAGGCGCTCAAGCATGCCGCTTGCGCTGTTTCGCGTAAGGCCGTGTTGACCTGGATTGATAGCACGGACTTTGAGGAAGACCCAAAGAAACTCGCGTCACTCAAGCAGTATGACGGGATTATTATCCCGGGTGGTTTCGGTAGCCGAGGAGTCGAGGGGAAAATCTCGACTATTCGGTATTGTCGAGAAAACAAGATACCTTATTTCGGATTGTGCTACGGTATGCAGCTCGCAGTCATCGAATATGCTCGTGATGTCCTGAAGATGAAGGATGCTCATACGACCGAAGTGAATCCGGAAACGAAGCATCCGGTGGTTGATATCATGCCAGAACAGAAAGAGAACCTCCGCAACAAGAATTATGGTGCGACGATGCGTCTCGGGCATTATGATGCGCATATTCACCCAGGAACGATCGCGAGACAGGCGTACAAGTCGGTTTCGGTACTTGAACGTCATCGGCATCGCTATGAAGTCAACCCAGACTATGTGGGGGATTTGGAAAAAGGTGGATTGATTTTTTCTGCGACTTCGCCAGATGGAGTGCTCATGGAAATTGCTGAACTTCCAAAATCAAAACACCCGTTTTTTCTGGCGACGCAGTTTCACCCTGAATTCCAGTCGTCGCTCTTGCATCCCCACCCCTTGTTTGTTGCTTTTCTTGAAGCTTGTAAAAAGTCGGCGAAGAAGTAATTTTAGCTGGATACAAGTAATCAAAAACACCCTTCGATTGAAGGGTGTTTTTTGTGATATACATGCGGTATATTACTTTGTCTTCGTTGCGATGGCCTTGATCTTCTTAGGAAGGACGTGGACAAAAGTACGCTCTACGAGCTTGCCAGTAAAATCTTTGACTTTGCGGGTCTGGAATTCTACGACACCACTCTGGAGAGCGAAAAGAGTATCGTCTTCGCCGCGCTCCACGTTTTTTCCAGGATGGAATTTGGTACCACGCTGACGGATGATAACATTGCTCACTTCTACTGCCTGTCCACCGTAAATCTTGACTCCGAGACGTTTTGATATGGAATCACGGCCGAGGGCGGTTGATCCACCTGCTTTTCTGGTTGCCATAACTGCTACCCTTAAATATGTATTACACGAGGATTTTTTGCTATACTTGAAGAGTATATCATATCTTGTGACTTTGTCAATCCGGCCCCTGTAAAAAGCTAGAATTGGGGGTGTATCTCAGGTCGAGTTGAAAAGCGGTTCAACTTTGTATTGTTTCATATGAACGATGAATTTTCTCCAGACGTAAACACAAAAATATCCAAGCGAGAGTCTGTAAGTCGACTAACAAGACTCATATTTGGCTATAAAGAGCGTCTCTTCATTTTTATTGGTGTCGTTTTCGCCTCCGCTCTGGCCTATCAGGCAGGCGTCCTTCAGAGTTCGATGTATCAGAGTGAACCACTGGTGATTTCTCTTCCTGCTGTGGCAGCCCCAATCGTTCTGGAGAAAGAAGATGTATCAAAAGCACCAAGTCTTTCAAGTGGCTTACAACGAGTCGTTTCTGAAGGTAAGAACATGGGGTTACTCAAAGAGTGTGTGTTTGTTGGTAGTCGTAATTCAAATAAATATCATTTGCCGACGTGCGCCCCAGCCAAGCGTATCAAACCGGAAAACAAAGTCTGTTTCGCCTCCAAGGAAGACGCTGAGAAGCGTGGGTATTTGGCCGGGTGTTTGAAATAATTCCCGCCATTCGTCTTATTTGGTGACAAATGGCATAATAGAGAAAATGTAACGGGTTCCACTCGATTTTATTGGCACTCTCCGCCAGCTGGTGGACGGAAACGCGATTAAACTTTCGTTTCACTCACTTCGTTTGATAATAAACAAAATAAAATGCACAAAGAAAAATTTGACCAAAAGAAGGCTCACGTCATAAATTCCATATCGTTCTTGCTGGGATTTTTCGGCGCGTTTCTTTCTTACGTCCTTTCTGCGTATTTTTCCGAAGTAGCGGGTAGTGATAATGTCGGTATTTTTTATCTGACAGCGTATGTGGGAATTTTGCTTTCGCTCTTTTTTATACGTCCCATGATTCTGCGTATCGGGAAAGCAAGACTTTTTTATTTTTCGCTTGGCCTGACTATTTTGTGTCTCGCGCTACTGACTCGTTTGTCAGCATCGTGGTTGCCTGTTCTCCTCTTGTTGTTTATGTTTATGTTTGACAATGTTACTTGGGTGACATTGGATATTATACTCGAAAACTTCTCATCCGATGGGATGTCTGGGCGTATCAGAGGCATGCATCTGACCATCATGAATGCCGGCATCTTATCGGCGCCGTTTTTTTCGACCTTTATATTGGATCGTTTCCGCTACGAAGGCGTTTTTTTTGTGATGCTTATCGGATATATTGCTGTCTTCCTCATAGCACTCGTTTTTCTGCGCAATGACAACGGGAAATTCCGCGAAGAATTAAAACCAGAGCGAGCTTTTCGAAAAATGTTACGGGAGAAAAATCTTCTTAGGATTTACTTCGTATCGTTGGCTCTGGATTTTTTTTATACTTTGATGGTGATATTTACTTCGCTCCGGCTGCTCGAGATTGGTTTTTCGTGGGGTGAAATTGGCGCCATTTTTACCGTCATGCTCCTTCCATTTGTCATTTTGCAGTACCCTCTCGGTATTATCGCTGACCGTAAAATGGGAGAGAAGGAGCTTTTGATTGCGAGTATGCTCTTAGTTGCTCTTTCGACAGCTGCACTGTATTTTTGCGATATAAAAAGCGTTATGATATGGGGAGGACTTCTCTTTGTCACCCGAGTAGGTGCAGCTGGTATCGAAGTACTGCGTGATTCGTATTTTTATAAGCAAATTGATGGTAACGATATGGGTATCATCGCCTTTTTCCGGACTTCTCGGCCGGTCGCTGGTATTATCGGAGCGACTCTATCGGCGGGTGTATTATTCTTTTTCCCACTCAAGAGTATATTTTTGGTCACGGCGCTTTTCTTTGTTCCTGTCATCTGGATGACTTTTTTCTTGAAAGATACACAAAGTGAAAAAGAACTTTCTTTGAGCCTTGATTAGGGTTATTTCCCTGTTTGGAAAATAACAGTAAAGATGTTATTCTAGAAAGGAGGAACATCACCTCTCTTTCTTTTGTTATGGCTTATCACATCCGTTTGGAACAATTCGAGGGGCCGCTTGATCTTCTGCTTGCACTGATTGAAAAAGAAAAGCTCGATATTACGCAAGTCAGTCTCGCCAAAGTAGCGGATCAGTATTTGGAATATATCAAAGGTGAAGAATCCATTTCTCTTGAAAACCTTTCCTCATTTCTTTCGGTGGCGGCTCGGCTGATTCTCATCAAATCGAGAGCGCTACTCCCCATACTCAAGTTTGAGGACGAAGAGGAGGAGATGATGGATGATCTGGAATCACAGCTTTTGGCTTATAAGCGTTTCCGTGGTGCCGCTGAACAGCTTGGCAAAATGTTTCTGACTTCTCGAGGAGCATATGCTAGAGAAAGTTTTCTCGGTAGTCAGACGGTGTTTTATCCGCCGAGGGGTCTCAGTGCTTCTGATCTGAGAAGTCATTTCGTGAATGTTTTGGGGGAAATACCGATTTTTGATGTTCTTCCAGAAAAAGAAATCAGAGCAGTCATCACTCTGGAAGAAAAAATCCTTTCTTTGCAGCGGGTGCTTTCTCATCGGGCAGAATCGTCGTTTGCAGAGCTGACGGGCAGCGCCAAAGATCGTGTCGAGGTCATCGTTTCATTTTTAGCTATGCTTGAGCTCGTGAAACAGAGATTTATCTTTGTAGAACAGGATAGATTTTTCAGTGATATTCGTATCAAGCGATTTGTATAATATTTTTTATGGAAACATCGGCACTTCTTCCTATCCTTGAATCCCTTTTGCTCATAAGTGGAGAACCTCTTTCGTATGCTCGTCTCGCTAAGATTGTCGGCGTCGAGGAGAGTAAAGTTCGTGAGGCAGCGACCGCCCTCGTGGAGAAATATACAAAAGACGCAGAGCGGGGCATTATGATTATCGCGAACAATAATCAGTTGCTTTTGGCTACGAAGCCAGAGAACGCTCCGTATATTGAAGCGCTGACCAAGAGTGCTCTCCAAGAAAATCTCTCGAGGGCAGGCCTAGAAGTCCTTGCTATTATCGCGTATCGTTCCCCGATTACCAAGGCTGAAATCGAGGCCATCCGAGGGGTGAATTGTAGTTTCACACTACGCAATCTTTTGTTACGAGACCTCATCGAAAGAGAAGGAAATCCACTGGATTCTCGAGGTCACATTTATCGCCCCTCATTCCGTTTCCTCGAGACATTGGGGGTAGGGAGCGTGGAAGATTTGCCTGATTACACTACACTGTCTCAGGATGAGCGCCTCAAGATGATTTTGGAAGAAAAATCAGAAGAAGAGATAGCGTCAGAAGCCATGTCACCATCGATAGAGAGTGAAAAGGCGCTGGCTGCGGAAGAGTCCGACGTATCAGAAGAAACATCGTAAAAGATGCGTTTTTATCCCGCGCGATAATCAAAAGTAATGCATAAATTGATTGTTTTTATACTTGCTTTCGCTATCGCCTCCGTCGTTGTTTTCGGAGGCGGGACTCGTTTTGATTTTCTTCATTTGAGTTTTAGTGATACCAGAGCGCATGGGCAGAGTATTTTGAGTTTTTTCCGTGGCGAAACGAATCAAGGAAAAAGCGAAGGCGAACTCGATGTTATCGTATCAAAACCCCAGCCTGTTTTGAGAGAAAGTCGTGAGTTGGCCTCTGCGTTTCAGCCACATTTCAAAGAGTATGCCCCGCACCTCAGTATTTCGACAGCCCATGCCTCGGTGATCATGGATGTCGATTCTGGGAAAGTTCTGTATGCTCGCAATGCCGACCAGGAAAGGCAGATTGCGTCCCTTACCAAGCTCTTTACTGCAACAATTGTGATGGAGCGTATTCATGATCTCGATTCGTTCGTGACCATCGATGAAGAAGCGATTTATGCGGATGGTACACGCGTCGGCTGTCCGCGTTCGGGGGTGTGCAGTGGGGTGCGTCTCAAGATAGGAGAACAGGTGACTGTCCGCGATCTCTTGAAAGCTGCCCTGATGAATAGTGCCAATGATGCCGCCATTGCTCTCGGCAAGCATATAGGTGGAACACAGGAAGGTTTTGCTAAAATTATGAATAATCGGGCAAAGGAGCTCGGCTTGGCCCATTCTCATTTCTGTACACCATCGGGGCTCGAGCCTGATGGTCGGGAAACAGAATGTTATTCTTCGGCATCCGATATTGCAAAAATTGCGGTTCATGCGCTCGAATTTCCTGAGATATGGGAAATTATGCGTCTTGAAAAACAAATCATTACTTCGCACGATGGCCAATATAGCCATGAGATTTTTAATACGGATCAGCTGCTCGGGCAGTTGCCCAATCTTATCGGGACGAAGACGGGGTTTACTCCGCTCGCCGGGTATTCTCTTTTGGCGGTTGCCTCTGATCAGAGTAGCAAACATAAGGTAGTCGCTGTGGTACTCGATGATAGTTCGCGCTGGCAGAGTATTCGCTCGATGTTTGATTGGAGTTTCGAAGCATTTGATTGGAAATAAATTACATTAGCGTAACAGTTTATCTTATGGATATCCAGGTGGCACAGATACAGAGTATCCCGATGATTATCAATATCCTCAAGGTTTTCACGACCGGTCTAGTTGCGTTCCTCTTGGCGTTCCTCTTGACGCCGCTTTGGACGCACGTGCTGTACAAATACAAGATTGGCATCAAAATCAAGCAGAGTTCAGTGGATGGAAATCAGCTAACATTTGTCAATGCACTGCATGCAAACAAAGCAGGAACACCAACGATGGGGGGTGTCATCGTCTGGGTAACGGTTTTGCTCTTGGCGCTTTCTTCCAGTTTTATCTTCCCGTATATAGCCGAGTGGACAAATATCAATTTTATTGCTCGGCTGGATTTTTTTAGTCGTTCTCAGGTATGGTTGCCACTCTTTGCTTTGGTCATGGCGGGTATCTTGGGGCTGTTTGATGATTATATGAGTGTTCGGGGCTGTGGGACCAACAAGGGCGGCGGTATGCGTTTCGCTTTTCGTTTTTGGTGGCTTTTTCTCATCGCTGGTGCAGGAGCCTGGTGGTTTTATAGCAAGCTTGGGTGGGATCAGATTCATGTGCCTGCCGTAGGTGATTTTTCTATTGGTTGGTGGTATATTCCTCTTTTTATTTTTGTCATACTTTTTGCGGCTATCTCTTCGAATGAGACGGATGGTCTCGATGGTTTGAATGGAGGAGTGCTTTTGATTGCATTTAGCTCTTTCGTTCTTATTGCTTTCATGCAAAACAAGATGGATCTCGCAGCTTTTTGTGCTGCGATTGCGGGTGCGCTTCTTGCTTTTCTCTGGTTTAATATTTATCCGGCTCGCTTTTTTATGGGAGATACGGGGGCTATATCGCTCGGGACTACCCTTGGTGTCGTAGCCATGCTCACTAATTCGACATTGGTATTCTTTATTATTGTTTTTATCTACATTCTCGAGTCTGGGAGCGCGGCTATTCAATTAGCGAGTAAGAAGTTTTTTGGAAAAAAAGTTTTTCTCGCAGCCCCACTGCACCATCATTTCGAAGCAAAGGGTTGGCCGGAACCGAAAGTGGTTATGCGAGCCTGGGTGTTTACTGCGGTCGTAGCACTTCTTGGTGTGATGATCGGTATTTTGGGTATGGGTAAATTGCATTAAAAAAATAATTATGCCAATAAGAAGCATCAGAGAGGCAAACTTTGAAAATAAAAAGGTTCTTGTCAGAGTGGATTTCAATGTCGAGCTGAATAATATTGGTGAAGTGCAGGAACATTTCCGTTTTGATATTGTTAAAAAAACTATAGACCATATACTGTCTTTCCCCGGGGCGCAAGTGGCGATGCTTACACACTTTGGGCGTCCTGATGGGAAGAGAAGTCCAGAAGAATCTGTCGAACGACTCGTAAAAACGGTAGGGTTGGCTTTGGAAAAAAAAGTGGTCTTTGTTGATGACTGCTTGGGAGAAACTGTCGGTCAAGCCCTTATGAATCTTGAGGAGGGGACAGTCATTCTTTTGGAGAACGTGCGTTTTTATAGCGGAGAAGAATTAAACGATGCGCGGTTTGCGCAAAGACTTGCAGCGCCATTTGACGTTTTCGTCAATGATGCGTTTAGTGTCTGTCACCGACCACATGCCTCTGTTGATATGATAACCAAGTATCTTCCTTCATATGCCGGATTGCGTATTCTGGAGGAGATCGAGAAACTTGATAGCGTACGGTCTTCGCCTGTTCGTCCAGCGGTAGCGATAATCGGTGGTGCTAAAATAGAAACGAAGTTGCCTCTTATTCGTGCTTTTGAATCAAGCTACGATTGTGTTTTGGTTGGTGGGAAAATTGCGAACGAAGCGATTGATGAAAGCATAGCTTTTTCTGATAAGGTGCTTCTTCCTCAGGATTTTGATTCCCCCCTGCGTCTCGATATTGGTCCGAATACGATTGCGTATTATACGCAGATTCTCGCAAAAGCCAAGACAATTATCTGGAATGGTCCAATGGGGAAATTTGAAGAAAAGCCGTATGATATTGGAACATATGCTATTTTAAATGCTATCGTTGCAAGTGAAGCATTTGTCGTCATCGGCGGCGGAGAATCACTCGCCATCATCGAGCATGCTGGGATGATGGAGAAGATTGGTTTTGTGTCCTCGGGTGGTGGAGCAATGCTCGAATATATGAGTGGGAAAATTTTACCTGGTTTGAAGGCTTTGGAAATTGAATGATATACTTACATTGTTAAAGCATTAATTTTTTGGAATATGGCAAAAATCATCAGCGTGAAGGGGAGAGAAATTTTGGATTCACGGGGTAATCCAACGGTAGAAGTATCTGTAGAACTGGAAGACGGGACGAAAGCTCGCGCGGGTGTGCCGTCAGGAGCGTCAACGGGAGCATTTGAGGCCGTGGAGCTCCGCGATAACGATCCGACCCGCTATGGTGGTTTGGGAGTACAGAATGCTGTCGCGCACGTGAATGGTGAATTGGCTGATGCGGTTATTGGCATGGAGGCTTATGATCAGAAGGCGCTGGATGAAAAAATGATCAGCATTGATGGCACGGATAACAAAGGACGGTTAGGGGCAAACGCTCTTTTGGGCGTCTCGCTTTCAGTGTGTCGGGCTGCGGCCAAATCTGCCAAGAAACCCTTGTATGAACACATAGCAGGCTTGTATGGGGAAAAGAAAAATACGACATTCCCTGTACCGATGTTTAATATCATCAATGGTGGTAAGCACAGTGATTCTGGATTGTCCGCTCAGGAGTTTAAGATTATACCATTTGGTATAGAGGGGTATGCGAATCAATTGCGTGCTGGAAGTGAAGTTTTTCATGTGCTCAAGAAATTACTCGAAAAGGAAGGGTTTTCTGTTGGTGTGGGCGATGAGGGTGGATTTGCGCCACATCTGGAAAGCCATGCGAGTGCGCTCGAAATGATTGGTCAGGCCATAAGTGATGCCGGTTATCGTTTGGGTGAGCAGATTTTTATTGGCCTTGATGTTGCCGCCAATTCTTTCTATGAAGTAGCCGAAGATCAGTATGCTCTCAAACCAGAAGGTGTCTCTCTTTCGAGAGAGAGTCTCATCAATGTCTATCGTGAATGGATTCAGAAATATGCTGTTGTCTCTATCGAGGATGGATTGCATGAGGAGGACTGGAGTGGCTGGTGCCAGATGCGAGAAAAACTCGAAAAGGAGTCGACTACCTGGAAAGAACCGACGATGCTTATCGGGGATGATCTCTTGGTGACGAACGCGAAGCGCCTCGAGACCGCTATCGCGGAAAAATCCTGTAATGCGGTACTCATCAAGCTTAATCAGATTGGAACAGTAACAGAAACGATTGCTTGCATGCGACTCGCGGAGAAAGAGGGCATGCGCCGCGTCATATCGCACCGATCCGGGGAGACCGTGGATGACTTTATCGCTGATTTGGCAGTGGGAACTGGAGCGGAATTTATCAAGACTGGGTCGCTGTCTCGTGGTGAACGCATGGCAAAATACAATCGTCTACTCGAAATATCTGAAGAGAAAAAGTAAAAAAGAGGTTTTCGCAAAAACAAAAATTATGTTTTTCAAAAAGAAACGTTACGATGTCGTATGCATCGGATCGACTTCCAAAGATATTTTTTTCCCTACCGATGAAGGTATCATCATCGAGACTCCAGAGGACCTCACTTCCAAAGAAAAGGTGGCTTTTGAGTTGGGCGGGAAGTATCGGGTAGAGGATCGCTTTGAGGCCATAGGAGGTGTTGCGGCCAATGCATCGACAGGACTTTCTCGTCTGGGGTATATGGTTGCCTGCTATAGCAAGGTCGGAGATGATGAGGCGGGGCGTTTTATCACATCGCAACTCAAAAAAGAGGCGATTTCTACAGAATTTCTTTCCATAGATACATCTGTAAAGACTGATCTTTCTGCTATTATCGTGCTTACGCAGAATGCTGAACGGACTATATTCCATAATCGAGACGCCAATGAGAAGTTAGGGATTATAGATGAACATCTCGAGTATACGGAATGGCTTTTTGTCAGTGCTTTGAACGGTGATTGGAGAGCGAATCTTGCCAAGATTCTTGTTGCCAAACAACGATACGGATTGCGGCTAGCCCTCAATCCGGGACAGCACAATATCAAGGAAGATGCTATTCTGGTCGCCAGCATGCTCAGATATACCGATGTTCTCATTCTCAATAAAGATGAGGCTCTTGAGTTGATTATGCATTCACCGGAAAAATATTCGGAGCAGGAGTTGGACGATGAATTTTTTCTATTGAAAGCCTTGTACGAGTTCGGAGCAAAAACTATCGGGATGACCGATGGTAAGCGGGGTGCATGGGGGTATGACGGAAAGGAGTTTTGGCACTGCCCAATCCATACTAGAGGAGGAGTCGTCGATAGTACTGGTTGTGGTGATGCGTTCGGATCTGGATTTTTTGCGGCGTTGCTCGATAATAAACCACTTCATGTAGCTCTTCGTTATGGTATAGCTAACAGCGGTAGCGTTGTCGGATTCTATGGTGCGATTGATGGATTACTCAACAAAGAAGAGATGGAAACGTTGATCCAAAAAATTATTCCCAGACGTCTGGAGTAATAGCAAGAAGATGCTATAATACAAACATACACAAAAGTGATTTATGGGATTTTTTTCTCGATTTTCTTGGAGGGGCGATGCTGATCTTATTTTGGCCTTAGATATAGGCACCGAAGTAGTTAAAGCACTTATTTTTCGCGTGGAAGCCGACCAAAAACGCGGGGTAGTCGTAGGTGTTGGGCGCGTACCTCAGAAAATTGGCAATATGCAGAGTGGCGCCGTGGCGGATATCAGTGGAGTTATCAAGTCTTCTCGTGAAGCTATTGACTTAGCTAAAGAAAAAGCCGGTGTAAAGCGCATCGAGAAAAGTATTATTGGTATTGCCGGCGAGTTGGTCAAGGGCACTACCACTACTGTGCATTACGAGCGTGTCAATCCAGAAATGCATATTGGTGTACCAGAACTCAAAATGATTATTCAGAAAGTCCAGGAAAAAGCTTATGAGCGCATCAAGCGCCAGCTGGCCTGGGAGACGGGTCAAGACGATATAGATGTGAAATTGATTAATGCCGCCATCGTCGATGTGCGTATTGATGGGTATCACATCCAAAACCCAGTTAATTTTCAAGGAAGAGATGTTTCTATGAGCGTGTTTAATGCGTATGCTCCAATGATTCATCTCGGAGCCCTTCAGACCATTGCGGATGAGCTTGATCTTGATCTTTTATCGATTGCTGCTGAACCATACGCCGTGGCTCGTTCTATCGAGGTCGAAGATATGATTGACTTTAGTGCTATTTTTATCGATGTTGGTGGAGGAACGACTGATATAGCTGTAGTACGCAATGGAGGACTTGAAGGTACTAAAATGTTTGCTCTCGGTGGACGAGCGTTTACCAAGCGTCTCGCACAAGAATTTCACCTGAGTTTTGATGTGGCAGAACAAATGAAGCTCGATTATGCCAACGGGAGATTGAAAAGCGAAGAAGCGACACGTATTGCAGCACTCTATGCCGATGATTGTCGTGTCTGGCTGGGTGGTGTAGAATTGTCACTTCTAGAATTTGCTGAAACAGACCTTTTACCATCGCGTATTTTTCTCTGTGGAGGAGGATCCGCTCTTCCGGGTATCAAACAAGCACTCCTTTCTCAAGAGTGGGTGCAAAATCTGCCTTTTTCCAAAGCACCACAGGTTGGTTATCTCCAACCTCGCGATATCACTCGGATTACCGATACGACCGGTGAACTCAATAACCCTCAAGATATAACTCCTATCGGATTGGCCCATCTCGCCTTGCTTGACCATATGGAAGAAGAAAAGATGCTTTCCAATATCCTTCGTCGGAGTATGGAATCCATGGAAAATAGCTAATATACGATTATACATCGAATATCTATGCCACAGACATTTTATATAGAATCTGACGAAGAAATCATTTCTGTTATTGGGCGTCTTCGGAAATCTGGAGCAGAGGAGAATTACTTTGTCTTTCCCAAGCGCGCGCTCGTATTGCAGAGTATCGTCAATTTGCGTCTTTTTCAGCGAGAAGCACAAAAGATTGGAAAGAAAATCATCGTGGTTTCCCAGGATGAGGTTGGTCGGATGCTTGCGGAAAAGGCGGGTATAGAAACGGAAAATTATTCTGAAGATTTTTCCAAGGCATCGACACATGTAGAGCTCTCTGGTCCGTCGGTGGAGGAGAAAAATGATATTGCCTCATCTTTTTCTGATAGACCAGCAGAATCATTGTTACGGTCTGATATGATTGGTAGTGTGGATTTTCATGCATCCCGGCGGGATATACCGGATATTTCGATGGCGGTACCCGCACCATTCATTGGTCAGAAAAAAGTATCTGAGCCTCAGCAATTGCGTATTCGCAATGCTTCTCCAGAAAAATCTCCTAGCCTCAATTCAAAACGATATTCAGATGATTTTTCATCTAAGCAAGCGAGAGAAAAATTTGTTCCGGTAGTATCGACTTCAGTGGCCGAGCCAAGTCGGCCTGTTGTCTCGGCCAATCCACCCGCGAGAGATGAGCGATTAAAAAATTTTTTCTCTAGTGCGACGCCTTCTCAGACACATATTGCTTCTCGTCCGGTTGTTCCAAAACCCCAGGTTGATTCTCAAATTCCAGTAGCGGGCAAAAAGGCTAGTATGATTTTTCTGCTTCTCGGTGGTGTTTCTCTCATCTCTCTTATTGGAGTCGTTTTATTTCTCTTTCTTCCCAAAGCCGAAGTTGTTGTGACTCCTCATAAGATGACGCAAAATATTGATCTACAATTTGACGGCTACACAGGAAGTGTGGCGCCGAGCGAAGGAGCTATCGCTGTTCGACTTGCCGAGAGAGAAGAAACAGTTTCGTTTACGAGTTCAGTAACAGGGAAATCTGGTGGTTTGAATCAGAAAGCACGTGGTACGGTTGTTCTCTACAATAATTTTAGTACTGAGCCACAGCCGCTCGTGGCGACGACACGTTTGGAATCTTCTGATGGTAAGCTGTTTCGTCTTTCGGAAAGCGTGACAGTTCCTGGGATGGTCACTTCTTTAGGGAAAAATGAATCAGGAGCAATCGAAGCCAAAATTATAGCCGATCAATCAGGAGAGGAATATAATATCGACGCGACCACTTTCACGATACCTGGTTTCAAAGGAGGTCCGAAATATGAGAAGTTTTCCGCTAAATCTACCAAAACATTTTCTGGCGGCGGTAGCGGTGGTTCTGATATTTCTGTCATCATCAAATCAGATCTTGATAAGGCTGAAAATGATGCCAAAGAAGTGGCAAAGAAAAATTTCTTGGGAACATTACGGAGTACTCTTTTGTCGGGGGAACAAATTTTAGAAGAGGCCATCGAAGCGACACCGATTGCTCCGGCGTCTTTACCTGGGCTCGGTACAGCTGCTTCATCATTTGAGTATACGAATACTTTCAAGATTCGGGCGTTCATATTTTCCGAAAAAGATATCAAGGACAAGACTGAGGCTACTCATACAAAAAAAATTCAAGAAATTCTTTTTAAGCCAATAGCAACATCGTTCACGTATGATGGATCACTTCCGAATTATAATGATGGCACGGTTCGCATCAGAGCTCATGCCGTTGTTGTTTCAGAATCTGATGTCGATCAGATAGAATTAAAGGCAGCGCTCCTGGGACAGAATGAAGGTGGTATTCAGAATGTTCTTGACGGGTTTCCTGGAGTGAAGAAAATAGAAGTAAATTTTGATCCAGAGTGGTTTGTCACGAGTATTCCAAAATCTGAAAATCGAGTCTCTATCATGGTGCAGCCGGGAGAAGAATAATACAAGGAAGCTGGTCGTGAAAAAACGAACGTCGGTTTGTTTTTAGATCCAGGGCTTGCTCTCGGGTGAATACTTGTTATATACTGGCCTATTCGAATGTTAATTGATACGATATGATCCTCACAGAAGAACAGCAGAATAGCCGGGCAGCTCGGCATCGTTTGGAATCAGAGATTCTTATTGCGCAATCAGATAAGTCGAAAAAAGATCGTGAGCATGAGATGCTCGTTGCTGAAATACGCAAATCGAAGAATGACTTAAAGCGCTTGGAAATCGAGATAGAAAACAGAGAGCTAGCCGCGACTAAATTGGCACGGGAAATATCTCTTTATGAAGCAGAACTCATACATCTAAAAAAGAAAATGAATTTGCTCATATGACCAAAGATACATTTCTAAAGATTGTCATTTCCGCCATCAAGAACAAGGGGGTTTCTGTCCCTGGTTCAAAAGAAGCAAAGCTGAATGGTCTCGGTCGGCAGTTTGAAAGTCGTTCCATCGGTATTTCGGAGGTTATGGATGGCATTCGCTCTGTATTTGCTGATAATTATGAGATTGATCGGCATGTATATTCAGAAATCGAGAAATCACTCAAGAGATACTAGTATTAACCGATCGAATCATATGCAAGCAGGAGATATTCGCAAACAATATTTAGCATTTTTTGAGACAAAGGGACATGCTATTGTGCCTTCGGCACCACTTGTACCAGAAAATGACCCCTCAGTTCTTTTTAATACTGCAGGGATGCAGCCCTTAGTACCCTATCTTTTGGGCGAGCTCCACACGATGGGGAGGCGCATCGTTGATGTGCAGAAATGTATTCGCACGGGTGATATAGATGAGGTAGGAGACGATACACACCTTACGTTTTTTGAGATGCTCGGCAACTGGTCTTTTGGGGATTATTTTAAGAAAGAATCTATCGCTTGGTCTTGGGAATTTCTCACGGATTCAAAGTGGCTCGGACTTGATCCAAAGAAACTCTCTGTGACAGTGTTTGAGGGTGATAGAAATGCCCCGCGCGATGAAGAGTCTGCTCTGATATGGCAATCAGTAGGTATGTCTACCGACCGCATCGCCTATTTGCCAGCCGAGGATAACTGGTGGTCAGCTGGTCCGACTGGACCTTGCGGACCAGATACGGAGATTTTTTATTGGATTGGCGAAGGCGTTCCCGAAGGAAACAAAGACACTCATCCCGAGCAATGGATGGAAATTTGGAATAACGTGTTTATGCAGTATAATCGCATCGATGCGGATACTCTGGAAAAATTGCCGGCACCATGTGTGGACACGGGGATGGGACTTGAGCGCGTGACGGTTACGCTCAATAGTATGAAGAGCGTGTATGAAACAGATATGTTTTCTGATGTGCTCGAAGCGATAAAAAATATTGTTGGTAGCGAAAATTATATCGAGCGTTCTGCCCGCATCATCGCTGATCATCTACGTGCGGCGACACACATTATTTCGGATGGGGTGGTCCCAAAGAATGTCGATCAGGGGTACATCTTGCGCCGGCTTATTCGCCGGGCTATTCGCGAGTTTTACAAAATGGGCTATGAAAAGCCTATCGTGGTTGAAATTGCTAAACTCTATATTACCAAATTTCAAGATGTTTATTCTTCAGTCAAGAATAATGCTGAAAAGATTCTTGCGGAATTAAGCAGGGAAGAAGAAAAATTTTCCCGTACGCTCTCGCAAGGTATGCGGGAGTTTGACAAGGTCGCGAAGGATCTCCATGGCACGACTATCGATAGCAAGGATGTGTTCATGTTGTTTGATACATACGGATTTCCTTTTGAAATAACGAAAGAGCTTGCCAAGGAACGAGGACTTTCTGTGGATGAGGCTTTGTTTAATGAGGCATTTGCTCGTCATCAAGCGCTTTCTCGGACGGCTTCAGGAGGGAGATTCAAGGGTGGCCTCGCTGATCATAGCGATAAAGTGACTGCCTTTCATACGGTCACGCATCTCATGCTCGCGGGGCTCCGCAAAGAACTTGGTGAAGATGTGCATCAGGCTGGATCGAATATTACGGAAGAGCGCACACGCTTTGATTTCACATATCCTGAGAAAGTTTCTCGTGAAGTCCTTGATCGAGTGGAGGCGTATGTCAATAAGGCTATCGATGCCCATGCTGTTGTCACCACTGAAATTACTGAAAAAGAGGTCGCGAAATCACTCCAGATCGAGGGGAGTTTTTGGGAGAAATATCCCAAAAAAGTGACCATATATCAGGTGACTGGTCCCGATGGGACAGTGTATTCATGCGAGTTGTGCGGTGGACCGCATGTCACCAATACGAGTGAAATTGCCGCATTTGGTCATTTCAAAATTATCAAAGAAGAAGCGTCTTCTGCAGGTGTGCGACGTATAAAAGGGGTTTTGGAATAGGGGGTCTGTCAACCATTTCTCTGTTTTTGGGAAAAAGAAAGAGCCTGGTGGACAAGTTTTGTCGCGGGCTCTTTTCTGTTTCGATTGCTAGTTTAGGCGCAGCGCTGAGATAATAACCAGTCGATGCTTTCTTTGCATCTTCTCACATCAATCAAGACGGGGAGGAAATATTCTTTTATTCCGTCTCGACTGGTTTTTTCCATCGCTTTACCAGGAAGGCGTGTATGGCCAATCAGTCCGATACGTGCATATTTTTTCAGTAGCCGTTCATGGATGGTTACATACACATCTGACACTCCGCATTCGTCGAGATAACCGAGCAGATGTCTCAGAAATGCATAAGAATCACCTGTGTTTTCTGTTGGGTCTGTCATTCTTGATATTTCTATCGATCCGAGCAGAACACGTTCCGGATAGAGGAGAAATTCCTGAATAGGAAGCTTCACTCCGGTGTCGCTACGAATGAGACGGCATCCCGCACTGACTACACTGTGACGAACGAGGAGAATATAATCATAGTGATGATTGATATCGTACTCATCGTACTCCATACCATCATCTCTGATGGGTTCCCATCCGTATTTGACGGCAAATTGCTCATGTCGACGACGGAAGTGACCCTCTCTCAGATGACGATGTGTCTTTTCAGTAGACCCAGCGGGTATAACCACTGACTCGTAAAGAGATTGTTGTTTGGAGAATCGGTATGACGGCATGGGGATGAGGATGTCATTTGTCTCTGCTCTTGTGTTCATGATTTACTCCAGATTAAGCCGCATGCCTTCCCCGGGTAGGGGAATGCGAAAATATGCGGCCCACCGGGAGCGAGTATAGGCCTATGGGAAATGGCTTATTCAAAAAATTTTGTTAAGGATCTAACTGATAATTATACTCTTAAATGGCTATTTTGTCAATAGGAGATGCTTATATATATTTGACAGTCCAGAGGAAATCCCGTATAGTAGGCAGGTACTTAAATGACTCATTTTTGGCGTATGTTGGCTATTATCAAAACTGGCGGAAAGCAGTACAAGGTTTCCGAAGGCACGAAAATTAAGATTGAGAAGCTCGAATTGGAAATCGGTGCGACTGTAAAATTTGAAACACTCTTTGTCGGTGATGAGAAAGCCGTGCATGTGGGTACTCCGGTACTTGCAACAGCTGTGGTCGAGGGCACGGTGCTCGACCAGGATCGTCATGACAAGGTAAAGGGTATCAAACATAAGGCTAAGAAGCGCTACCTCGTCCGTTTCGGACATCGTCAGCCGTATACTGAAGTCGAAATCACCAAGATTGCTGTAAAGTAAAAATAAAGCCCTGATGAAAGTCAGGGTTTTTTCTTGCTTAAAAATATTATTTGTAAGGAAAAGCGGCCCCGAGATTTCTCGAAAGCCGCTTTTAGCTACATTAGTTAATTCCAGTTCCAAAAAAGTGGTACGCTAGATTTTTTCTGCTGAATGGCGGATGTTAATCTCTTTTGAGAGACTGGTCTTTGATAGAGGCTAGATCCAATAGCGCGTAAAAACGCTTTAGGGATAACGGTTTTTTTCGTCGCTGTTTCCGCCTTGATGGTGGTTATTAGTGATCCGTGCAGTGCCACTGTCATCTGTATTTGATCGAGGAATGTTTTTGGCATGCACTTCTCCTTGGGTGTCTAATATTTCATGGGGTAGAAAATAACCTTCTTGTCCCGGTACAAACGGGACTAAACGCATGTACATGATAGTATCTCCTGTAGTGTGGGGCGGTTGTAGTAAAAAGAGAGTGAAAATTCTCCATGCTTTTTTGCAAAATGATACCGGGCATGGGAAGTGTTTTTTTGGATGGGTATGGTTTTTAAGGTTCAATTTTTATTATTATACCAAATCCTTGCGATTTGTCAAGGCAGAGGAGAGAGTTAGTTCGTCGGCGTATTCGATATCCCCCCCTGTAGAAAGACCACGAGCGATACGGGTGGTTTTGATTTGAAAGGGCTCAAGTTTCTTTTTAAGGTAAAGTGCTGTCAGGTCGCCTTCGGTAGTGGGATTGGTAGCGAAGATAACTTCTATGATTCCTTCGTCCTCGACGCGATGGAGGAGTTCGCTGATACGTAGGTGTTGACTGTTATCATTTTTGCCGCTTTCGAGTAGGCCTCCTAAGACATGGTAGAGGCCGTTGTAGCTGCCAGTGCGTTCGATAGCGATGACATCAAGGGGTTCTTCGACCACACAGAGGATAGTCTGGTTGCGACGCGTATCCGAACAGAGGGCACACAGATCACTTTCGGCTATATGGAAACAGCGAGTGCAACTTTTCAGGCGGTGTAGTCCCTCGAGGCTTTCCGCGAAGTGCTCGAGTTTTTCTTGGTCTTGCTTGAAAAGATAGAGGACGATACGCTCAGCCATTTTTGGGCCCACGGAAGGCAGAGCAGAAAAATGCGCGATGAGCGATTGGAACGGCTTGGGATAATGCATAATTTACTGGTGTATTTTTTCGAGTGACTTGAAGGTTGTAGAGTTTTCATCGAAGAAGAGGGAGATTTTTCCAACTGGACCGTTTCTGTGTTTGGCGATGATGACATCGGCGATGCCTTTGTTGGGGGTGTCAGGTTTCACGCGGTCCTCGCGATAGAGGAACATGACGACGTCAGCATCCTGTTCGATAGATCCAGATTCGCGGAGGTCAGAAAGTTTCGGTATCTGATCAGGACGGGATTCGACAGCACGAGAAAGCTGAGAGAGAGCGATGAGCGGGATGTTGAGTTCGCGAGCCAATTGTTTGAGGCCACGGGAAATTTCGGAAATTTCTTGGACGCGGTTATCTCCTTTGCTGCTACGACCTTCCATGAGTTGGAGATAGTCGACGATGATGAGCCCGAGGCTGTGCTCGGCTTGCAGGCGGCGTGCCATGGTACGCATTTCCATGATGTTGAGCGAACCAGAGTCATCAATAAATATAGGAGCCTCGGAAAGGACGCCCATAGCATCGGAAATGCGCTCAAAATCATTATCGGGGCCTTCGCTAGAAAGCTTGCCTGTGCGGAGTTTCCAGAGGTCGACACCGGCCTGGGCGGCGATCATGCGATCGACGAGTTGATCGGCACCCATTTCCAGAGAAAAAATACCGACGGGGACTTTGGAATCCACAGCCACCTGACGCGCGATATCGAGGGCGAAAGTGGTCTTGCCAACTGAGGGACGAGCAGCGAGGATGATGAGGTCAGATTTCTGTAGTCCTGCGAGCATATTGTCCAAGTCGGGATAGGATGTCGGAACGCCACGGAATGTTTGATCGCTTTTGTGGAGTTCATCGATGCGGTTAAAGGCAATCTCGAGAATAGATTTGATAGGTACAAAGTCTTGCTTGATGTATTTTTCCGAAACAGAGAAGACTTTTTGTTCGGCCTCATCGAGTACCTTTTGTACGTCCTCGGATTCGTCATAGCCCATCTCGACGATTTCGCTCGCCATGGTGATGAGACGGCGGAGGAGGGCTTTTTTTTGGACGACCTTGGCGTAGTGAACAACATTGGTCGCGGACGGGACGGAGTTTACGAGCGAAGCCAGATAGCTCGATCCTCCGACTCGTTCAAGTTTTCCTTTTTCTTCGAGTTTGTTGGCAAGAGAGAGGACGTCGATCGGTTCATGCTCTTCGTAGAGAGTGAGCATGGTCTCGTAGATGAGATTGTGGTCATCTTTATAAAAATCGCCCACCCTCAAAAGATCAGCCATTTTGATGATGGCGTCTTTGTCGAGCATAAGAGAGCCGAGGACAGATGTTTCGGCTTCGAGGTTGTGTGGTGGGACGCGTACGTGGTCGTTTTTATTCGCCATGATGATATGAAATAGGTAACTCCTTCATTATACTGGTTTGTCAGGAAACAACTAGTCTTGACAGATTGGCACAATAGCCGCTTAATGCTATTTTTGTGCACTTTTTATGAACAAGCCAACTCTCAACAACCTTGAATTGAGTCGAGTAAGATTGAGAGGATACTCGTTATAAGCAAGGGTATAAACCGATGGGTTGTATCAAGATTTTTTTAACCGATACCCGCCAGGGATGTCCTCGACTTTGTAGCCGTGGGAGGCGATTTCATCTCGCAAGCGATCGGATTCGGCGAAGTTTTTGGCGGCACGGGCTGTTTCGCGGTCTTTCGCGAGTGCTTCTATTTCGCGTGGGATAATAGCTTGTTCTCTTGATAAACCGAAAAGGAAGAATATTTTTTCGAAAGTGGTGAGGAGTGCTTTCTGATCGATAGCCTGATTGGTATCGAGGAGCGTGTTGATTTTTTTGGAAAGTTCGAGTGTGATAGCGACGGCTTCGGGCATATTCAGATCGTCCTGGACCACTTCCCGGATGCGCGTCAGGAAATCGCTGCCGTCAAAACCCTCAGAAACAGAAACATCTTGTACTCTGGAAAATGTTCCAAAAATTGCCTCTTTATTTTTCTTGGCTTGTTCGATGGCGTCCCAGGTGAAGTTCATTTGAGTACGATAGTGAGCACTCATGAGTGCCATACGGAAATCCATTGGTGAGAATCCGTGTTCGATGATATTTTCGATGGTGTAGAAATTGCCTTTGGATTTGGACATTTTCTGGCCATCCACGAGCATGTGACGGGTATGGAGCCAGTAGCGGACGAAGGGTTTATCGGTTACGCATTCGGATTGGGCGATTTCGGCTTCGTGGTGGGGGAAGATATTGTCTTCACCGCCAGTGTGGATATCGAGCGTATCGCCGAGATATTCCATACTCATGGCGCTACATTCGATATGCCAACCTGGATAACCCTCGCTCCAAGGAGATGCCCAATGCATGAGATGCCCCTCTGGGGCCTTGAGCCAGAGAGCAAAATCCCAAGGGTTTTTTTTATCAGGGTGTTCTTCGAGACGAGCACCAACTTTGAGGTTTTCGAGAGTATTGCCCGAGAGTTTCCCGTAAGTCGGAAACGACGTGACGTCGAGGAATACATTGCCGTTTTTTTCGTATGCATGACCCTTCCTGATGAGTGTTTCGATGAGCGTGATCATCTGTGCGACATGCGCGGTAGCGCGTGGGAAATAGTGTGCCGGTAAGATGTTCATCAGCGTTTCCGTCGCATGGAAATAGTCTTCATAAAAACTAGCGATTTCTCCAGGTGTCTTGTGTTCGGCAGCGGCCTTTTTGGCAATCTTGTCTTCGCCGCTATCGCCCTGAGCTACGTCATCGGCTGTGAGATGTCCGACATCGGTGATGTTTTTGATGAGACGAACCTCATACCCGGCGTCTTCGAGGACTCGACGCAGCGTATCGGAAAAAGTGTAGGCGCGGATATTACCGATATGGATATAGCCGTATACTGTCGGTCCACAGGAATACACGCCGACTTTTCCTGGGAATAATGGCTCAAACTCATCTTTTTGTTTAGAAAGGGTATTATAGAAACGCATAGATGGGAAATGAGTATCAGAATTATATAGTCAGTATACGGTAAAAAAAGCCAAAAAAAAAGCCACCTTGCTTCCCGGGTCGCCTTGTATGTTTTTTCGGGTCGCTACGACTTCACAGCCATTTTTTCCATTTAAAAATGGTCATAGTAATGACGGAGAGGATTGCCATGAAAAAAACGTGAATCCAAAAAGCATGAGGACTATTACCGAAAGGGATTTGTGCACTCATGGCAAGCGTATTGGAGTAGACCGTCATAGGTAACGCAATAGCCGAAAAGATGGTGAGTACTTTCATCGTGAGGTCGAGTTTGTTGGATAGGAGTGAGTTGTTGGTGGCCTCGAGGGCCTCTATGGTCTCCTTTTGACTCTCGAGCATGTTCCAGAGTCGGATGTTGGTACCGATAAGATCTTGGAAATAGACTTTGAGGACATCGGGGACAAAGGGGTGATTTTTTTGGGTGATAGACTCGATAATAGAGCGTTGCGGTTTGAGTGTACGACGGAAGTTCAAGATATCGCGTTTGAGGACGGAAATTTCAAAAACCATCTCTTTTTCTTTTTCGGCAAACACCTGGGTTTCGATGAAGTCGAGTCTCTGGCTGATGTGGTCAAGTCGTGGAAAACAGGAATTGAGAAGAATTTCAAGGATGTGATGGAGGAGATGGGCCGGAGTTTCTTCGAGATAGAGTTTTTGTTTGCCGACACTTTTATCAATCTCATCGAAAAAAGAGGTCAACTGATAGATGCTTTGTTTGTGACTCGTGATGAGATGATGCCCCGTCAGGATGATATCGAGTTCACCGGCATAGGTCGTACGATGCTCCACATCAAACAGGGGAATGTGGATAGAAAAAAAGAGGCAGTTCTCATACTGAACTACTTTGGGCTGGTACGTCGGAGTGATGAGTTCTTCGATGGCGAGGGGATGAATATTGAAATTTTCCTGGAGATAGGAAATGTCATCCTGGGCTGGATCTTCAAAGTCAATCCAAGTAATGTTTTTGTGCTTGATGCTTTTCATTTTTTGCCAATCAGCGAACCAGTCATTTTGGACGAGTGCGCACTTTTTGTATTTATCGTTCCTTTAGTATACCAGCGAAAAAAATAATTGACAAAGTAGAAGGGAAGGAGTAGTTTCTATGTGTGTTTACACGACTTATTCTTTTTTATATACGTTTGTATCAGCAGACTCTTTCGTTTGATCATGGGGTCATTGGTAAGTTGTTTGGAGAACGGTTTTGTCGTTTTTATCCGACGTGTAGCATGTATGCTTATGGAGCTATTGAGAGGCATGGCGTGATACGAGGTAGTCTGATGGGACTCAGGCGAGTGGTCCGCTGCCATCCATGGAATGATGGCGGGTATGACCCTGTTCCTGAAAGGAATGATCTTTAACAATATGAAGTTTTTTTAACCACAAAGCAGAGGAGTAAAGCATGAATATCAATGCATTGCCTGCATCACCAAGAGCTGTTTTCCCCGGAACACTGGTCTTGTGCTCTCAGATAAATAACGGACATCCTGCTCGGGTGTTTTATCGTAGTGCCCGGGAGTATTTTGACCCGGATGGCTGTATTTCATGCAGTACGTATGAACACTGCAAGCCAACTCCGGTGGAGTCGTCCTTGGCGTGGGAATTGTGCACGGGTCTATTCTGGCCATTTCGACTGGTATCTTCACTGAAGGAGGTATATTCCAAATGAATCCCCAGCATGTTGCGACTGAGGAAGAGCCACGCCTTAAATTGGACGAGGGTGCGCTTATCGGACTTGTTTTACACCAAGTGCAAGTTGTCTTGGTGCTTGTTGCTCGACAGGCCATGTATTGTCCGGGTTACGGTATCGAAGGAAGCCGCAAAAAAATCGCAGAAAAATATTATTCTGCGAACAATGAAAAATGCCAGAGATGCCAAATGGCAAGGACGTGTCGTTTGGTGGTTACCTGACGAGTACATTTCGAGACAAAGGCTAGACGTGCAACACACGCCTAGCCTTTTCCTTTTTCTATGGACATTTTCGTGCTGTATTAGCACTCGGACTTGACGAGTGCTAATCTAGGTTTTATAATACAAGTACCCATATGAATACACGACAAAAACAAGTCCTTTCGGCTATCGTCGAACTCTATACCAAGACCGCGGTACCGGTCGGTTCACAGGTTTTACTTGAGCATTTCGAGTTCCCTGTTTCATCGGCTACGCTGCGTAACGATATGGTACTCCTCGAAGAAGAAGGCTTTCTTTATCAGCCTCATGTTTCAGCAGGGCGTATCCCGACCGATCAGGGCTATCGTTTCTATGTCGAAGAAATGATGGGTGATGAAGAGCTCTCGCGTGATGATCAGCGCAAGCTCCAGAAAGAGCTCTTGGTGATGAAAGCCAAACAAGCGCGCATGGGTCGTAGTACAGCCAAGCTCCTCTCGGCACTCTCGGGAAACTTGGCACTCTCGGGTCTCGTCGGCAAAGATGAGCTCTATGATTTCGGTATCAAAGAACTCATGGACAAGCCTGAGTTTCAAGAGATTGACGAGCTCTGTCGGCTGGTAGAGACTCTCGATTCACTCGATGAGAAACTCGATGGTATCATGCTCAAGCTCAAAGATGGCAAGACGCATATTTTCATCGGCACCGAGAATCCCGTATCTGGTATTGATAATTGTTCGATGATCGTAGCGCCGTATCAAAATCGAGCAGGCGAAAAGGGTATGCTCGCCATCATTGGCCCCAAGCGCATGAACTACGCCAAGAGCAAATCACTTATCGAATACATGAAAAAGCTCTTGTCTTCTTCGCTCGTACTCGTGGTCGTTTTCTCGCAAACATCCTTATGATAGAGAAAAGCGATGAGTCCGTAGCAGATGAAGCAATAGCTGCCACTCCGAGAACCCCAGAAGAAGAGGAGAAGGAAGCACAGCGGCAATTCGAAATTTTAAAACAAAGAATGACCCGTACATCATAATGAGGATTTATATAATTAAGTAATGAATATAAATATGACCCATCAAGAACCAGAGACAGAAGAACTAGTGGAAGAGAAAATCGAGACAGAGGAGTCGGCGCCTATTACAGAAGAAATGGAAGAAGCGACCGATTGGCAGATGAAGGCCGAAGAATATCTCGTTGATTTAAAAAGAGCTCAGGCTGATTTTGAGAATTACAAGAAGCGCCAGCAGGAATCACAAAAGGAGCTCGGTGGATACCTCATAGAAAAGCTCGTACTCGATATCATACCAGTCCTCGACAATTTCCGTGCCGCCACGATGCATGTACCGGATGAACAGAAAGAAAGTCCGTGGGTCGTCGGTATCCAGTATATAGAAAAGCAACTAGAAGACGTCATCAAGGCCAATGGAGTAGAAGTGATTGAAGTGAAAGAGGGTGATGCGTTTAATCCGGCCATCCATGAAGCTATAGACAGTCAACAGAAAGCAGAAAGTAGTCAACAAGAAGAACAAGCAGATAAGATCGTCAAGGTATTACAGAAGGGATTCAAGCTCGGAGACAAGGTCGTGCGTCCAGCCAAAGTGACTGTGAAATAGTACATACATAAACAATCGTAAGCTAGGAAATAAACATAGAAAGGAGGTGAGAACCTATGACACGCCATCTCATTCCATTCCCAACCAATGACCTCACTCGTTTGTTTGGGGATGATTTCCTCGGTACGGCAGATTTCTTCCCAGCACTCGATGTCTATCAAGACAAAGAGAGCGTCGTGGCAGAACTCGCTTTACCAGGTATCGATCCAGCCAAAGTCGATATCGTCATCGAAAACGATGTCCTGACGGTGAGCGGATCGACCGAGGAAAAGCAGGAAGTGAAACGCGAGGACTACTATCGCAAAGAAGTCCGGACCGGAAGCTTCTCGCGCTCGGTGGTCCTACCGATGGCCGTGAAGGGGAACGATGCCCAAGCACACTACGACAAGGGCGTTCTCACAATCACGATGCCCAAGGAGGAATCCGTCAAGCCGAAGAAGATCACCATTTCGGTGAAGTAAGGCCTCGCGCTCGGCTCCCTCACCCGTCGTGGGGGAGCTCATGAGCGAGACCTATCATCACTCACGAAGTAAGTAATCAATTACGTAACTAAATAAGTATAAACATATGGCCAAGATACTCGGTATCGATCTCGGTACCACCAACTCAGCGATGGCATTTGTCGAAGGCGGATCGCCGTCTATCATAGAGAACAAAGAGGGCAACCGCACGACTCCGTCGATGGTCGCTATCTCGAAGACAGGAGAGCGTCTCGTGGGCCTCCTCGCCAAGCGTCAGGGCGTGACCAATCCAGAGAACACACTCTTCTCCGTCAAGCGTCTCATCGGACGGCATTTCAATGACGACGAGGTACAGCGTGATCTGAAGACTCTTCCCTACAAGATCATCCAGGCTGGTGAAGGCGTGAAGATCGTCATGGGGGGCAAAGAATACACGCCGCAGGAAGTTTCTGCCATGATTCTCGCCAAGCTCAAGGCTGATGCCGAAGAAAAGCTCGGAGAAAAAATCACTGACGCCGTCATCACCGTTCCAGCATACTTCGATGACTCACAGCGCAAGGCGACGATGGAGGCCGGTACGATCGCCGGATTCAATGTCCGCCGCATCATCAACGAGCCGACTGCAGCCGCTCTCGCCTATGGTTTCAACAAGAAGAAGGATGAAAAAATCGCCGTGTACGACCTCGGTGGTGGTACGTTCGATATCTCGATCCTCGAAGTGGCCGAAGATACCGTCGAAGTGAAATCGACCAATGGCGATACGCATCTCGGTGGTGATGACTTCGACCAGCGTATCATTCATTGGATTCTCGATGAATTCAAGAAGCAAGAAGGCATCGATCTCTCGAAAGATCCGCTCGCACTTCAGCGCATCAAGGAGGCTGCAGAAAAGGCCAAGATTGAACTCTCTACGGCCAATGATACCGAAATCAACCAGCCGTTCATTACAAGCGACCAGAATGGCCCCAAGCACATGCTCATCAAGATGACTCGTGCCAAACTCGAAGAATTGGTAGGAGATCTCGTCGAAGCGACCTTTGAACCGGTCAAGAAGGCTCTGGCTGATGCCAAGCTCGATGTGAAGGATCTCTCCGAAGTCGTACTCGTCGGAGGTATGACGCGTATGCCGCTCGTGCTCCAGAGCGTCGAGAAGTTCTTCGGCAAGAAGCCAAATATCACCGTGAACCCAGATGAAGTCGTGGCTCTCGGTGCTGCTATCCAGGGTGGTGTACTGGAAGGATCGGTGAAAGATGTGCTCCTCCTCGATGTGACTCCTCTCACATTTGGTATCGAGACTCTCGGTGGTGTACGCACGCCGCTCATCGATCGCAATACGACAGTGCCAGTCAGCCGTTCACAGACATTCTCGACCGCAGCCGACAACCAGCCGAGCGTGCAGATCCATGTGCTCCAGGGCGAGCGCGAGATGGCCTCGGACAACAAATCCCTCGGACGATTCATCCTCGATGGTATCCCGCCATCACCACGTGGTATCCCCCAGATCGAGGTCACGTTTGACATCGATGCCTCGGGAGTCCTCTCGGTATCAGCCAAAGACAAAGCCAGTGGTAAGTCTCAGTCCATCCGTATCGAAGCATCCACTGGACTTTCCAAAGATGAGATCGAGCGCATGAAGAAGGATGCGGAAATGCATGCCGAAGAAGACAAACGCAAGAAAGAACTCATCGAGGCACGCAACTTGGCCGATACACTC
>CAYVHS010000008.1:0-17508 GCA_964451495.1 uncultured Bdellovibrionales bacterium | reverse complement strand
AAGTCAATGAAGGATGCGGGAGACAAGATCACAGCCGAAGAGAAGAAGCCAGTCGAAGAAGCTATTGCTGAACTTGCCAAGGTGAAGAATAGCGATGACCTTGAAGCGATCAAAAAAGCGACCGAGACACTCTCGACCGCCGCGCAGAAGATTGGCGAGAAACTGTACAAGGCCGCCCAGGAAGCTCAGGCACAGCCAAACCCAGCCGGGGCAGCAGAAGGTGCGACAGGCACCACCGAAGCTCCCAAGGACGCTGAAACCGAACCGGCTGGCGAAGAAGCCAAGCCAGCAGACGAAGAGAAGAAATAAGAAGTAGCATAAGAGCGGAGGAAAACCTCCGCTCTTATTGCAAATTAATTCTTAATAAAAAAATCACTATGAAATTTACAAAAAATGAAATTAGTTTTTATGTTCTTGTATTAGGAATCTTTTTTGCTTTGAGTTTTTATCTATATAAATTTCATTATTCTGTAATAAACTCTACAGCCTTTTCATCATTTGTGATGCTTTTAGTTGGGAGTATTGCAATTTTTTTGTATCTCAAACAAAAGTCAGATGCGAAAGTTCAAGCAGCACGAGTACTTCTTTTAGAAATTCGTACGGCAGAGGAAAGAATTAATCAAATTAAGGACATGATTGAAGGAAGTAGTTCGGAAGATTTACCAACTGTTTTTACAACGAATAGTTGGAAAACCTATTCGCATTTATTTGTAAGTGATTTTGATCAAGATGAACTAAAATTGGTTGGAGCATTTTATGATTACGCTGCCTTAATCGGTGATTTTGCTAAAAGAAATAATGATTTTTTCTGGATAACAACGGAAGAAAGAGCCCGTATTGTTCAGCAAAAATTAGCCGAACTTGTAGTATCTGATGTGTTACCAGTAGAACGTAATAAGAGGCTTGATGATATTTCAAGTGATGGTTATTCATATACTCCTAATAAGACGATTAAAGAAATAAAAAAGTATACCGAAAAGATTGTATCTATTACAACAACTAGTGCAGGAATAAAGTTAAAGTATTTAGCAAAAATGTAATTAAATGCGTTTAATTTTTTTTAAACTCTCTTTTTATGAACGAATTTCCAAAGCTTTTTCTGAAAGTATCTTCCGCTGAACAAAAAGCGGCGCAAGAGACAGGGCGGGAATCTGCAGAGCTGCTAATCGACCGAGTGCGCGAGTCACTAGAAAACGGGCTTTTCGATAAAGAAGAACGTGAAGAATCCGAAAGAATGCTCCGGACAGCCAAGCTCCTTTCAAATAACCCGGAGGTAAAAAAAGAAATATCACAGCTCTTAGTAGATATCGAAACTCGTTACGGAAAGAACTAGCGAATGCCAACCTAGTAGAAAACATACACGAAATAAAACACTCCTCGGAGTGTTTTATTGACTCATGGCGGAGTGATATAGTATAAAGAAATGGCAACACTCTATTTTCTCGTTGTTCAACACCATCATTCAAAGGAGAATGTTCATGGCAAGAAAGGCACGCGGTCACGATAAACCAGGGTTCAAGTGTCATAAAGGCTTTCAGCAGACTCCGGAACATCTACAGAGCCGGAGACAAGTCACAGAGAGCATACAGGAAGGGAAAGAACGCAAACGACGAGAGGCTCTTGCCGCACTCACAAGTCGTTAGCTGTTGCAAAGCGGGGTGGTGTGCAACGCATGCCACCCTTGATTTTTATAAAAAACAAAGCATGCAGATTAATAGTCTCTGACAAGGTAGAGTGCGAGTATGAGTGCAGAGCCTGGTTTGTTTGACATCCTTCTTGGTTTGTGGTTATATTCGCTGCGTAGTAGTCCTTTTTATCAACCAATCTGGAGGTGTCGTCATGACCAATGATGGAGTACGTTCGTATCGTCTATGGATCAATCTGGCCAAAGTAGTTCTTGTGGCCGCAGCTTTCGCGGCATTTGTCTTTCTGCTCAAGCAGCCCGTGCATGGAAGGTCTCTTGTGCACCTGGTCTCATTGGTGATTCTTGGAGCGACGACCTGTGCCGCTCTGATCGATGTGCTGCTCGAAAGCTTTTATATCCCTCGGCGGGTCATTCTCGCTTTGTCAGTATCGACCGCTGGTCTCATAGTTACAAACGGCGTTGGTTTTTATTATTATGGCGCATGGGATCAAGAGGCCTTTCTGAGATCCGCTACGCTCCTTCTGACCTTTGCGACATTGTTTTCACTCCACGTTGTCCTGGCCTACAGTGACATGGAAATGGATATTGACAAGTCCAATAATTATCATCCGTCAGGGAGACGTCGAGAAGCCAAGTTTTTCCGGCATATGGCGTTTAATGCGTTGCCATACCTCATTGGCTTTGGTGGTATCTATTTCATTGCAAGAATCTACGGCGAAAGCGCAGCTATCAAGTTTGGCATCGGTACAGTAGCTGTACTCCTCTTGTTCGCTATCTTGGATGAAGCCCTGAGATGTCGCCTGCGCTGGAGTTTCTTCTGGCGGAATGATCTCGAGTGTAGGCGCTCGTGAAATAGCCGCGGATAATCGTACAATTCACTCTAGAACCATCAAGATGATTCTAGAGTATTTTTTTACTCATGGTAGTTCCCGAAGCTATTTTCGCGACGGCGATAGAGGGTAATTATATGAAATCCTCGTCTTCCGGATGAAAGTTTTTGCGAAATTTCTTTTTTGTCCTTGTGATTGTTTTCTTTGCGGGAAGCTTACTGACAAGGTCTTTGTTGATCCATACGCCGACTTCTCGCATTCCGGGTGTATCGATGAGGATGGCGCCGCTTGGGAGAAATATCATTTCTCGGCGTGTTGTGGTATGGCGGCCCTTGCCATCGTCTGCGCGGATGGATTGAGTCTTCTGAATTTCCGCGCCTATGAGATTATTGACGAGAGTTGATTTGCCAGCACCAGAAGAGCCGACGAACACGATGGTCATCCCTGGGAGGATGATTTCCTTGAGTTCGGTCATCCCAGTGCCATGGAACGCACTTATGGGGAATACTGGGTAATCAAGAGCGATAGCTTTGACTTCTGATATCTTTTGTTCGAGATCCTCCGCCATATCAGTCTTGTTGAGGATGATAACGGGGGCGCATCCTCCAGCTTCGGCCATGGCGATATAGCGTCCGATGCGGCGCGGATTGAAATCATCATCGAGCCCTTGGATGATGAAAACGATGTCAATATTGGTCGCGATGATTTGTTCTGTCGTGGCGTTTTCGGCGCTGCGGTCTTTGGCGACACTCGTTCTGGAAAGCTTGGATGCGCGAGGCAGGATACTCTGGATGACGCCTTTATTTTCTTGAGGTACTCTTTGGAAAACGACCCAATCGCCCACTTTGGGAAACTCAGAAGGATGTTTTTTCTCACGAAGCATCTTGCCAGGTAAAATACCTTCGAGCCCTCCTTGTTCGTCATAGAGAACATAGCCACCCTTATTTTCGGTGCCTATGCGAGCAATAGCATCTTTCGGAATATCGTTCGGAACAGAAACTTTTGTGATATATTCGGACCAGCCGAGCGATTCTAGATTCATAATCATCATATGTTTGCGAATAAGTCGATTCTAGCATCGAAACCGCATCTCGGCCATTTTTGGTTTCCAAAAACACAAAAAAGACAAAGAAAAAAGGAACGACAGATGTTGCTGTGGTTCCTTTGAACTGTGTATGCTGATGATATTACTTGATATGTGTGGCACGATCGTGTTCTAGATAAAATCACAGCCGCGGCCGACAACCTCGCCCGAATGAACATCAACGACTGCATATGGGTCGATTTGTAAAGCAAGATATGTCTCTTCGGTTACCTCGCGCCAGAGATGGTGGACGGTGTTATATTGCCACCATTTCGTGCCACATTCACAAGCGAAGAGGTCGAGATTGTAGATGCATCCCTTCAGAGTAAATGGTTTTTCAGAAAAACTCTCGTTAATTCTTTGGCATTGTTCGCATGTCATGGTGAATACTCCTCAAAGTTGTTGTAACATGTTTATTTAACCCATTATCAGATTCGACTGTTGTTGGAGTTTTTTGTGCAATCCGACGATCTTGATTTCATGAACGAGGAAATAACACTCTTTTTCGTCCATCTGAAATGGCACCACATCCTGATTCCGATCATCATAAGGCATAGAAACAATCGGTCCTAAATCGACCTCAGTACCTTTTGGGATGCATTTATGGGTGTAGCGAAGGATCCAACTTTCATTTTGATAATACCGAGTATCTGTTGGCAATGTAATCTTCATGCGCCGTTCCTTTCCCGTATTTCAGTTGTTAAAAGACTTCAAAGTAGGGTATACCCGCACGCTCAGGAAGTCAAGTGTATTCACCACATGAAGCTCATTTTGAAAAGAGTGATTTGTGTGTCAAAATTCGAGGAGAAACTCACGTAATTTACAATTTTAAAAATATGACCGAACAAAAGCAATCGTCCGACCAGATACAAATCAAGGCAACGGATGAAAAAATGAAAGGCGAATACGCTAATATGATGCAGGTGCTCCATACCAAGGAAGAATTCGTATTGGATTTCTTCAATGTTTTCCCGCCGACAGGGACCCTCAATGCGCGTATTATCGTCAGTCCGAGCCATATGAAGCGCATGCTCGCCGCACTGGCTGACAATCTGAAGAAATACGAAGTGCAGTTTGGTAGCGTCGAAGCCTCCGAAGCCCCACAGAATCCCATCGGATTTGAGGCCAAAGAATAGAAGTTGTTTGTAAAAATATATCTTATGCCTCGGATACATCTTTTTAGTATGGGCGTCGTTGTTCTCCTTGGAGGTGCTCTATGGTTCTTTTGGGGCCATGAAGCGCCGGTCGTTAATATTGATTCGACTGGTGCGGATATTATTGCTTTTGGTGATAGCCTGATCGCTGGAGTTGGTGCAGAAGCCGGAATGACATTGCCAGAACATTTGAGTAACAAGCTTGGCCAGACAGTCGTCAACGCTGGAGTTTCTGGTGAGACTACACGTGGCGCACTCGTTCGTATTGAGGAGACGCTCGATGGATATTCTCCGAGAATCGTTATTCTTTCCATTGGAGGGAATGATTTTCTCCAGAAGTTGCCTCGAAATGAGACGAGGGTGAATATCGGACGCATCATAGAAAAGATACAAGGCAGGGGAGCGATAGTCGTTTTACTCGGGGTCCGGAGTGGTATCATCGGTGGCGGTTTCGATGAAGAATTCGAAAGTCTTTCGAAACAGTACGGCACGCTGTATGTTGAAGATGTCCTCGGTGGTATATTCGGTGATACTCGCTACATGAGCGATGCCGTGCACCCAAATAGTCGCGGATATGAGATCATAGCAGAGCGTATCGCACAAACCTTAAAAGAACGCCGTATCGTCAAATAACGCCTGCTATTGACTTTTTCCTTATTTTGATGTATAATTACAATTGTACTTTCATAATGAGGAGGGCGTAGCGTGAGTCAAAATTACTCGGATTTTCTGAATTTTTCTCTAACAGGATCTGAACGGCATCTGGTCCAAAACAAAGAAGTGCCTCTTTCGATCGATGAAGTCAGGCAGCGCTTCCCATACCAACCCATTGTAATCCGGGTTATAAACGGATACGCCCTGATTCTGGAGTCATCCACGAGTATGTGCGTAGCGGATTTCACTTCTTTTCTCGGGACGGTTACGATAAACCTATTTTACCGTGGCGAGCAGGCTCTTTTCGAAAAGGGCCAGTTGTTGGCGAAGGTGCGCGAACATGTATACGGCACTACCATTTCGCCATGAGATTTTGAGAATTTTTTCTCATGTGAGGTTGCTTAGCATTGCTACGCGACCTCTTTTCTTTTTGGGGGTCCCATGATATGAATAACAGTACTATGCAAGTCCAAGCCATATGAAAATCACGTCAGCACAATTTATTACAGGGGTCATCGGTTCCGAAGGACTCCCACAGCCGCCACTTCCGACCGTGGCTTTTTTCGGGCGTTCCAATGTGGGGAAATCGAGTATCATCAACTCACTCGTCGGGCGCAAGGATTTGGCTCATTCCAATTCTCGGCCTGGTCGGACGACAGAAATCAATTATTTTCTCATCAACAATAACTGGTATTTCGCCGATCTCCCGGGGTATGGTTATGCCAAATTGCCACCACAGCTCCGCAAAAAAATCGGGGGCTACCTATCCTGGTATGCTGCTGATATGCGTATCGATCTCCGCTATGCCGTGTTGGTGATCGATGCTGAAGTGGGTATCAAAGATTCAGACCGTGAGACATTCAAGCTGCTTTCTGAATATGGCCGTAACATCCTCATCCTCGCCAACAAGGCGGACAAAGGCAAGCGGAGCGATATCATAAAAAATCTCCAATCATTTGAAAAAGAATTTCCCGGTTATCCGGTAATTCGTTATTCTGCCAAGACGGGTGAGGGTAACGATGTTTTGCTCGAGATGCTTTTTGGATAAAAAAACACCCCGGGTTGTTCCGTACCGGGGCTCCAAAAAAAGAGGACGTCGTGACTAGCAGACGATGTTATCGTATGCGTTAAAGAGACGGAAGTTTGCGCACCAGACCGAAGTCTTGAGCCGTTTAGAGGGTAGAGGCCGGAAAACCTCCCGAAAAAGCGGCTGCTGAATGCTCCCTTGCTCATCTCGTATTCGTCTTGAAGGTACTCTCCTTTCTTCACGGATGGACTTTTTTTGCCGATAGAGGTCTGTCGAGCGTAAAGCTAGACATATCGACAGGGCTGCCTCGAAAGACAAAATCCACGAAAACCTTTTTGCTGGTTGCTTGAGAACGTTCCGTTTCAGAATGCCGTGACACAATACGTATCAGTGGATATGGAGGCATTTATGGCCCACAAGCATCTTGAGTATGTTCCGAAGCAAGGCTTTTTGTCAAAGAAGGGCGACAGTTTCTAAAAAAGCGGTATAATAGAAATAGCTAATTTACTTATTTTTTTTCTTATGTGGTTTTTGCATGCCATCAAATCCAGCGTATACGACCCTCTGTTTTATAGCCGTATACGGGAGAAAAGGGGTTCTTCTGCTTTCGGATATTTCGCTTTGCTCGTTTTCGTCTTTGCTTTTTTCGCATCTATCAGTCCTCTTCGTGGAATAGCGACGTTTATTTTTCAGTCATCAGAGAAAAAAGATGCTGTGCGTCAGGAGGTATTGGCAGTTTATCCAGACGAGCTCGTGCTCACCACCAAGGGCGGCAAAGTCTCTATGAATCAACCGAGCCCCTATACCATACCCGTACCAATGGTAATACAAAATGAATCCACAAAAAACAATCAGAAGGTGCCCAAAAATCTCATCGTCATCAATACAAACAAGCCAATTGGGACCGATGATTTTGCGGTCTATGATACATTTGCCGTACTGAGTGCAGATAGTATCGGTATCTTTGATCAGGAAAAAGGTAAAATGGAGATTCAAAGCCTGGAAAAAATTCTGAACGAACCGTATACGCTGGATAAGACGCAATTTATTTCTTTTGTCGCTATGCTCGAGAAAATCTTGAAGGTTGTAGGGGTGACACTTCTTTTCCTGCTCCCATTCTTTGTATTTTTCGGGATGATGCTCTGGTATGTGATCTATCTCCTTTTCGGAGCGCTTATCATCTGGATAGCGGCCAAGCTCCGCGGAGCAAACTGGGATTACAAAACTGCATATAAAGCTGGCTTGTATCTCATGACCCTGCCAATTATTTGTGTCGGACTGATGTCGTTCATTTCCTCTCAGTCTGCGACCATCCCCTTTCTTTTCACGGGCATCCTTTTCTTGGCGACACTTATAAACATAAATAAAGAAGAGAAACAAGAAGAGTTGCCTGTAGTAACAGCAACCACTGAGACGGTCGTTGACAGTACGCCAGAAATTAAATAGTACCCTGTAGACCAAAGAAAAACCCTCTCGAAATTTTTTCGTGAGGGTTTTGATTGACCGAGGAAGTCTTTCGGCGTATCATGATGAGAAGCCTATGGAACAAGAACCTGCAAAAAAAACTCCAGGAAGAGCGATGATCAAAGTCTGCCTCGGCAGAAAATGTATGCTCAAGGGAGGGTCTGATATTTATAAAAATCTCAAAGAGGGACTCATAGCAGAGGAAGCCCTCGTATTACCTATGGAAGAATGCTTCGGATACTGTAGCGAAGGACCAAACATCGCCATCAATGACAATATCGTCAAAGGTATACGACCTTTTACTGCAGTCGAACAGGTTCGTGTGGCCCTCGAAGACACTTCGTGCAAAGCTGATGGCCTCGGCTCCAAAAGTATCGACCAGTTAGATGACGTCTTGGAAGATATAACCAGACTGTAGCAGGCTTTTGACACAGCTCTTGGCTTTGTGATAGGGTATCCAGAAGTCTTTAACGCCCCTTTGGTAAAGGGGAGAAGCGTATGTTGATCAAAGAAGCCATCACAAAATCGCAGGTAGTTCTGGGAAAAGTGGCATCGAAATATTTTCCGATTATTCGTGAATTCTGCAGGCAAGCCTTTTGTAAAAGTGCTCGTTTTATCGCGACTCTACAGATGCGGGGATATATCAACAAATTTTTCAGACGAGGGAAAGATATCTGTGCCCGCCTGTACAACCGATGTATCGTGCGGAGTGAATATACTTCACGAGATCTCGCTCTTCTTTTTATTGTAGCCATACTTATTGGAGCATCTATCAAATCCATCGCGACTGATACTATCACCATGGGATTCGATGATTACACACTCGCACCGGAAGGAGTGTCGATTGATCTCAATACTGTTCAGAAGCAAGTACTCAGTGAAGGAGGGTCGCTCACGCTTTCTCGTAGTATCCCAGCAGGCGGAGTCTGTTCACAGTAATATCTATAATGTCCTCTACGCATATGGAGCCGCTCTCTCAGGAAACTAAAACTTCTCTCGCTCTGATTTCACAGAAAGCCAAAACCCTCTCAGCCCTCTCTATTATTTTGGCGGGACTTTTCGTCGGGAGTCTCTTTGTCGATTTCGTCCAGTTGGCGATGGGTAAAGGATTTTCAGGCCGCGCTGTCAAAACGCATAATGTTCTCGAAACAGCCGATAAGACGTGGGTGGCGTATGTCGACCCCAAAGTCACAGTCGAAGTAGTAACCGATGCACAGTGTGCTGAGTGTCGTGCGGATGACGCTCTCATATGGCTACGTCGCGTCATACCGACGCTCGAGGCCACAGAAATCGCCAGTGACTCTGAACTAGGTAAAGCTCTTATCGATCGTTTCCATATCGCTACTATTCCAGCCTTTGTTTTTTCTCAGAGCGTGGCGCGTACTGATTTCTACACCCAGGCTTCGAGCCTTTTCGATCAGCAGGGCAATCGATTTTTCTTTGATATGAAGGAGATCGGTCTGCCTATCGGGAAATATCTGAAAACGCCTGATACAGAAGAGAGCACTATCGCTATCGGGCCCAAAGATGCCAAAGTGAAAATTGTCGAATTCTCTGATTTTCAGTGCTCATTTTGCAAGGCGTTCCATCGTGATCTTATGAAAACCATCAAGGCATACGAGGGTCAGGTATTATTTGTCTACAAACACCTCCCGCTCTCTATCCATGCACAAGCGAACAATGCTGCCAATGCCGCTGAATGTGCTCATGAGCAGGGGAAATTTGAGACGTATGCCGACCATCTCTTTACTAAACAGGACGAGTGGGGGAAAGCCTCGAACACTCAGAAATTCAAAGATTACGCGTGGTATCTGCGCTTGGATGGGCGTGCCTTTGCGAAGTGCCTCGATAGTAAGAAATATCAAGACAGAATAAATGCCAACAAGGATGAAGCCACGGAATTTTCTGTCACGGGAACCCCGGGTACATTTATAAACGGCACTTTTATGAGTGGTGCCGTGACTGCCGATGATCTCAAGCAAGTGATCGATCAAGAACTGGCAAAATGATAGGTATCTTTTTGAGCCACCTTCCAGAATCGAACTGGAGACCTACGCGTTACGAGTGCGTCGCTCTACCGACTGAGCTAAGGTGGCATTTTTCAATACTTTTCCTATTGTAGGCCAGATAGCAATTTTTTTCAAGTCTCGCTCACTCTCTTTTTTGAGGGGGGAATTTATGATATACTTCCGCATATGGAAGCGATGAAAGAAAAAACAGCTGTTCTTCGACAAAAACTCCTGCAATTGCAGGACTATCTTTGACTGGGCCAAAAAAGAAGCCAGGGTGCACGAACTCCGTAGAGAAAGTGAGCAATCTGGTTTCTGGAATGACCCACAAAAAGCTGGCCGTATCATGAAGGAATTGGAATTTCTTCAAAATGAACGGGCTTCTTTCGAGCAACTCGGGCAGACACTCTCGGACCTCGAAGGCTTTGCTGCGATCGAAGATGTGGAGCCGGCCGATGCAGCCGAGCTAGAGAAAGAATACCTGGCCATCGAGAAGTCTATTGCTGAATGGGAATTTCAGACGCTTCTCGGCGGAGAATACGATGCTTTGGGTGTCATATTGACCATAAGGAGCGGTGCAGGCGGTGACGATGCCCAGGATTGGGCGGGTATGCTACTACGCATGTATCTCCGTTATGCCGAAAAGCGCGGATGGAAGACGTACATGATCGATGAATCACGCGGTGAATCTGGCATCAAAAGTGCGACAATCGAAATATCCGGGACTTATGCTTATGGTTACCTGCGCGGTGAAGCAGGCATTCATAGGCTCGTTAGACTTTCGCCGTTTAATGCCAACAGTCTCCGTCAGACATCGTTTGCATCGGCCGAGATATTGCCTGCTATCGCAGATGACAAGACTATCGAAATAAAGACGGATGACCTACGTATCGACACCTATCGAGCATCAGGAGCAGGGGGCCAACACGTGAACAAAACCGAAAGTGCTGTCCGCGTCACTCACCTTCCAACCGGTATCGTGGTATCATCACAGAGTGAGCGTTCTCAGACTCAAAATCGCGAAGAGGTCATGAAGGTGCTCCGTTCCAAGCTCGTCGCGAGACGCATCGAAGAACAGGAAGAAGAAAAGCGCAAACTCCGAGGTGAATTCAAAAGTGCCGAGTGGGGGAATCAGATCCGCTCCTATGTCCTCCATCCCTATACTATGGTCAAAGATCATCGGACGGATACAGAAACGAGCAATACTGAAGGAGTACTCGATGGCGATCTCGACATGTTTATCGAAAGTGAGCTACGTTATCTGCATTCGAGATAATTTGAGCACGTATCTATAACATTTACAAAATACAAAAATTTTTAAAAAAATATGCCCGATATCCAATCAATCATCCGTTTCGATAATGTCTCCAAGGTGTTCCCTCCGGACACTACGGTGCTCAAGGAGATAAATCTCTCTGTACGGCCCGGGGAGTTCCTCTCTATCGTGGGGACCAGTGGCGCGGGCAAGTCGACCCTTCTCAAGCTCATCTATGCAGAAGAAGTGCCGAGCGAGGGCGAAGTCTATTTCAACGAACGACCTATCAGTCAGATCAAGCGCAAGCATCTGCCATTCTATCGTCGCAATATCGGTACAGTTTTTCAGGATTTCAAATTACTTCCAGAGCGTACCGCCTTTGAAAATGTGGCCTATGCTCTCGAAGTTGATGGGAAAAGCACCGAAGAAATCAATTTCGAGGTACCAGAAATATTGGAAATCGTCGGACTCGGCAACAAGATGCATAATTTCCCGAGACAGCTCTCAGGTGGGGAACAGCAGCGTGTCTCACTGGCTCGGGCGCTCATCCATCGCCCCAAAGTCATCATCGCCGACGAACCGACCGGCAACCTCGATCCTGTTTCGACAAACGAAATCATCCAGCTTCTCCTCGAAATCAATTCTTTCGGCACGACCGTACTCCTCGCGACCCACAATAAAGGCATCGTCGATAAAATCGGCAAGCGCGTCATCGCTATCGAAGGCGGACGTATCGTCCGCGACGAGAGCAAGGGAAAATATATATTAAGCTAACAATAGGTTATGAACATGCTCAAACTCTGGCGCACCTTCAAGGAGGGTCGACAAAACTTCCGTCGTAACGGCTGGCTGTCATTTGCAACGGTCAGTATCCTGACACTCTCGCTTTTCATCGTGAGTCTCTCGGCGCTGCTCGGTACGACCACGCATTTCATCCTGCAGAATATGCGCGAAAAAGTGAGCATCAATGTCTCTTTCAATCCTGATATCACCGAAACACAGATTCTCGAAATCAGAGACGAACTTGCCAAATACAAAAAGGAAATCGCTTCGGTGGAATATATCTCACGCCAGCAGGCTCTGGATGATTTTCTGGGGGAGAGTGGTGATGACCCAGTCATCAAGCAGGCTATCGATGAAATCGGAGAAAACCCACTCCTCGCGTCCCTCGTCATCAAAGCGGTCCAGCCCGAGGATTATGAACTCATCGTCAATCAGATACAGAGCTCCAATTTTCAGAGCAGCATCAGTCGCATCAATTACGCGAAAAATAGGAAGATTTTCGACCGCCTCGAGGCCATTGGTGGCGCAACCGAAAGAGGAGGTATCATCCTCGGGTCGATGTTCATTTTCATCGCTATCCTCATCACGTTCAATACCATCCGAATCACTATCTACTCACATCGGCAAGAATTCGAAATCATGCGTCTCGTCGGCGCATCCAATACCTATGTGCGCATGCCATTCGTCTTCGAAGGCGTTCTCTATGGACTCGCAGCTGCCCTCATCACCATACTTCTCCTCTTCATAGTTGCTTATTATATCTCGCCGCTCACACAGGGAGCCGTGCCGCAAGGCAATTTTATGGGTCTCTATCTGAGTTACTTCTGGATGGTCCTAGGAGGCCTCGTACTGCTCGGTACGTCGCTCGGGGTGCTTTCGAGTGCTATTGCTATCCGTCGCTATCTCAAGGGCTAGGAACGCAGTTTTGCATGCTTCCAAGCGACTCCTTCCGCACTCTTGATGAAATTTTTCTTTTCTGATAGACTAGCGGGACTAGTCGCTTTGTTGGCTAGTTTTTGTTGGTTTTCCAATGTCATTGGGGTGTGGCCAAGTGGCCCGCCTCGACTCGCAGTCGCTCATCGACGCGAGGCGGGTAAGGCAATGGGTTTTATGAGCAAAAACAGAGTCTACGTTCTTTTTAGTTTAAAGGATCAAAAAACCTACACGGGTTCTACTGATAACCTTGAAAGAAGACTGTATGAACATGAGACTGGGCAGTGTAGTGCCACAAAGAATCGTAGGCCATTACAGTTGATGTATTATGAAGAAGTTGATAGCTTAGATGAAGCCAGGAGGAGAGAGAAATATTTTAAAACAGCCTCGGGAAGAAAAGTGTTAAGAAAAATTCTTGAGAATTTATAATAATTGGGGTGTGGCCAAGTGGTAAGGCACTGGGTTCTGGTCCCATGATCCTAGGTTCGAATCCTAGCACCCCAGCTAATGAAATATTGAAACCCTGCTTTATTTAAGCAGGGTTTTTTGATATATTGAGATGAAGCAAATACATGTAAATACTATATACTGTTCATGGAAGCTTTTCCTCAAAATCCAAAGAATCGGGTTCCATTTAAAGGGGGCTTGGTTGAGAGTACTATTTCAGAAGTACACAAGGGCCGTGGAAAACTTTTTGAAAATAACTCTGATAAAATAATCAGAGTTGTAAGTTTTGATAGTCTAGAAAAAAGATATCATAACCAAATTGATCCGATCGCGCTTGCAAGTCTTGGTAAAAAACTTTATGCGGAGCTTGAAACAAAATATGGCATCCCTACACCCGTCGAATACGTAGCAGGAAAAGATGAGCAGGGAAGAGATGTTATCTACGGAATCACGGAAAAAATATCCGGTAAAAATTTGGTCGAGGTTGATACTGATCCAGAGGTAGTGGCTCAGTCTGAAAAACTTTATACTTCGCTCTCTCAGTATTATCTAGACAAACTTGCCAAACTGCCTGATGGCGAAGCATATCTTGCGGATATCAATGGCGCTTCCCAATATGTCTATGGGACAACAATATACGATGAGCAGCCAAAAATATATTTAGTCGATACGGATTTGTTTATGCGTAACGGGAGCGTTGCATTCTACCGCGTTGTTGCTTGGTTTATTCGCCATATGGTATCTGTTGAAAGAAGATTCGGAAAAAAATTCGAAGAAGCGCGAAAAAATATAAAGCAAGCCATATCTGATCCATTGCCAGATGGGCTGAATGATAAAGAAAAAGAGGAGATAGAAAAAGCTATTACGGAAACCAATAATTTTTTAGAAGGACGGTTTTCAAAAGAAAGCAATACTCTCCCGACCGGTATCTGATTTATTTCCGCATAAGTACGTTCCAACTTCGTCCCATAGCCTCAACAAATAAAATTATGAATATAGGAGAATTTCCAAAGGCAACAGATCCGAAACAATATGATCTTCCTGAGACGCAGTGGCACTTGCGTGGAGCGGAAGATTCACCTTCTCGCAAATACTTGCGAGAGTCTTTGGATTCGTTTGTCGAAATTGATGCGATAAAAGATAAAAAAATACTAGATATAGGATCAGGAACAGGTCATCTTTTTAACTGGCTCAAAGAGAAAGGGGCTAGCGATATTCAAGGTATCGATCCATCAGAAGCAAATATAAAAACAAGTACAGAAAAATATCCATGGGCAACTTCACATCTATCTACGCTCAAAAAGTTTTCAGAAACAACGAAAGAAAAGTTCGACACGGCTTTTGCGGTGATGGTCATTGAACACATCGAAGACCTGCAAGTTGCTTTTCAAGAAATTAGTCAACTTCTTGCGGATAACGGAAAACTTATTCTTGTTATGGGAGATAAAGACGATGAACTCTCTTCTGAGACCGGTCAAGGAAAACATATTGTTATGGCTGAAATCGTCCGTCAATTAGCTGATGGAGCCATAGAAGTAAAGATAGAACGGAACCTCGGTGGTGGTGTCACCAGTACTATTTTTGATATTCTGAGACCAGTTGAATCAGTTCGAGAATCAGCAAACGTAGCCGGTTTTGAACTAGTCGTAGAAAAACCTATTATGAATAAATCAGCATCTAAAAGTGGAAAACCAATATGTCATATGCTTTCATTTATTAAGCGTCAAAATTCGAAATAAAATTTCCAACTTCCGTCCCAGAGGTTTCGTAATAACTTATTAGTAACGCCTTTCTACAGGCGTTTTTGTTTCAAAAAAACCGACCATTGAAAAGAGGTCGGTTTCTGAGTATCAAAAGCATTTAGTTTTATACAGAAGAATCACTTAACAAGCTACTGTGGAGCCTGGTTATTGTTGATAAGGAGATCGTGAATTCGGTTGCTCAATTCCATTTCATCATAGCGTGAAGATCTTTGCACCTGGAGAAAGGGGAGTCCAGCACTAGCGAGTGCATCCTTGAGAAAATCATCTCGTTGTATTCTATTTGGTTTTTCATGTGATGAGCCATCAAGCTCAATAACTAACAATGGTCGGGTACTTTCTTTTTCACAAAGTAAAAAATCTATATGTTTCGCTTGGATTTTATTTTTAGCAGAATAGTGTTGGTTTCTATTTAATCCTTTCGGAATGGCGAGTATTTCCAAAAGACTCACTTGCGAAAGTATAAGAAAATCATCGCCAATAATTTTCTTTAAGACAATAAAAAAATCTCTTTCTGACTCCGTGAGTACGGAATCTTTTTTGATATATAAAACGTCTTGATTCTTTCTTTTTTCAAAAAAAGTAATAGCTATTTTTAGTAAAATTATAAAAACTGGTAAAAGCAAGAAAAGAAGTAAAGATTTTGGAAACATATTTTTAGATATAAAAAAAGTCCCACGAGGACGACAATTATTTCGCGTCGTCAAATAGCCTTTCGACTACTGACCTAAGCAATAAGTACCGGTCGTGAGACCGTTTTTATTGCTTAGGATTTGAGACCATGCCATAGTAAAAACCATGGTTTAGGCTTATAATTCAGTTATTAAGGTGAATTATAACTCAAAAATCTATAAATTCAAACTATGAGTACTGGATTAATTTTTCAACCTGATATCCCCACCTTTAGTGGCCAGAGAACAGCACTTAACTTAACCGTTTTAAGTGGCGGTAATAATTCTGGGAAGTCCGCAGTATTAAAAGCTCTAAAGCAACAACTTGGTCGAACTGCATATTTAGTGGGACCCTCTCGTTTTTATCATATTCATCAGATTTCTACGCAAACTCGTGACCCGAATGAAATTCAAAGTTTAGAGAATCAATTTCAAAATAGTTATCTTCAACCAGAAATTAACCACGAACAAAATTTCCTTGATCTAGGAAGGGTTATAGCGAATCTATCAGACAAAGATCGAGTTAAATTATTTTCAGTTTGTAGTGAACTTATTGGCTCAGAGTTTAGTCTGCAAAAGGTCGACCCAGAAAATGAATTGAGCATGCGATATATAGACATGGACGGCCAAAGCTTAGGCTTAGGTAGCACTGGCACAAGATTACTAATGACATTAATTGGTATATGTTTAGATACGCGATTTAATGCCATTTTAATAGATGAGCCAGAAATTGGGCTTAGTCCTAAAGTTCAAGAAGCATTCGCAAGCTTCTTACAGGATCAAGAAAAACGTGCTTTGATGTTTCCTCATCTTTCAAATGTTTATCTAGCAACACATTCGCATCTTTTTCTTGATAGGCGTGAACCAAAAAATAATTTCGTTGTTTCTAAAGAAAACGATGTCGTTACCATAACACAAACAGAAACAATCGGTGAGCTTCATCGTCTTCAATTTAATTTACTTGGTAATTCTCTGGAAAAAATATCGTTACCATCAGCTATATTAGTTACAGAAGGTCCTAGTGATTATGATTACTTAAAACGATTAGTGGAGCTTCGTTTTCCAGAAAAGCGTATCACCGTAGTTTCAGGATTGGGAGATGTGAAGAAAAAAGTACACTCAATTAAAGAAATGCTTGGTGGTGATCTTCAAAAAAGTCCTTACGGCAGTAGACTCTTTATTATTGTAGATTCTGTTCATCCTCGAGGCTTAAGCAAAGCATTAGAGGACATGGGAGTCAAGAAAGAAAATCTCATAGTTTGGAACAAAAATGGAATTGAATATGTTTATCCAAAAAGTATATTATCAAGAGTTTTTAGTGTAGGAGAAGATGTCATAGATGCAGAATTAAAAATAGATGGCGACGATGTAAAAATTAGAGATATAAGTTATAAAAAAGCAGATTTAGCAAAACAAATTGTATCCCAAATTGAAAATTCTACAAATTTACCGGATGAGTTAGAAAAAAAATGCTAGATCCTCTTTTGAGAGCCACATCATAATAACACTGATCATGGCTCGCTCTAGTACAATTAAAGAATTTATTTTGGACATCTTAGTAAACCAAACTAAGGATATTGCCGAGATTGAAAATGTGGCTGACGTTAACGGAGATACTGGTAGAATATACACTTACCAAGCTTTTGCACTTGAAATGATAGCCATAGAACTATTGGGAAAAGTTCTTTCAGGAAAGGATCTATTTAAATATATTCCCGGTCAACCAAAAATTGACTTTGAAAATGCTATTGAGTATCTTTTTCCACACAAATGTCATCAATGCAAAACCCTT
>CAYVHS010000007.1:40761-59046 GCA_964451495.1 uncultured Bdellovibrionales bacterium | reverse complement strand
ATTCGAACCCCCGAAGCCCGAAGGCGACAGATTTACAGTCTGTTGTGATAGACCACTCCACCACCTACCCATATTCTATTCTTTCTTATGAGCCACCCGTCGGGCTCGAACCGACGACCCACGGTTTACAAAACCGTTGCTCTACCAACTGAGCTAGGGTGGCAACAGAAAAGATACTTTCTCATCATATCTAATCCGCACTCAACTTTCAACCCCCAATACTTACTTCTGTTCGGATAAAAATTTCTCCAAACGACGAATCTTTATCTTTACCATCCTTTGTACCGGAGACAATTTCAATACCTGGCGATAACATTCTTTGGCATCCTTGATGTTTTCTCGCTCAAAATAGTAATCGCCCAGTGTCTCATACGCCGTAAAATCCTTGGGATTAAGAGCAATTCTGGCAATAAGCATCTCCTCTCGAGCAGTGTCCGGAGAGATTCTCTTTTTCTTTTCTTCCGGATGAGCAGCTGTCTCGCTCACCATAGGCCGCTCTATTTGAATCCGATGAGCTCTCTTCGGAAAAATTTCACCAGCTGGTTTTTCTGGTATATGTGTCTTTTTCTGGCGAAAAATTGGCGTATCCACAATATCATCTGGCACCAATGTCTCGACAGGTGGTTCTTGATATTGAGTAACTTCATCAACAACAAGAGGCTCTTGGTCCAGGCCCCTCTTATCTTGTTTGAAGCGAGCAAAAAAACCAACTCTCTCTCCGCCTGATTCTTCACCTCTTTCTGATTGTTGCAGAGCAACATTTTCCCGTACCTGACGACGACGTTCTTTGATTGACTGTGTCCAATCATTCAATGCATTATGCATCCGGAGCGATTTCACCTTAGAACGCTGAGCTAGTTTTTCCAAAATTCGAAGGAAAAATTCCTTAGTCCGTGAAAAAGAGACGGCTGGGGCCACTTCCAAATGAGACATTTTTTCAACGACAGATGGGTCAGCCCCTTTGTTCGAAAGATACCATAACAAAAAAATCAGACTAAGAACAACAATAATAGGTGGGAGAACCAAATACCACATGAGACTGAATTTTTTCCAATTAAACCACCTCTCAGAAACTACCTACATCTCGTAACGAACAAAGCTACCGATCTGAATATTCTCTCCAATTTTATGAATCTTTTCGGTGAGTAAATCAGCGATAGTCTTTGATGGATCCTTCACAAATGGCTGAGCTACAAGCGCTACGTCGCTTCGAAATTTCTGTTCTTTTCCTAACATGATCTTTTCCATCAAATCAGCCGGCTTGCCCTCCTCTGCTAACTGCGCACGCCAGATTTCTTTTTCCTTTGCTACTACATCAGCTGGGACATCCTCTGGCCTCAAATAAAGTGGGTAAGAAGCAACAACATGCATCGCTATATCCCGAGCCAACTCCTGAAATTCCTCATTACGAGCCACGAAGTCAGTTTCGCAATACAATTTCACGAGCGCCCCGACACGCTTGTTGGAATGAATATAAGAGACAATCACTCCTTCATGCGTTTCGCGATCACCTTTTTTCATGGCCTTGTCCTGTCCGCGCTTACGGAGAATCTCGATCGCCTTGACTTCATCGCCACCTGCTTCGTCAAAAGCTTTTTTCACATCTACGATGCCAGCTCCGGTCTTTTCGCGTAGAGCTTTAATTTGTTCCATTTGACCCATAATTTTGGCATATTAGTTTTTAAACCCCATACACTCCTTTGGTAAGCCTCCATGATAGACACAAAGACTAGACCGAAGTAGTTTTTACATCTTTTGGTACCTCTTTGGTGGCTTCTTTGGCGGCGAGAACCGCTTTGCCGAGAGAACCCAAGAGGAGTCGCAAAGAGGAAAGAGCATCATCATTGCCTGGAATGGGGAAATCTACATTGCTCGGATCTGTATTGGTGTCCACGATACCGACAATCGGTACCTTCATCTTGCGTGATTCATACACTACCAGATCAGCTTCTTTGGTATCAGCAATGATGATAGCCCCCGGCAATCCTTCCATGCCTTTGATGCCACCGACTTTCTTCTCGAGACGCTCGACTTCTTCCATCTTCTTCCCCTGTTCAAATTTGGTATACTTCTTGAATTCTCCAGCTGCGAACTTTGCTTCCGCTTCCACCAAATAGCGAGCGCGTCCACGGATACAACTAAAGTTCGTCAACGTTCCGCCGAGCCAGCGATCGATGACATAGTGCTGTCCCAAACGCTCCGCGAGCGATTTCACCGTCGCGTGAGTCTGCTGCTTCATACCCACAAAAAGAATCGGCTTACCACTTTTGATAACTTCCGTAAGAAACTTCTCAGCGGCACTGAGTTTCTCTGCTGTCTTCTGAAGATTGATGATGTTGATATTCTTACGAGTTGTATAGATATATTCATCCATCTTGGGATGACGGCGAGACTTCAGATGACCGAAGTGTACGCCTGCCTTGAGAAGACCTTCCAGGCTAGCATCCAGTTTATTAAAATCCAGCGTAGCGAAATAATTATCGCTCGATTCCTCGGTAGCTTTTTCCGGTGCTACTGCTTCCGTAGTGGCTTTTGTGGCCTCTGTCATAGTTATACTTCCTTACTTGGATTAAACCCACCTACCCCTCCTGTTAGAGAAGTCCTGAAAGCCTTGCTCATGCAGGCCAGGAACGGACTTCATCGGAAAAGTATGACTGATCTACCGCGTCTCACGTCCGCCAGCTGGCGGAGACTCATGACGAGGAAAATACAGAACCTAGTATACCAAAAATTTGGGACTTGTCAATTTCTGAGGCTTGTGTTAGACTCTTTGGGTATTAAGATACTTATCTAGCTGCACAGGAACTATGAAAAAAGGTATACACCCAAAATTTTTCACCAAAGCGACCATTACGTGCGTCTGCGGAGCCATATTCGAAACGGGTTCAACCGTAGAAACTATGCACACAGAAATCTGTTCGCAGTGTCATCCACTCTACACCGGCAAGAAGAAGCTCATCGATACCACGGGGCGCGTCGATCGTTTCAAGAAGCTAGCTGAGAAATCCGAGGCTACCCGTGTAGCTCGCAAGAAAGCTATCAAGGTGACAGCCAAAGATGCTCCGAAAAAGGAAGCTGAGGTGAAGAAAGAGGCTTAGCGACTGCTCGGCGCTTTCTTTTCCGTACTCAGAATCACCACACTACAAGAAAGCGTAAAATCCCCTCCTTCTCGGTTGGGATTTTTTTACAAGAATTTCCTCCATCACAATATTCTTTTTTTATTTCCTCTTGTATTTATTTTTTCTTCCCGGGGCAGCCTTCGAACATGCCTGACTCGCTTCGTCGAACAGGGAGCTGTCTAGTCGAAACCATCCTATGCACGCTCGACTGTTACCGACACGCTCATCACGCATGTTACCGCCGTCTACCTAGCGAAGAAAAAATAAATACAAGAGGAAATACAGCCACTTAAAATGAAAGTTTATAGTCTCACATATTTATGAATCACCTACTCGAAGAAATAGAGCGCGAACATGCGGAAATTATGACCGCGCTCAATAGCCCCGATGTCGCGAGCGACCTGAAAAAAATGGCCGCTCTCGGCAGACGCAAGACTGAACTCGATATCGTCATAGAACGTATCGGTCGTTTTCGTGCTATCGAAAAATCCATGCGAAACAATGCCGAACTAACCCAAGGAGAAACCGATGTCGAACTCAAAGAGCTCGCCATGGAAGAAAACATGGCCCTTGCTTCGGAAAAAACAGCCCTCGAAGAAGAACTCAAAAAACTCCTCCTCCCCAAAGACAAGAATGACGATAAAGATATCATCATGGAGATCCGTGGCGGCGCTGGCGGCGATGAATCATCGCTCTTCGCGGCAGAACTTTTCCGCATGTATTCCCACTACGCCGAAAAACAGGGCTGGCATATTTCAATGATGCATTCCAATCAGACAGAAGTAGGAGGATTCAAAGAAGCCGTCTTTGAAGTCAACCGCACAGGCAGCCCTGTGTCTGTCTATCAGAAAATGAAATATGAATCTGGGGTTCATCGTGTCCAGCGCGTCCCTGAAACAGAGAAGGCTGGTCGCATCCATACATCCACTGCAACCGTCGTAGTCCTCCCACAAGTGGAAGACGTCGAAATCACTATCAATCTGAGCGATCTACGCATCGACACCTTCTGCTCATCTGGTCCTGGTGGACAATCGGTCAACACGACGTATAGTGCTGTGCGTATCACACATATGCCCAGCGGTCTCGTCGTTTCGTGTCAGGATGAAAAATCTCAGATCAAGAACAAAGAAAAAGCTATGAAGGTGCTCCGTTCACGCCTCTATCAAGCCGAAGAAGAACGCCAAGCCAAAGAACTCGGGGATGCACGCAAAAGCCAAGTGGGTACTGGTGACCGAAGCGAAAAGATCCGCACCTACAACTTCCCCCAAGACCGCATCACCGATCACCGCATCAAAGCGTCTTTCAGTGGCATACCCACCATCCTCGCCGGCGGACTCGAGCCTATTCTCACGGCTCTGGAACAAGAAGACATCCGCCTCAAGCTCGAAAGACAAGGTGAGTAATCTATGACTATTCAGGGACTTCAAAATATATTCCTACGATCCGGCAGCTGCCGGATTGCTCCAGAGGATTTTTTTGTTCTCCTTGCCTATGCGACTGACAAAGACAAAACTTTTCTCCTCGCACATCCGGAATACGAGCTTGATGAAATGATAATCACTACAGTAGAAACGTACTTCACTCGCCGTCTGAAACATGAACCTGTAGCTCATATCACCGGGCACAAAGAATTCTATGGCCGCGACTTCATCGTGACAAAAGACACGCTCATCCCTCGTCCCGAAACTGAACACATCATCGAGCGAGTGCTCGATGAAATTTCAAATTTCAAATTTCAAAAAAGATTGTCATCATAGACGTCGGAACCGGCAGCGGGAATATCATCATCACGCTCGCGAAAGAAATACAAAAAGTGCATGAGACATCACGTACCACGTACCATGCGACGGATATCTCCGAAGAGGCCCTAGATATCGCCCAAGAAAACGCCAAGCGTCACGATGTCACGAGCGCTATCGAATTCCACGCAGGCAACTTGCTCGAACCTATAGATAAAAACGTCTTCGAAACGGCTGACGACATCATCATCGCCGCCAACCTCCCCTACCTCTCCGAAGAGGTCTATCTGGCAGCCGATGATGATGTGAAGTGTTTTGAGCCGCATGACGCCCTCGTAAGCGCCCAGGCGGGTCTCAATCACTACTATCGTCTCCTCGAGCAAACAAGCTCCATTCGAACACCCATGACGCTCTTTCTCGAAATCAGTCCAGAGCAAACTCCACTTATCCAAACCCATCTGACAAAAAACTTTCCCGCGGCACAGGTTTCTATTCATCAAGATCTTTCCGGCCGTGATCGTGTCGTGAAAATACGGATGTAAACTTCAGAGAATCCTCTTTTTTCTTCTACTCTTCGTTTGCGCTTCTTAGAAACCTCTCATCTTGAGATTTTTTTCTTATTGTTCATTAAATTTCTCCTCAGTATTTCTTTTTTCTTCCCGTACCAGTCCTCGAACATTTCTGACTCGTTCTTTCGAACGGGGAGCTGTCTAGTCGAAACCATCCTATCACGCTCGACCGTTACCGAATCACTCATCACAAATGTTACCGATTTCTGCTAAACGAAGAAAAAAAGAAATACCGAGGGAAATCCCCCCCCTCATAGTGCAAACTTTGTTGTATCACAGGATCTGACCCTCAAAGAGTTTTTCAGTGGGTGCTCCACTTGTTTGAGACGAGGCTTTCGATTCGAAAAAAGAGCTGTGTCCCGCCGTAGAGTGAGGTGATTTTTTTCGATAATCGAAAGCCTCGGTGAGTCTGGAGCAGAGCTGAAAAATTGCTTTGATGGGTCGGGATCCCTTTGGTAATAAGGGAAGATCAATCTTAAAGATTGAGAGGGCAAGAATCCTAGATATGCAAGCGCTTACCATTTAAAAAACCATAAACAAATAGAGAAAAACACAAAACCCCGCCGTTGCGGGGTTTTGGTTATATTTCAAAAAGAAAGAACGGAATCGCTGACATTTCTATCTAGCGGTAAGCACTCACACGTGCTGAATACTTCTTCAAATTCTGCAACTGACGGTCATTCAGAGTTTTCGACTTCTCAATCCCCTGATTGATCAAAGTCTTCGAGAACTCAATCGATGTCTTCGTGGTTACGGTTCCGCTATAGCTAACATTTTTGCGGAGGTAATCCTCGATATATACTTTCTGTTCGGCCGAAAGAGACGAATCAGCATTTTTCTCGAGATAATGAGCGAGCGCACGACGGGCCAAATGGGTGGATCCGTTTCCAGGTTCTGCCTGCTCGATAAATGAAGTTTCTGTTTCTTTACTCAGTTCTGGGGTAACGACAACGCCGGCCTTTACATCAGATTTTACAGTATCTTGAGATGTGTTCTGCTCTACTGCGTCCTGTTCATCTCCTGTAGTCTGGAGCAATGCACTTGCCTCTTCGTCAGACATATTCTGCGTGCGTTGAGAGTACGAATAAATCCCAAATGCGATAGCAGCAACAATGAACACGCTTACAATAATGCGGAGGTTTTCCTGAATCCATGCTTTCGCCTGATTATCAGAAACATCTTCAAACATTGGATCTTGTTGTTCCATGAATATTCACCTCTCTTTCTAGACTTATAAAGATAATTTCAAAGTACGCTTGCGTTGAAGCCCGTGGCTCATAAAAAGACTTTTTCAGCCTTTAAAAAGCCCTATCGACCCCTTTTCCTCTCTTCATAGTACGTCCCATAAAAATGCCTGTCAACTAGACAAATATAGCTATTATTTGCGTAATATGAGACAAAAATCGCCTCTTTGATGAGTATTTAGCGATAATTACCTCGGGACTCATGCAAAAGAAATAATAAGTATCCGCCCCAAAGCAAGACCTGGGCTCAAAAATTACATTATTCATCTCTACCCATAAAGAATGTTTGTATTCGCATGCCCTATGAAAACGAATTATTTTTTCTTTTTATGCGTCCATCACATTGAATATAAATAATGTATACACTAAGAAAATAAATACGTACCCGAATATATATAGTTACTCGCTCCGATACGAACGTTTATTTTTATTGTACTCGTTTCCGTCTCTGTTAGCCGACAATGTTTCGTAATAATGTACAAAGTAGTATCTCTCTTATGAGATTTTTTACATTAAAAATTATGCAAGACACAGAACAGCGTTGACACATATTTATTTTCTCTTTGCATTTTATAAAAACAGTGTATAATATAAATGTATAGAAAAAAATTCTGTACCACGCACAAAAAAATATTGTGTCGTGTCAAACAAAAAAATAATTCCTCTTCTTGTTTTCTCTCTCGCATGAACGTATGCGCTCTAAGAAATGGGAAGTGGTACGAAAGGAGGTGAATATTATGGCCGCCAAGAAAAAAGTAGCGAAGAAGGCAGTAAAAAAGGCTGTAAAGAAGACTGTAAAAAAGGCAGTAAAGAAGACAGCTAAGAAGGCAGTAAAGAAGACTGTAAAAAAGGCAGTAAAGAAGACCGCAAAGCGCAAGTAGTTTCGCTTTCGATGACTTCAATCAAACAAAAACAAAATCCCCGAAATCGGGGGTTTTTGTTTTATCTAAAGCTCTACTTCAAGAAATCCACATGGTCTCCACTACGGAGCATCTCTGCTTCTCCTGCGTTGAGCTCGATAACACGGTCGCTTTTCTGTTCGGGTATGTAGAGATGTTGGTCATTCTCTGATACGCGATGTTCAATATGCACTATTTCATCGCCCAACAACCAAATAATATCAATAGGAAAACGCATACCCTTCATCCAAAACGTATACCGATCTGGATGGTCAAAAATAAATACCATTCCGCAAGATGGACAAAGAGCATCTCTTTCTCCTAGCCCTTTCATTCTCTCTTCATTCGTTTCAGCTCTTTCAAGTATATATTCCTCATCTCCAATACGCACTCTCTCTGATTCCGTAAAAAAATTATTTCCCAATACTACAAAGAAAAACAGACAAAGCACACTCGTTATTGTCAACAATATTTTCTTTTGCATATATATTTCTTTTCTTTCTAAGATCATGCCCCTTGCTCTCGCTGTTTCTGTTCTGTTTTACGTTCCACAAAAAACAAAAATAAGAAAACGATTCCTAGAACAATGAGAATGGCTACGAATTTACCCAAAGCCTCCGTAGAAAGAGCGATAAGCGCGATACAGGCTGTTGCGAAAAAAAACGTCCACGAAATACGACGCTCTGACCATCCAAGTTCCATCAGCTTATAATGCAGATGTCTCTTATCCGCCTCAAAAATAGAGCGCCGCGCACGGAGTCGCATCATAATAACCCAAACAGCATCGGCAATAGGAAGAGCCAAAACAAGAAGCGCTGTAGCAATTTTTGTTCCTGCGATAATAGCCAGCGTAGCAATCAAAAAACCAAGGAACATAGATCCGACTGTCCCGGCAACAATACGTGCTGGATAGACATTAAAAAAAAGGAAGCCTAGTGTCGCTCCCATGCCAATACTGGCAAGAATAGCTATTGGCGGTTGGTTCACCTCTGGTTTCAGGCTCAAGAAAAAAATAGTAAGGAAGGTAATACAGGCGGTACCCCCCGAAAGCCCATCAAGTCCATCGAGCCAATTCATTGCGTTCATCACAAAAAACATCCAAACAAAAAGGAGAGCAAATCCTATGATGACAAAATTATCTATCGGAAAAAACCATGCTCCACCCAAGGGGTTAGGAAAAGAGGTAATACGCATTCCAAAAATAAAGACGATAACCGTAAGTGCTACTTGAAAAAATACTTGTACTTTCCAATTTAATTCAGATACATCATCCCAAAGACCAAAAAAAAGTATAAGTATAGCCCCAGCAAAAAGTCCCACAAGCTCCCTCGTCATTACCAAATGCGGATCCAGAAAAAACGTCATAAGAAAAGCAATAAGCATTGCCAGTCCCCCAAGACGAGAAACAAATTCCTTTCCTTTGTGTCGATAACCGGATCGCCAAATGTGCCGGCGGAAAATAGGGACAAGGAGAATAAGAAGAATAATCCCCGCAGAAAAAGCAAACGCAGTCAAGAATGGCGGAAAAAATAGCTCCAATCTCATATCTGGTAGTAAAACTTCGACAACTTTTCTTCCGAAATGTTGCTAAAGATTAAATGAGCATATTATATCAGTTATTATCCTCGTTTTCAGCATCATTCCCAATACTCAGTCGAGGTTCTCCTACGAAACATGTTTCAATAATTGATAAATGCTATACTCGCACTCGTAATCAATACACCAAATCCGATTAATACCGACGCTAGCAACAAAAGATATGCTGCAATACGTTCAGCTCTTTGATAGAAATATCGAGCCAAAACAAGGTGCCCAATAAAAAAAAGTAAACTAAAAAGAGGAAAAATGTATATCTGCCACCATGCACCCAGTAAGTCCACTCCAAAATATACGTTGTAATGAAGGATACGGAGTGTTCCGCTCGGTCGAATAAAATACACAACAATACCAAGACTTGCGATTCCCACAAAAAGCGCTCCTCCCATGAGGATACGTACAATAGTATTGGAAAAAAAGCTTACTCCTTCTTCTACTTCAGCAACGCGATTCTCCCAACGAGTCACCTCACTCTGTGCAGAATGTATCATACTGTTTCATGTAATGAGGCATTCTCATTATTAGCTGTAAGCAGTGGTGTTTCCTCCCTCTGCTCTACTCCAATCCGCGCATGCTCTAACTGATCCGTCACACGGCGCAGCTGTTTCTCTGCGTCTTCATATTTCTTATGAGCGTTTCCTATATGATTACCCAAAACGTCAAACTCATGCTCGAATTTCTCGTGCACACGAGCTAATTTCCCCAATTGCCCCATAATCTCTTTGGCGCGTTTTTCGATCTGAAGTCCCTGCAATCCAAACAAAATAGTTCGCATATACGCATAGAAGGAGTTAGGTGAAACCGGCATAATACGCCTCTCTGTTAAATAATCCAGCAAGCCCTGTTCATCATCATCTTTTATAATAATTTCATAATAGACGTTCTCGGCTGGAATATACATCAGAGCAAAATCGAGGGTGCCTTCTTCCGGAACGATATATTTGGTTGCAATCGCGTCGACATGCTTTTTCACATCAGAATAGAACTGGCGCCTCGCTGCGCGCCGCTCATCATCTGTTTTAGCCGCCATCACTTTCTTGAAGTTTTCCAAGGGAAACTTAGAATCGACACTAACTGACCCGCCTTTGAGTTTAATCAAAGCATCGACTGCCTCCCCGCTTTTAAAAGCGTATTGTAAAATAAAGTTCTCTTTGGGAAGCATCTGACTGAGGAGATCTTTCAGCATCAGCTCACCAAAACCACCGCGAATCTTTGGGGCTTTGAGAATTTCTTGAAGCGATGCAACCTCTTTACCGACCTCTAGTATTTTCTCGCTCGACTGACGCATCTCCACAAGACTCTTCTGGACATCGACATAAGAACGAGAAGTGACATCGAGACGTTCATCAAGGCGCTTGCTACTATCGTCAAGACGCCGATCCAGCGTATGTTGAAAATTCGCGAGTTGCTGATTGAGTGCGTTGGCCATCATCTGCATACGTTCATCAGAACGACGGTCGAGATTTTCCAAATCAGCTCGAAGCGCAAGTTTCTCAGCCTCACTCGTATCAGACCGCCCACCCAAAGAAAAAGCCAGCCACAAGAGAAGGCCAGCCGAGATGACACCAATAACAACGAGGAAAAGTATCCACAAAGACATACGAATTTTTTCTTTTAAAAAACGACTAGAAAAGCCCCCTTCTATTTCTTGAGTCCTGCAATAAAACGCTTCAACTCTGGTACTTTATTGGTCACCTCCTCGTGCGGAGCTTCCAAGAATTCAATAAAAAAACGATCGAGCATATTCAAACGATAGTGCAATTCTTCGTTATTCATAAGGACAAAACGGATTTCCTTACCAACCTCGGCCTCAAGATGAGCGATGGCATGTTTAAGCTTGGTACGATTGATATTATTCACTACAAGAATCATATCTACTTTACTCTTCGGATAATTGAGGAACAAGCCGCTAATAAGGATGAGTTTCACCTCTCCGACAATCTTGAGTTTTCGAAATACCTGTGATTGTGCATGAATATTCAATTTAGATACGAGACTCTTCAGCTCCATATAAAATGGAAAATCTTCATTGACGATAAAATATTTATGATTCTTACGAACACGCTCAAAAACAAGTTTCATTTTCACTAATCGAATCAGCTCTCGAGAAACTTCTGTCCTCGATACAAGTGTTTTCTCAGCAACCTGAGCAGATGTAAACTCGATTCCTGGGTTCAAAATAAAAAATCGAATGAGTCGAGCACGGGCCTTGGATCCAAACAACGTATCAAAAAGTGCGAGCGACATAATGAGAACAGTAGTTATCGGGTAAAGGGTGCGCAAGAAACACTACATGAAAGTATAGGAAGAATGGGCAAAAAAGTCAAAAAGTGGGCTCTACGTCTCATAACACCGAAAAAACGGTAAAAGCTCTTGGTTAAGAGCTTTTATATGATATACTATAAAAGTATAGGCAGAGATTCGTATTGGCTGGTATGCAAGAAAAAAAACACCCGGAAAAAATAACACTTCTTCCGGAACTCGAAAAATCCGTCACTGAAATACTCGTTGCTCATGGTCGTTCCTTTGAGCCCTTCGTCAAGACTTTCAGCTATAGCGGAGAAAACGTCGCCAAGTTCAGCCTCGGCACGCTCGTAGGTGTTTTTGAGGTGGACGAAAAAAGCGAGGATTCGGCTTATATTGTAAACTTCCTCGCTTCTGTTGCTAAAAAAGAATACTTCAGCAATCCTCGTCGCGGTGCCGTCGAGAGCTTCGAAGCCTCTCTTCATAAGATTAATCTCGCACTTGCCGAACTCGTTAAACACGGCAATGTCGGATGGCTCGGGAGATTCCACGGCGCTCTCGGTATCTTCGAAAAAAATAATTTTCACTTCTCCGCTACTGGCGAAGCGAAAATAATCCTCTTCCGAAACGATACCATAAGTGATATCGCCTTAGGTCTCGCTTCCGAAGAGTCCCGCATTCATCCTATTAAGACATTTATCGAAGTCTCTAGTGGGCGGCTTATGACTGGAGACAAAGTGATTCTTTCTGCTCCAGAACTCTTTCATCTCTTTTCTTTCGAAGATCTCCGAAAAAACGCACTCCGTATGGACGTCGAGCGTTTTGGGCAATTTCTCAAAACAGCACTCATCAATGAACTAGACATAACTGGAGCTATCGTCATAGACATGAAAGAAGCTGAGAACAGCCCTGTTCTCCAAACAAATCAAAAACAAAAAAAATCCACCACAGATTCTCAAAAAACCATCGCCAATGTCTTTAGCCAGGCAGCTTTCGTCACAGACAAAAAAGAGGGTTCTATCGAGCAATCACTGTCATCGCAAAAAGAGACTCTTCCAACAAGTGAATATATCGATTCAAAAACAGGTCATATTTACATTCAGGGAGACATCCCCGAAGAACCCTCAAGTCATCCCCTGCTCGACCATTTCAGCTCTCTTATACAGGGTGCTGGTCACTCACTCCAAGTTTCGGTGATGACACAGGGCAAGCACCTCCGCAAAATCAAAAAACAAAGCTTGATTGCCCTTGCTACTATCTCGACAGAAGTAAGCGTAGCCAGTCGAAAAACACTTCGAACTCTCCGTAAACAATGGCGCAACCGAAAGAAAAATAGTAACGTGCCCACTCAGAATTCGCCCGCTCTACTAAAAGACAAAAAAATCCTCGCCCCAGTGATTGTGCCTCAACTCAAAAAAAGAGTAACCGATATTCCTGCGATACCGCAAGCGCCGCCTGTACATACCACCGAGTCACAACCCGTGACACAGCACACCAATAACACAAACGTGGAGGGAAAGCTATCACACACGCCCATCACGAGTGATGACGATATTCCACCCTTTATCAAAGCCAAGCTCGCTGCCTTCTATAAGAAAGGTGAGCAAACAAAGCCAGAAGAACTATTACCTCCACTGGTCACAGACAACACAACCAAAGACTACCGACACCTCTTTTCTCAAAAAATCGCCATCCTTCATAACATGATCCGGCAGACACACAGGGTAGAACAATGGGCAGAGCGATGGTGGGAACTGAGCAAACGAATGTTCCGTGCGATTACGGAAAATAGCTCCGCTTTCTATACACACCTTTCTTCTCTTCATAAAAAAATCGTCCTAGGAAGCCTCACTCTTGCCATCATTCTTATCGGCGTCTCTCTCTTTCTCATCTCAAGACCATCCACGCCGCAAACAATCTCTACCACTGTCATTACGGATACATCTCGTAATAACCAAGACGCATACTCTATTCAAAACGAAAAAAATGCTTACGAGGTAAATCCGACTCTTATTGCCACGAGCGATGCTACTCCGATTGACTCTGTCTTTTTGGATAATACCCTGTACCTCATATCCTCAAACAACATCACGGATATCCGTGCGGATACATCATACGCCTTACCAAACGGGAGCGGGAAACCAAAATTTGTTTCTGCTATGGATGACCTCCGGCTCGTTTTCCTGTACACAGAACAAGGAGAACTCTTTGCCTGGAGCCCTATCAGTAAGACATTCGTCAAAAACACTCTCGATCTTCCTGCTGGGGCGAAAGTACAGAGCATGGGGACATATCTGACCTATCTCTATATCCTCGATAGTGCCACAAACCAAATATATCGTTTCCCGCGCGCTGATGGGGGGTTCGGAGCTCCGACCAATTGGCTGCATGATACCGCTACATTCGGAGAAAACTCACGCATGGCCATCAATGAAACTTTGTTCCTCACCTCAGAAAAAACAACGATTCAAGCCTTCTTCCGGGGGCGTTTTGTAAAAAATCTTGAATCTTTGGACGCTCCGCTTTCGGTAGCCGCTCTCTATACTCATCCCGGACTTATCCACGTGTATGCGCTTGATACAGAACACAAACGCATCGTCATGTGGAATCAAGAAGGCAATCTGATTGCCCAATATTTCAATGAAAAAATAGCTGAAGCCACGACACTTACTGTCGATGAAACCAACAAAGAAATTTTCTTTACAGCGGCAAATTCTCTTTTCTCTCTCAAAATAGGTTCACTCTAAAAGAAATATTCCTCGTATACAAAAAGTGAACATTCTCATGTTCACTTTTTGTATTTGCATCCGCCCGAAATCTATTTTCTTGAGCTATATCCTTACAGCACCCTCTGCAAGCTTGATTCTCCCCATGATCTCACGATTGACAATCGTGGCATCACGGCCGTAACGTAGCCGAGAAAGCTCTTTGAGGGCGTTAGCCACTTCCTGATTGCCGTGTGTCGGAGGATACGTCTTCATATTAAACGGCTTGGTCAGCTCATTATTCATAAGTAAACGAGCAAAGAAATTGTAATTATCAACATTAACGATATCATTGGCGGTAAACACCGGGGCAAACTGCTTTTCGAGGAACTCCGCATCTTCCGGACCTACACGAAACGCAGCCAATGATCCGACATTACCGAACACGGCCTTGGAAATTTCCTCCTTGAGTTGGCCGATAAACTGGTGCGCCAAAATGAGACAGAGATGATACTTACGTGCTTCCGAAAGAATCTGCGCGATAGAAGTCGTGGTCACATTCTGGAACTCATCGAGATAGAGATAAAAATCTTGCCGGTTATCCTCGGGAATATCCGCCCTCGACAGAGCCGCCATGAGAATCTTGCCGACAATCACCATGCCGAGTAGCCGTGCATTAATCTCGCCGATCTTGCCTTTGGAAAGCTTGATAAGGAGAATCTTCTTGTTATCCATGATGTCACGGAAATCAAGCGTGCTTTTCTGCTGCGCAATGATCGGACGCATCATATCATTGGATATAAACGTGGTCAGCTTAGAAGTGATATAGGGAACCATATTGGCAAGCGATGCCTCTCCGCCAGCCTTTTCAGCCTCCTTGAGCCAGAAATCACGGACGATAGGATTGGTACAGTGCTCGAGTTTCATCCGACGAAAATCTTCATCAGCCAACACTTTCGGGATTTCCATGAGTGTCGAGCCACTCTCTGGATGTTCCATGATAAGCAGCATCGCATTTCGGATATATTGCTCGAACATCGGACCACCCGTCGCTTTCATATCATAGAGTTGATCGAAGATACCAATCATCTCATTGATGACAAAAGTCTTCTGCTCAGGATGCGCCTGATCGTATTCAAGCATATTGATACCAATCGGCCGACCCATGTCTGAGGGATCAAAAATAATCACATCTTCTGCTCGATCTTTCGGTATAGCTGTCAGGATGTCTTCGATAGCATCGCCATGCGGGTCGATAAAGCAGAATCCCTTGCCTGCCTGTGCATCTTTCTTGGCCATTTCCTGTAAGAAATTCGATTTTCCGACACCGGTCTGCCCGATAACATACATGTGCCGACGACGATCATTATCGGTAATACGTATCTCCGACTTTGCGCCCCGATAATCATTATAGCCAAGCAATATGCCATCTTGGGGAATATTGACTGGAGGTGCTGCAGCACCGGCCTTGAGCCATTTAATTTTGGGGGTTTCAGTCGTCGAAATCGGGAAATGAAAAATACTTGCCAATTCTTCGACATCAAGTATCATCGCATGCTCATCATCAAAATTTCGGAAGATATAATCGTACACGGCCTGTTTGTTCGGACCATGTCTCTTCACGCGAAAACAATTAACAGACGAATTCTCGAATTGCCCAAAAGCATTTTCCATATGCGCCAGAATCTCTTCAGCTCGTTCTTGTGTTCCTGCCGATGAAAGCAAACGAATATTCGCACGAAACGCTCCCTTATTCACCTTGCCATCGATTGCCTTTACGAGTTCCTGTTCTTCCGGGGTGAGCGTGACCATCTTTTCTTCCTGAGTAGGTTTTTTAGCTCCCCCTATCATCGCTCCCGCCATTTCTTTGCCCATTTTGGCACCCATACCAACCACCGTCGAAGAAGACTGAGCATCCTTCAGTCGTCTCCCCTCTTGCATCCGCTGGGCGATAGATCTTCCCTGTGCCCGCCACGCCGTACCAGCATACGTCAGTAATACCTGAATAGCTGCGCCTTCTTCTATCGTCTCGAGCTTACTTAAAGCATTAGAAATGCCATTAAGGGGATCATTTGTGAGCGTCTTATAGGTTTTGAGAGGTAAAGCATGACTTGCTTTGAGCGAAAGCATCGATACCGCTGTGTAGTTTTTGGGAGAAAATATAGTATAGTCTTCCACCTTCTCTATAACAGCATGCGGGAAAAATCCGTGCACCTGTTTCTCGACACTCTCACGATAACGCTTCGGAACAGAAAGATAGAAAAATATCTCTTCACTCGATGATGGATTGGCGATTTCAAAAACGATTGTTGGTGGATCAAAAAAAAGTCCTCGGAGAAAACTCCCTTTCGGTTTTAAAACAGATAGGGAAGACAAAAGCTGTTCCATAGCGAAAATCTCTTCTTTCCATGCCTCGGCTCCTGGCTGTGCTCCTTCTGAAAGACGCTTTTTCGTCACCTGAATCATTTCAAGGTCCATGTTCATAGACTGATTCACTTGATAACGAAACAAGAGAAAACTCTTAATAACCAACATTCCCCCGCTCACGAGGGCCATAACCGCCGCTATCCACGTAAGAGGAACCAAAACAAGATTAAAATCAAAACCGCTCATGTATTTTTATATTATTCTTTTTCAATCAACCCGCGCTCCACGAGACCCGTGTAAAACTTTCCTGCTAACTCATCATGCATCCGATCAAGCGCATAGAAATCATTCAACTTACGTGCGACATTCACAGCATGAGACACCCCCTTAACACTCGCAAGATCCAATAATTTCTGAACCTTACTCTCTTCATCAATGGTTTCACTGATACTTCGCGCATCCAGCATAACAAGAGCGTCATCGGACGCTACTGTCTGCGGAGTAACTGCAGCCACCTTCGAGAGAAGTACATCATACTTTTCTCCGGCCTGTTCCGTGCTATTCTCATGAAATTCAATCTTTTCTACTGGTGTGACGCCCTCACGAGACGAAGCTGCCTGCCCTTCCTTTAGGGGGATTATTTCTACCGCATTATCAAGAATTTCTTCTGCCATATCATTATATAAGTCATATTATCACGCCTCCATTCCCTTCCTCATCTCCTCTTTGAACTGCTTGACTGTATCTTCAACAAAAATATTATACCCCGGAATCTTACTCTCGAAAAAAGCTTCAATCTGCTCTTGCTCGGCTTCCTGATCAAGAAGGGCTTCATATTCTTTGATGCCTTCATCACCAATCTTCTCCATAGTCTCGAGGAAAATACGCTTAAGCAAGGCTTCACCTAATTTAGAAAGAAGTTCTTCTTGCTTGTCTTCTGGTACCGTTTCAAGATGGAATGCTTCGATAAGTTCCTTCTTGAGAGCTTCTTGGTCAAGAGCCATAAGCATGACGTATAAAAAAGTTATAATTTGAATACAAACCCAGGATCTTCCATCTTACGCTGGAGCGAAAGCATAGCGATACGCCTCGTGTAAGCTTCGAGATTCTCGGTGGCCCTGGCATACCCTACGGAACCGAAATTCTTTGCAGCTGCCTTAACAAAATCATTGACACTACGCATCTGACTCGGATGAAGAGGATTGATAGTAGCATCTGGAACTACCTGACGATGATAATCCGCCAACACCTGGACTACTTTCGCATTCCCGAGCTCTCTCCCGTGAGAAACATAGCTGTACCTTTCTATATTGGACACTTCTGGTGTACCAAATATCCCCATGCGGAAACTTCCAAGCTCCTTCTTGAACTCGGGTTTATCGGGGTATTGCTGAAAAAATTCCACCGGGTCAGAAATATTCTTTACTGGAATTTCGCTTCCTATAACTGAAGACGATACATTGTCTGGTGCACCACGAGGAGCAGTCTTATCATCAACCAAGTCTTGAGCATCCCTCGTCTCTGGTTCTATACTTGCATTGGTAGTAGGCGACTCAGCGACTTTTAGCTCTGGAGTTACCGTGTTTGTTGCTCCTATACCTGCACTCGATTGAGGGGTATTATCAGCTAGAACCTCTTGTATCTCTTGTGCCGAAAGCACTGCATCAAACTTAATAGTATCACCCACTAGCACTTTATCGATATTGCCCCTTGGGAAACCAGCAGCCTTCAGTTCCTCCGGGGACATCGTTTCAAGCTTCTGTGCAATAAGTTTTTCCAGGGCAGCTACCGCTTTGATCTTAT
>CAYVHS010000007.1:9512-40751 GCA_964451495.1 uncultured Bdellovibrionales bacterium | reverse complement strand
GGACATGCTCTTTGAGAAAATTCGACGTTTCCTCGGGCACAGTGTCCTGAGGAGCAATGACATCCGCTGCAGTCGGTCGCGATATTTCGACACGGGTTACTGGCGCCACACTAGCTGGCGTACCTGGTGTATGACTCATCAACTGCTCTTTCACCCAGGCCGCCGCTTCATTACCACCGAGATGCTCCATGATGGTCTGAGACAACCATCCAGACCCGACTGCGTATCCAGCCACTGCCGCCCCTGCTTTCCGATACAATTTCGCTCTTTTCTCATCCTGCAATTTTCCATTGAGCGCATCAATATCATTTTTGAGTAACATGCTCAGATTTTCAAAATCAGCTTCCGGTGATACACCTAAGCCTTCGGTTGCTAGCATATTCATTTGCGTATCTGTTTCTTGCTTGGCTTTTTTTACCAATGATCGCTTGCCATGCTCTTCGAGAAGTGCCTCTACACCCACAAAAGTGCCAGAACCACTAAAGACCTTTCTCGCGCCCACAAGCATGGCGGCTATAGCACTTCCCGCTGCTCCACCAGAACCCACAGTTACGATTGTCCCGCCTGCCAGGATAGCCGTCAACGCCAATTTTTCTTTCAACGAAAGTTGGTTATAATATCGACCCATTGCCCCAAATGTATCCACTACTTTTTCTCCCCAACCACGATTTTCCGCTCGATACTGAGTACGAGCATCCACAACGCTTATAATCTCATCCAACTTGAAATATTGAAGAGTCCCTGCCATAGCCTCTTTCAGATCCTTACCCGTCAGGCCCGACTGTTTCAATTGTTCTAATTCTGCCTCTTGGACAACAATTAACTTATTCTGATACTGCGCCTGCCAATACTCCATGTCTGCACTCTTGCCGCTCTCTTTCAATCGGAAAAAACTCTTCACTTTGGCCCACGCATTGGTATTTTCATAATCCTCCTTCACATACTCTGCCCGCATCTCAGCCACTTCAGATTTTAATCTCTCGATTTTCTGCACCAACGTTTCTGCACCTCTGTCCGCTGCTTTATCTAATCCCATTACCGCGGGCTTTTGTTCCAAGTCCGCTCGAGCTGCGGCCCTTTCCTCTGGAGACACCTCATCGGGAGGGCCTGAAAATTTAGCTAAAATCGCATCAGCTGAGGTTTCTTCGGCATATTCTTCTACTCCTTCCGGAGCCTCTTCTCCATCGGCTTCTGCCTGTGCGTGCAATTGTTTTGCCAACTCATCACTATATGGATAAAGTTCTTTGGAGTCCAATTTCCCCATCAGTATTTCAGCAGTAATAGGCTTGACTTCATTACTATTCGGATCGGTATTAACAAGACCCTCCCCATCATAATAGACGTATCTTACCCTTTTCCCATCTTCATCTAGAAAATCTATCACATCCCCATCTTTGGTAGGAAATTTGATTTCTTTTTCGATATCCTGATTTTTCACTATATCTACTGGTGCGGATTCTTGTGACGCCTGGGACTCTGATGACATATCTCCGCTACCGACCGCCTGAGCAATTTCCTGAGAAAGGGCCATTCTGTTCTTGTTCCATTCAGATTCTCCCTCATTTTCGTCCCTCTTCCCATAAGGATTCACCACTCTAGTAGTATCTATATCAGGCAAAGCCAACACCTGTTCCGTAGCCCCTCGGGGCTCTGGCACTGATTCTATCGCGGTCCCATTTACAATCAAGTCTTCCGTAGAAATATTTTCTTCCTGTTTTATTGCTGGATTTGTTTGTTTTTTCTCTTTGGAGTTCCGTCTTCTTCTTTTTTGTACAAGAGCATTTTCCTCCACCGACAAAGGAACCAGCACGGTCCCTGATTCTCGCGGCGTCATTTCCAATACCGACGAAGGTGTCGCTACTCCTTCTGGAGTCCCAATACTTTCTTTTTCAGATTCATGTAACTCTGCGCTATGAGACAAAAAAGTGCTGAACCACGTTTTCAAAGCATCCAGATTATCCAAAGTTTCCTCTTTATTGGTTTTCTCAGAACTAACCAGGTATTGTATGACCTTCAGTTGATTTTCTTTTTCCAAAATAAGACTTTCTCTTTCTCGCTTTTGTTCTTCAGTAATCCCTTTATTCTTGGTATCAATTTTAGCGCGCTCAATATATCCCCTTACTTCATTGGCAATCTTTTCAATTTCCCTAAGCCCTTCTTCGTCTATTTCAATTGTTCCGGACTCTTGATTTACGGAGGATTCCGATGCTTTCGCTTTCCTTGCTTCCTGTCGCTGGCGAATTTGGTCAATATCTATCACAGAAGCTGATGTTTGCCGAGCTCCTGACTTTTTCAAAACATATCCTTCATTGCGTAACGTATTACGCAACATATCGATATTTTCATAAATACGCTCACCTCGCTCACCTCCACGAAAAGCAACTCGTATCATACCGTCTTCGAGATATTCGATACGCAATTCGCTTGTCTCGTTTTTCCACCGATCACCCGCATTCAGTTCCTCATAGTTCTGACTGCGCAACAATGATTCCCGTTCTTCTACGGACGGCAAATCATCACCAAAAATCTGACTTTCAGACGGGACTTCAGGGCCTCCTCCAAACATCTTCTTAAATAATGTCATTTCTGTTTCTTTTTACCTCTCACTTTGCTATAATTTTAGCATAAGAATCAAAAAATAAAAAACCTATTTCCCCCCCTGTTGTACACCGATAGAGAAAAAGGTAGAAATAAAAAAATATGATTATTCCTCGTCGGACGATGTATCTCGCAAACAGCTTTGCACTAGTGACCATCCTCCTCCTTGCTGCTTTCTTACGGAGCTATCATATCGACACCATACCAGCCGGCATCTATCCCGATGAGGCTGTCAACGCGGCTGATGCTATGACTGCTAATGAGACTAGCGACTATAAACTCTTCTACCCCAACAACTACGGTCGCGAAGGCCTCTTCATCAAGCGCCAGGCACTCGCTAGACGGGCTCTCGGTAACACCGTCCCGGCACTTAAGCTCTGGTCCATCATTTTCGGAACCCTCACTGTACTCGGGCTCTACCTCCTCGCCAAAGAACTCTTCAATCGCCGCGTTGCCGGGCTTATTGCGGGCTTTATTACTGCTACCTCATTTTGGGCTATCAATTTTTCCCGTATCGGATTTCGGGCCATCATGACCTCATTTATCCTTTCTTTTTCTTTCTATTTCTTTTTCAAAGGCCTACGAACACGACGCCTGATCGATTTCGTATGGAGCGGTCTCTTCTTTGGCCTCGGTCTCCATACCTACATTGCTTTCCGTCTCGCTCCACTTATTATTATCATTCTCTTGCCCGCACTCATTCTCTCGTACAAAGATTTTCTCAAACGCTATTATAAACACGCACTCGTTTTTGTGTTCGCGGCATTTGTCTCCGCTGCCCCGATGCTCTTTCATTTCTTCATCTCGCATCCAGATGACTTTGCCTCAAGATCAACAGCCGTCTCTATCTTTTCTCCGCAAATCAACCACGGCGATTTCTGGGGAACCCTAGGCAAGACATTCGGACTCAGTCTCCTCAAATACAATTTCTGGGGCGACCAAAACTGGCGCCATAATTATCCTCCCTATCCAGTTCTTGATCCTTTTGTCGGGGCCTTCTTCTTGGCAGGGTTTCTCTATACGATTTGGCAAACCATACAACTCATCGGCCGGCGTATCCGAGAGGGTAGCCGTGACACACGTCTCGTTATCAATTTCTTTCTGCTCGGCTCATTCTTTGTCATGCTCATACCAGAATTCCTCACTGATGAAGGATTGCCCCATGCTCTGCGTTCTATCGGTACACAGACGCCAGTATTTCTCATGGCAACATTGCCCGCTCTTTGGCTCGTGCGCCAGGCTTTCCGCGCAACCATGAGTACCCGTATCGCTTTTTTCTCGATTCTTTGTATCTTTCTCGGTTCAAGCGCACTCTTTAATAGTCTAAAATATTTTATTTTCTTTGCGCAAAGTCCTAGTCAAGCCGCTTCTTTCAACCTAAACTACCGAAATATGGCCGAATATCTACTCACCCTCCCTCCAGATATGAATAAATACGTCGCCTCCACTGATAGAAGCAAAATTGAAGGCAATCATCTCCCCATCAATGTGCAGCCCATCGTTTTCCTCACCGCTGGCAAAATACAGAATCTCACCTTTCTCCTCTATGATTCAGATGTGACCATCTCCAAAAATAGCGTCATTGCCTTTGCCAACGATGACACCCAGCTCATAGAAAATATCCTCAAAAGAGTTCGCGGATCAAAAATAGAAAAAATCGATCTCCACCCCAATACATCAAGTAGTTTTACCACTATCTTCATCCCATAATTTTTTCGTAATCTTCTAAATCTTGACTCTACCACCATGGATTTCCTCAAACGACACGCTACAAAAATCGTCGGCCTCATGCTTATGTGGCTCTTTGTCGTATCAATGCTCGTTTCTTCTCAAGAATCTGCTATCTATGATGAAAAAGCACACATTCCAGCGGCCTACACATATCTAGACGCCCAAGATATGCGTCTCAATCCAGAACATCCACCACTCATCAAAGACTTTGCTGCTTTCCCACTCACATTTCTCAATCTCTCTTTCCCTTATAACGCTCCGGAATGGCAAAATGGTGCCAATGAACAGTGGGCACTTGGCGATCTCTTTATCAACTGTACAGACCCAAGTCAAGCCTGTAATGATGCGGATAGTATCCTCCTCTGGTCGCGCCTCCCTATTATCCTGATTGCAGTCACTCTCGGTATTGCCCTCTTCTTCTGGACTCGAAAGTTAGGCGGTGCAATCGCTGGGTTGTTCGCTGTCGTTCTCTATGTATTTGACCCAAATATCATCGCTCATAGTCACTATGTCACTACTGATATCGGTATCGCTGCTTTTATCTTTTTTGCTGCTTATTTCTTCATCAATTTCCTGAAAGCTCCGAATGTAAAACATATTTTCCTCGCAGGAATATTTCTCGGCCTCGCAGAACTCACCAAGTTTTCTGCTGTTCTTCTTTTCCCTGTTTTTGGCCTCTTCACGCTACTCTATGCTGCTACTTTACCGAAAACGATACACGATAAAACACATCGTTTGATTCATCTCGCTTCTGCACTTTTTTCGTATATCTGGAAATATATCGCCGTAGTCCTTATTTGTTTCATAACTATTTGGATAGTGTACGCTTTCAATACCGCTCAGATGCCCGCTGACAAAGTTACTCAACTCGCCGATCTTTTCCTCTCGCAGCCAAACACTCCCGCCCAGATTTCCCACTCTATCATCGTTTCGATGAGCAATCATCCTCTCCTGTTGCCATTCGCAGAATATTTCGTCGGTGTTGCCAAAGTATTCTCTCGAGTCGGAGCCGGTAATATTTACTACTATTTCGAAACTGTTTCGAGCGACGCATCGGCTTCGTATTTCCCTGTCGTTTTCATGCTCAAAGAAACTCTCCCATTCCTCTTTCTCCTCATCATGACAACACTCTATTCACTGTATCGCATAGGAAAATCATTCTGGGAAGAACGTGTTGTTTCAGGATCTCTCTGGAAGTTCTTCGCTCGTTCATTCCAAGAGAAAATCACCCAGTACCTTGCTGTGTTTTTCGTCCTTTTCTATGCGTTCGTGAGCATCACGGGGAATCTCAACATCGGCTTTCGTCATCTTTTCCCTATCCTTCCCTTCCTCTATATGCTCATAGCCAAAACGACTTTTGACTTCTTCAAACGGCACAGCGAAGAGGAAACAACACAAAAAATCCTTTCCACCATTCTTATCGGTGTCACACTTTCTATCATAGCCATTCCTATTCTTGCCTACCCGAACTACCTTTCTTACTTCAATGCGGCTGTTGGGGGGCACGAGAACGGCTACCGATACGTCACTGATTCCAATTATGACTGGGGACAAGATATGAAGCGCTTGCGGATATTCATCAACCGACATAATGCCTGTGTCCAAGGAACAGACGCGTTGTGTGATCCATACCTCGGCATTCTCCCTCCTATCGAGAAAATCCGCGTTGATTACTTTGGCGGCGCCAACCCAGCTTATTATCTAGGGAACATGTACATCTCCTGGTGGGAAAAGCGGGCACCAGAGCCTGGTTGGTACGCTATTTCTTCATTCTTCTATCAAGAAAGCCTCTACAAAGAAAAGCCCGCGGAAGAACAGGATTACTCTTGGCTCAAAGACAAGACGCCCGTCGCTCGAGCTGGAGATTCTATCTTCATCTATTACATTCCCGAATAGGCAGCGGGATTAAGAATCAATATAAAAAGAGACTGAGAGTCTCTTTTTATGAAGACAAGAAATTTTATTTTTTCTTTTTCTTTTCTTTCTCTATTACTTTCACTGCATCTATCTTCTCCTGAGAATGAGATAAGTCTTCTACTGCTACCACTTCCTCACCATCTTGGAGCGCATAGTATGCCCGGTTCTCAACTCGCAAATCGATATATTTGAGCTGCGCGCGTTTCGCAACCGGCAATTCTTTATCAAAAAGGAGTTCCAGATCCTCCAAAGAGGTATCTATTGGTAAAGTAGTATTAAGATAAAGTTCCCAACCTTCTTTCGTTCTTATGCGAAGCTCATCGGCAAAACGCGATGTCGTGGTGTATTCTAAGTCCACCTCTATTCCAACACGCTCCTTGAGAGCGGGCTCAATAGAAATGATAAATACTCCCAGACTCCCATCCTCAGATATTCGTTGCCCTGGAAATACCGGTTGATTACTCATATCAGAAACGGATATTATATATTCCGCATTCTTTTCATGTAGTATATTCATATTTTCTACCAGTACGCCTTCTTCGCTGAGAAGATTACATATACCACCCGAGCACCATACTACTATCTTGTCACGTTCCTCCAGATCTACCCGTACACCATTCGGAAAAATACGAGTAACCACAACTTTCCTGATAAGCGGATATTCTTTCTGCAAAAGCTCCTCAACCTCTTTCGGTCTTACGGAAAAAAAATTATTGCGAGGCCATGTCTTGAAGCGCTTTCCTGAAAGTTCTCCCTCTACGATACGGTTCACACTTTCCCGAGAAATCTTCTCTCCTCCCTCAATATGCGTATCCTCTATAGAAAGAAAGGGGGAGAAAAAAAGCACATAGGTAACGACTCCCCCGAACAACAGCCATAACGTGAACACGCCCAAAACAGGGTGTCCGTGGTGCTCAGCCTTCGCCCCGGCAACTTCTCTCCGCTCCCGCTTCACCGCTTTCTTGGATGAAGAAAAAATCTTTGAAGAAAAACCATGCCTGTCATGAGATGGGGCTACTTTATTTTCTCGCTTGAATTTTGATTTCAAAAAAAATCCCATATTGTATTAAAGAGAAAGAAACAGTGTTTCAAGCAACAGACGCGCGTTGCTCTGCGTCGTTTTTAAAAGATGAAGGGTCTGTTCGACGCGTTCAAGCAATGAAAAGAATCTCGCAACATTTCTCTCTTCTTTCGCTCGAAGCGCCTGCGAATGGAGTCCTGGCAACCATTGCTCGAGCAAGCGCACAGCAAGAGGAACATGTATCGAAAGTTGCTCCGCAAGCATCATTCGCTGCGCCAAAGAAAGAGTCGATAAACGGAAAAGCTTTTCGAGTTTTTCTCGTTCGGAAGAAAACCCATCCGGATCTTCTAGCGCGCGAACAATCATCCCTGGTCGCCCCAACGAGAAAAAAAATGGCGCGATATCGTGTGCCTTCTGCGAAATCCCCTGGGTAATCTCTTCTTCTGGGACAAAATCAAACCGCACCCTCTCTACTCTCGATACAATGGTGCCTACGATGCTACCGATCTCATGAGTCACCAGGATGATGACGGCAGATGTATTAGGCTCCTCGAGAGTCTTCAACAGGACATTCTGCGCTGTTTGCGAAAGCCTATGCGCATCTTCGATGATAACGACGCGGTATCTACCTGATGCCGGATACTGACCGAGAAAAGAGAGCCCATCACGAATCTCATCTACCGAGATATTTTTTACTTTGGTCACCCCTCGTTTCACTTCTTCTTTCGGCTGCACAACCAAGACATCAAAAGGGTATGGCCTTGTCTCGTTCGACACAAAATCTGGCTCGCCGACCAAAAGACACCCGAATTCAAGCGCACAAAGACGTTTCCCTACACCCTGAGGGCCGAAAAAGAGATAGCTTTGCGCTGGCTGATTGCTCTCTGCAATCCGCTTCAATCTCGCTCGCTCCATCTGATGCCCGATAATATGCATGATAGAAAATATCAAAGTCTAGATATCAAAATATTTCAAATGTGATCTTCGATACATTTTCTTAATCCATCCTGAAAATTCTGCTTAGTGAAATGTGCTACCGACGAACGCATGAGCGCCCTATCATGCTTGTCTTCATTCTCAAGAAAGCATCGTACGCCTTCCGCTACAATCTCCGGGGTCTGCGAACGAAAAAGCTCTCCTGTTTCTCCTTTTCGAACAATTTCTCGGATCCCTCCGTATTCAAAAGCAATCACTGGTGTACCGAATGAAAGCGCCTCTACTGGGACCATGCCAAAATCCTCCTCTGAAGGAAAAATAAGCGCTCGCGCGCCAGAGTAGAGCTTGGCCAATTCTGTATCAGCAACAAAGCCCGTAAAGCGAATATTTTTATTTGCCATCTTTTGAAGTCGCATCTTCTCTGGACCAGCCCCGACAACAACCAAAGGAAAGCCAAGCTTATTAAAAGCCTCAATTGCGATATCGATTTTTTTGGAACGTGTCAATCGAGAAACAATCAAAAAATATTCACGCGCGACTCCATTTTCTTGAGCGACTACTTCTCGTACTGTCTCACTGAGCGTCAGTGCCCCAGGATATATGACGGTACTTGGAGAACGATAGTATTTTTGTATACGCTCTGCCGTAAAACGAGAATTCGCCAAAAGAAAATCAGGTCGCTCCGCCGCCTGCCGGTCCCAAATCCGCAGATACGAAAGGAGTATTCTCGTAAACATTCCTGGCTTGCCGTTTGCTCCGATTTCCCGAAGATACTCTTCATGGTAATCCCAGGCATAACGCATAGGCGAATGGAGATACGCTATATGCTTGGTATCGAGGCGAGTGATAACACCCTTGCTCCACGCGCCTGATGAAGAAATGACCAAATCAAAATCCCGCAAATCAAGCGCTTCGACGGCAGCTGGGAAAAATGGCAAGAAAAAACGATACCGCTTCTTTAAAAATTTCGGCACACTCGAAAGCCATGAAGTGCGAATCTCACGACCAGGAAAATGCTTTGCCACGATATCAGGATCCGCCAAAAGCGTATAGATAGGCGCCTCAGGAAACATTTCTGCCATCGCCTCAAACACACGTTCTGCCCCGCCGTATGAGACGAGGAAATCGTGGACTAATGCTATCTTTTTAGGGCTGGATTGATTCATAGTTTCATTGCTTTTTTGCGCCATTGTTTCGTTGTTTTTTGGCCATTCCCTCTCCCTCATGCTTGACTTTTCACTGTTTTTAGAGTATAATGTGAAGTTACGGTTTTATACCGTTTTTTTGGAGAAAGGAGCAAGCAATGGAGTATGGATTATTTTTCATAGTAGTGTCCCTCATGGCTATATCCTGGCGCATAGCCGATGGCGTGGCGGAACTACGGCAGCTTCGCAAGCTCAAGGAGCACGAGCTCCACGTCAAGGCCGATGAATTACCTGACTGATTTCCACGGCGCACTGCGCCCAACTAAAGCGGTTCACATTGTGGAGCGCTTTTTCTATTATACCACTTCGAACCGATTCATCAGAAAGCACCTTCTGGATACCCTCCGCGATACTTTCCGCACTCAGTGGATCGACATAGACTGCTCCCGCACCACCCACTTCGGGAAGCGACGAGATATTTGAGGTAACGACCGCTACACCAGCCGCCTGAGCCTCAAGTACGGGGATACCAAACCCCTCATAGAGCGTCGGAAAAAGAAACACATCGGCATTTTTGAGCAACACCCACTTCTCTTCTTCTGTCACATACCCTTTTTCGATAACGGTATTCTGGTATTTGCTGTTTGATATATGCTGTTTGATTCTTGCATATCCGTATCCTGGCTTGCCAACCAATACCAACTCATGAGGAATAGCATATTTCTCCTTCAGCATCTCAAATGCCTCAATCATTCTTACAATATTTTTTCTTTCTTCCAACCGTCCAATAAATAATAAGTAGGGTTTGGAATTTGTTATTTTGGCTTTAGGCTTTGTTTGGTTTTTATTATTTGAACTTTGGGCTTTGTTTCCATATCCTTCATATACTACCCGTATTTTTTCTTCCCCTATCCGATACAGCTTCATCACATCACGCTTTGTGTTTTCAGAAACACAGACGAGCGTATTCGCTACGCGGCAAGAATACCGAATAGAAGAGCGCATATACAGCCGTTCCCAAAGCGAATAACTCTCCTTGCAAAATTCATACTCAAGTCCATGAATCGTTACGACGGTATTTTTCGGATGAATAATCGGCACGGTATGCGCCGGAATAAACAAGACTTCCGGAGCATGAAACAACATTTCGAGTGACAGCCCTATCTGAGTCCAGAACCTTGGCGCCCAGATACCCCGCACACGCCAGTTTCTCGGAAGTTCGAAATCAATTTCCGGCAGAACAAGACGTGGTCTACCGCCTTGCCAAGAAATCTTTTTTCGCATATATAAAACCACCGTGTCCGTCTCAGGAATGACACCCAAGAGATGCTTGATGGTCTGGTAAGCGTATTCCTCGATCCCTGTCCGTCTCTTGAGAAATGCTCGCGATGCATCGATACCAATCAACATAACTCGTAGATTATTTAGCCAGCATGATGCTGCGTTTGTACATCTCCAAATTCTCGAGTACGATACCAGTGCCCTTGACCACGCAGAATGCTGGGTCATCCGCGACATAGCACGGCACATTGATTGTCTTTGAGATAAGCTGATCGAGATAGCGGAGCTGCGCGGTGCCGCCCGAAAGTACCATGCCCTTGTCCATGATATCAGCTGCCAGTTCCGGCGGAGTCTCCTGAAGCACTTGCTTGATAACATTGATGATCTCGCGGAGCTCGTCTTGGATAGCTTCCGTTACTTCATTTGAAGAAACAACAACGGTCTTCGGCAACCCTCCCATTAAATCGCGCCCCCGTACTTCCATATGATCTTCCTTCACTTGAGCGATAGCTGAACCAATCTTGATCTTCACTTCTTCCGCCGTACGATCACCGATAGCCAGACTGTATTTGCGCTTGATATAGTCAGAGATGGCCTGATCGATACGATTACCTCCGACGCGAGCACTATGTGCTGCTACGACACCTCCGAGAGAGATGATGGCGATTTCCGATGTCCCCCCACCGATATTGATAATCATATTTCCCTGCGCGGTATGAATCGGTATGCCGGCACCAATAGCTGCAAGAATGGGTTCTTTGACAACGTAAGCTGCCTTGGCGCCAGCTTTGAGAGCGGCGTCGATGACAGCGCGTCGCTCTGTAGAAGTAATACCAGCCGGAATAGAAAGCACTACTTCGGGACGAAAAAATCGGATGCGTCCACCCACACGATTGAGGAAATATTTGAGCATCGCTTCTGTGACGCGGTAATCAGCGATAGCGCCGTCCCGCAATGGTTGACTGGCTACGATCGTGTCTGGCGTGCGACCGAGCATTTCCTTGGCTTCGTTACCCACGGCCAATACCTTATTCTCTGTCAGAGAAATCGCCACCACCGATGGCTCGTTCAGTACCACGCCCTTGCCCGGCACGAACACCAGTGTATTGGCCGTTCCGAGATCGATACCAATTTTCCGCAAAAACATGGATTTCATAATATTTTTCCCCTACTAAAAATTTTCATATCCCTTTTAAAAATCCTTTTTTCTTCCCGTGGCCGCCGTCGAACATATCCGACTCGCTTCGTCGAACAGGGAGCTGTCTAGTCGAAACCATCCTATGCATGCTCGACTGTTACCAACGCGCTCATCGCATATGTGACCGCCGTCTGCCATAGCGAAGAAAAAAGAATTTTTAAAGGAATACTTCGTCGTACTATATCTCAACACGCTTAATATCGGCGCCGATTTTCTGCAACCGCTCCTCTATTCTCTCGTATCCACGATCTACCTGATAAATATCCTCGATAATGGTTTTTCCATTGGCACACAGGGCTGCGATGATGAGGGCCGCACCCGCTCGCAGGTCATAACTCTTGATGACCGTGCCACGGAGCGACGTCTTGCCGCTCACGATGACCTGATGAGGATTAAGGACCGTTGCCTTGGCCCCCATCTTCTCTAATTCGGGCACATAATTGAAACGTCCTTCAAAAATCGTATCAAACACAAGTGTCTCTCCTTCTGCCTGAGTCGCCAATACGCCAAATGGCGCCTGCACGTCAGTCGGCAATCCCGGGTATGTGCGCGTGTCCACCTTGGAAACAGCCTTTAATTTTTTGGCTGGCACAATCGTGATTGCATTCTTCTTCACTAAAAAGCCCACGCCAAACTCCCGCAACTTTTCGAGAACAATATCGAGATGCTCCTCACGAGCGTTCTTGATCGTGATGGGACTACCTGTTGCCGCACCGAGAATGATGAGCGTCGCTGCCTCATTGGCGTCAGGAATAATGTCGTGTTTCGCTCCATGCAATTTCTTCGAACCGATAATTTCAAGCGTGTGCGTTCCCAAGCCCTTGATCTTGGCTCCCAGAGTGACCAGGAATTTTCCGAGGTCTTCCACATGTGGCTCAGCGGCTGCGATCTTGATAATCGTCTTGCCTGGCATGCCAGCCGCGAGCATCATGGCATTTTCTGTCGCCGTGACAGACATTTCGCGCAATACCACTTTGGCTGGCTTACGGCCGCCTGCTACTACCTTGTACTCCTTGCCACTCGCTACTACCTGTACGCCGAGTTTTTCAAGCGCGTCAAAATGCGTCCCTACTGGTCGTGCTCCGATGACACAACCTCCTGGATGATAGAGTGAAAATTTTTCAAAGCGCGCTGCGAGCGAACCAAAAAGCAGAATAGATGAACGAATTTTCTTGACCTTCTCTACGTCCATCTCCGCAGGGTCGATATCTTTGGCGGTAATTGCGACCGTCCGCTTGCCTCGCCACTCGACTCTCGCCCCCATGCTTTCGAGAATTTCTATCATACAAAACACATCCTCGATAAGAGGGAGATTGGAAAGCACACATGTCTCTTTCGTAAGCAGCGTCGCAGCGAGAATCGGTGTCGTTGCATTCTTCGATCCGCACACCGTTATTTCTCCTCTTAGTTTTTTTCCACCTTCTATTTCAAATACTTCCATAACTCGTGATAGACAGTTACATTATGTGACCAAAATATCAGCCAGAATCACTCTTTTGGCGTATTCCAGTCTCAATTTTCAGTATACGCTAGGCACAAGGCTTTTCCAAACTATCCCTACTAACATACCAGCCAGTATAGCGGAAAACAGACGTTTTTTCAAGGATGAAAAAATTAAAAAGCCGCTTCTCTTTTCTATTGAGAAACGGCCATGCACGCCCATTTTCTGGGCAAAGACATGGAATCATGCCTTTTTTATTTTAAAAAAGCGTTTGCTTTTTGTGTTTGTTTTTGTTTTTATTTTGTTGTGAAAGGACCTTTCCCCTGAAAAAGCCTCTTCTAGCAAAGACTTCTTCAGGAAAAAGAAAAGCGGCTGTTTCACCCATTCGAAACACCCGCTTTTCCACTTGTACATCTATTATAGCACTTTTTTGCCTTCTTGTCCAGTGGCAAAAAAAATCCCCCAAGACTCTGTTCGGTAGCAGTACTACAAAACAAATATCTCGAGGGACATGTCAGTGGATCTGAAGGATCCGACAAAAAATTATGCGCGCCGTAAAAGTCCGCCTGCGGGGATTACCAGACGAGCCTTCGTATTAGAAAGACCATCCCAGAAAAGAACATCATCCTCAAGGCTCTGCTCAGCGATATCAAATTCTCTCTCCAGATTCTCATTAATACACATAGGGAAAATTTCTCCTCCGATTGAGCACAAACATGCCACACTGGAAAAATCACAGCGCAGTTTATCCGGATGCTGCAGCACCAGCTCGATAATCTGGTCCTCGGTGAAACAAAGACTCTCAAGGCTACGGCCGAGACTGGCAAACAAAAGCCTGAGAGCGGCTGTCTGATGCACTTCATACAGCATTATCTCGACCGGTTCGGTTGGCTGAGACACGCTGCCAAACTGGACATTGAACAGTCTACCACTTCCATGAATGATGGCTAACGCTCCATTTGGAGTGAAAATTTTCCGCTCCCCGCTCGTCTGGCCGAGCACAATCTTTTCCTCGGCAAAAATCCGCCTGAGATACTGAGTCGGTACATGAGACGTAGTCCTGCCCTTCAGCTCGACCAACATCTTTTCCAGATGCGCTTCGCCAGCTTCGGTGAATAACAGATGAAATTCTTGTGGTGTCACACCAAGCCTGTCTCGTAACCGGAGCATCATCGTAATCAATGCTGCGATCTGGCCCGCCGCTGTTTGGATTTCACCAGCGTGCCTACCCTTCTTTCTTGCCATTTTCATCTCCTTGATTCGCTCCTCACAGCCCTAGGAAAAGAGCCGCCCCAAACGAATCCTTAAGGTACAATTTCCGATACGCTCGGAAAGATAGCGGCTACCGACTCTACTCGAAAGCATGCCTCGTAACGCCATACTCTACCATTTTTTTCCGATTTTGTCCAGTACTCCTGGAAAAAATTAAAGAAAGGTCTTGTGAAGACCTTTCTTGCTTACTGGAGCAAAGATGAAATGCTACTGCATTTTTCGGACGTAATCATAGGCCGAGAGAGCTGCGACGACACCCTCTCCAGCGGAGATATTGTTCTGCTTGTACGGAGCATCTGTCGCATCACCCGCGGCAAAGATGCCCGGACGAGATGTGGCCTGTGTACGATGATCGAGGATGATTTCTCCATGCTCATTAAGCTTCACAAGATCTTTAATAAATTCGGTATTTGGCACCATGCCGATTTCGACAAAAACACCATCTGTCGACACGATTTTATCTTCTCCTGTTTCTGTATCTTTATACCGGATACCCTCAATCTTCTGATCGCCGAGAATCTCTTGTGTCAAAGCATGAAACGTCACGCTCACTTTTTCAGAAGCCAATATCTTTTCACGAGTCACCTGATCACCTTTGAGATCTCCTCCGCGCACGAGGAGTTTGATTTCACTCGCATAAGGCAACAAATCTTCCACAGCTTCGAGTGCTGCGTTGCCGCTGCCTATCACGACCGTTCTCTTATCGCGGTAAAACGGAGCATCACACGTGGAACAAAAAACAACACCATTGCCCTTGAATTTCTCCTCGCCAGGAACATCGAGATGGCGATGACGTCCACCCGAAGCGATAATGATGGCCTTTGTTTCATACCGTCCGTCTTTATCAGTGGCAATACAGTATCCACCTTCCATTCTTTCCTCAATCTTCGTCGCTCTCTCACCGGTCTTGATCTCGATACCTTCCTGAGCCCGCAGATGCTTCTCGAGTGAAGACGCAAACTCCCATCCAGGAATAGTGACCGTACCGATCCAATTCTCGATACTCGCCGATACGGCTGATTGACTGAGAAAATCTGCCGTGATGAAAAGCGTCTTCATCTGTTTGCGCGCTGCGTACACCCCTGCTGCTACACCGCCTGGTCCACCACCGATAATTACCACGTCATACATAGATTCTGATATTAATACATCACGAAAAATACACTCTCTTGGACACTACTGCATCTTGAAAAGACTCTTCAAATAGAGTTCGTCAATCTTTTTCTTGCCATCCCACTTGCACGTGATATCGTCTTTGAGCAGTTCGACACCGAGCATCGCGACCGCCTCGCGGATAGCGCTAATCTGGGTAATAATATCAAGACATTCGTGCTTCTCTTCCACCATGCGACGGATACCTTTGAGCTGTCCTTCGATGCGAGCAATACGGGACAGTATTGGAGATTTTTCTGTTGTCATACTCTCAAAAAATTATTATACCCTCTACGGGTATAATAGAGCTCCGCAGCCGTTTCTGTCAACCAAAAATTCGTCTCGCTACAGACGTTCTACACAAGCACGAAATTGATCCCCTCGATCAAATTCATTTTTGAAAACTCCAAAACTCGCCGCTCCAGGCGAAAGGAGTACAATATCTCCCGGTACAGCACTTCGAGAAGCCAGCTCTACGGCTTTTTCCATGCTTTCTACTATCACAAATTTCCGTTCTTTTACCTCTCCTGACAAGTGTTCTTTGAGGGCCTGGACGAGCTTCTCCGTTCCTGCTCCCTTGAAAAGAATAAGTGCTTTTGATCGTTTCAGAATCTCATCAGCGAATCGACTGAATTCTAGTTGCTTATCGCTCCCTCCCGCAATCAGGATCACTGGCTCACTGAATACTCGAAGCGCCGCAATAGCTGCTTCGGGAATTGTCGCTGTCGTATCATTGAAATACTGGACGCCGTGCTTTTCAGCTACCCTTTCCAGTCGGTGCGGAACACCCGGAAAACTCTCAATGCCCGCACGAATTTCTTTTATAGAGAGACCGCAAGCCAGCGCTGCCCCAGTCGCCGCCAAAACATTACAAATGTTGTGTCCACCCCTCACGGGGATATTTTCTACTGGCAACAGCACACTTTCTCTGTCTTGCCTACGCGCAAAAAGCATATTTTCTGACTGCCACACACCATCCCCTTCGACTGCTCCGGCCTCTGACACCCATACCAGAGACCCCGGAGTATCCTGCGCCATATTGCGGACCAATTCATTATCAAAATTTGCCACAAGAACATCTGTCTTTTTCTGAAAAAGAAAAATGTACCGCTTATCGAGAGCATAAGCCTCCATTGTCCCATAATAATTAAGGTGATCAGGATAGAGATTTGTGAGCACGGCAATATGAGGACTTTTCTTGGCTCGCCCGAGTGCAGAGAGTCGCCACGAAGAAAGCTCGAACACTACAACACTTTCCGGTGCAATCTTAGAGAGTGAGGAAAGCACTCCTACCTGTCCGATACCCACACGAATAACGTTCCGTCCAGCCGTCTCGAGCATATGAGCAATCATCGTTGCCGTCGTAGTTTTACCCTTCGACCCAGTCACACCAATAATCGGCGCTTTACACAGGGCAAAAAAAAGACTCGAATCCATTTCTACCGGAATAGCATGGGCGAGAGCTATTTTCACATACTCATTGGTCCAGGGAATCGCAGGATTCTTGATTACCATATCAGTATGGATGAAGTCCTCTGGGTGATGTTGGCCCAGTACATACTTAATATTCTTGTATTTGGCGAGCTTTTCCATCGAGAAAGCGAGCTCGTCGCGTGTTTTGATATCAGTCACGATAACCTCGCGCGCGCCATGCTCTACAAGAAATCGGACCGTCCCAGCCCCTCCCATATTAAGGCCAAGACCAAATACAGTGATGCGCTTATCTTTGAAAAATGATTCCTGCATACCCAGTAGTAAAACATCAGGGGTTAATTAATATCCTTTATTCTACACCTTTTCAGTGTAAAACAAAAAAACTCTCTTCCGAGAGCTTCTTATGTATTTCCTCTTTTTTACCACTCAAACCAACTTTTCTTACGCCGGAGCACCGTCCCGACACGCTTACTACTGAATACTCCTTCTTCAAGAACGACCACGCCATTAACGAGCACCTTAGAGATACCTACTGGATATTGATACGGGTCTTCCATCGTCGCTTTATCCTCAATCGTTTCCGGATCAAACACCACTACATCTGCGAAGTATCCTTCTTGAAGCAAACCACGCTCTTCCAAATTGAACTTTATCGCCGGCTTACCACTCATCTTATGTACGGCTTCTTCCCACGAAAGTGCCTTCTGGTTCCGTACATACTCAGCCAACACCTTGGGAAATGTACCAAAATTTCTCGGGTGAACAAGATCTCCTAATGCCGCATGCTCGAGGTCATACCCTGCGCCATTGCTTGAAATAATAGAAAATGGATGCTGTATCGCTCTACGAACATTCTTGCTTGAGAGCACTTCGAGAGAAACAATCGCTCGACCATCGCTGGCTATGAGAAAATCAAGTACGGTCTCTTCGGCTGATTTTCCTTGTAGTAAAGCAATTTCAGAAATTTTTCTCCGCGAAAGCATCTTGGAAAGAGTGGACGAAGAAATAATAATTTGTGAATAATCAATTTGCTTTTTTCGCATATCACGCAGTACGGCACTACGTACCTGTATATCTTTCAGATGCTCAAGCATCATCTTGCGACCGTTTTGAGTCACCCACTCCGGAAGCAGCGTGTAGAGCACTGAACCAGTCGTCGTGTATGGATACACATCAAACGTAACTTTGATATCACTCAGTGCTGCCGTTTCGATAAGATTAAAGGCTTCATCCATAAGGGGCCAATTCTTCTCTCCTACGGCCTTCAAATGAGATATGTGGAGTGATGCTCCGGTCTCGCGTGCAACCATAATAGCCTCCTCAACAGATTTGACCAGCCCTTCTTCCTCATCGCGTACGTACGTGACATACAGCCCGCCTTGCTCTATAGCTGTCTCTGTCAAAGCGATCAACTCTCGAGTGCCCGTCCCACGAGCATGTGTGTATTTGAGACCTGTTGATAAGCCGATAGCGCCCTCTTTGATGGCCGAGCGGAGCATCTTCTGCATAATTGCAATTTCCTCCGGGGTAATGGTACGAGTCTCGTCCTTCATCGCGCCACGACGGATAGTCCCATGCCCAACTAATGTCGCAAAATTTAGAGCTGGACGACGCTTCTCTATTTCGTTCAAAAAATCCTCCATTGAAAGCCAATTGAAGTTAATCTTCTCAACATCGGTCCACTTCTGAATGGAACGTATGATACTCGGATCAGTAAGTGGAGCGAGTGAGGATCCAGAATTACCACCCACAATCGTTGTCACTCCCTGCGCCAGCAAGCTAGAGAGTTCTGGATGAGCGAGTAGTTGCCAATAGGTATCAGAGTGATTATTGACATCGACAAATCCGGGCGTGACATATTTCGATGTAGCATCAATAACGCGTTCAGCATACGCGTGCGATAAATCACCGAGTGCAACAATGCGGTCCTCCTTGATACCCACATCGGCACGATACATCGGTCGACCGCTGCCATCAATAACGGTGCCATTCTTTATAAGAATGTCGTACATACTTCTTCTCGTTTTTAGATCTAGACTTTTACCAACTACAAACCACTGTGATGTATACTCCAAGCACTTTTTTTGGCACTCGAGTCTACGACAACACCCGGATGACTCTCCGTATCATGTTTCGCATCAACCTGATCAGGCACTTCTTCCTCTTCTGAGGGTAACACCACTACACCCTCTACTTCACGCATAAATTCCGGATCTTTCTGGAGAATCTTCGGTACCAGCAAAGAAACATCCGCTCCGTCTTTGAGTGCTTTCACTTTTTCTAGCGCCCCCTTCTTAGCAATATCGATCATCTCTCGATAATTCTCCATATTCGGCAACGCAAAACGGATATTCCGATAATCCTGTCTGACCGCGATTATGACTACTTTCGCTGTTCTTGCTTCTGGGAGCATTTCCGCAAGCACATTCCCAGAATTACGCTTATTCGGAAAATTCACTACTCTTATATTAAAATCCTCATCCTGCTTCAAAACAAGATCAGCATAATGCATCGCGTAGGCCGGGTCGATCTCTGCGACTTTGAGCATAAATTTTTTGCTTCTTTTGATGTTTTGCGGAACAGACTGAAGAAACATTCCGAGAGAATTTTCACTGCCACGGAGCTGATCAAGATACTGTGTTAATTCTCCACTTTCTTCTATACGATCAACAATAATACCCTCATTTCCAATCTCTTCGGGGGCGGGCGCTATCTCAGACACAATTTCTTGTTTTTCGACTACTTCAACAACTGCTTCGGGTACCACTTCGGTAGCAACAGATTCTAGTGGTACTTCTTCAGTCACTAAGACCTCTCCTTTTTCTTCTTTATTTTCTTGCGATGACCCCTCTTCGACCATCTCCTCCGGCTCCGGAGAAACAATCTCCACTTTCACTGAAGTGAGCTCTTTTTCTATAGTCTCCAATTTTACTTCAAGCTCCTTTCGTTCGGCAACAAGTCGTAAAAGCTCTTCATCATCTTTGTCAGGAGAAATAGCCAGATTGAGCTTTTCAATAAACGACCGGGTCTCTTCCCGCTCCTGCTTCAAACGAGCTGTTTCTAATTGCTCTTTTTGCTTTTGCTCTTCATGTTCACGAATTGCTTCCTCGAGCTGTTTCCGTTCAGTGACGAGATCAAGCACGGCCTCTTCAGTTAGCGCGCCAATCGGTGTCACAAGTATCTCCTCTAATCGAGCTACGTATTGTTTCACATCCTTATCTAGATGTGTGCCTCTTTTTTTCATTTTTTTTATTTTACTAATCTCTCAGGTTATTGTTCTTCATTATAACACTAGATGAGTCCAGCCATTTCTACAAGGCGATTTGAATACCCCCATTCATTATCATACCACGCAATAACTTTTACGAAATCACCATCGATGACCTTGGTCATAGAAAGATCAACGATACTCGAGTGAGGGTTGCCGATAAAGTCAGAAGATACTAATGGTTCATCTGTCACCGCTAAAACTGCTCGGTACTGAGCGTCATCTGAGGCTACTTTAAGCACGGCATTGAGCTCCTCCTTTGTCGTCTTCTTTTTAAGGAGAAAAGTAAAATCGGTCAGCGAAACAACTATGGTCGGGACACGCACAGACAAACCATCAAACAGCCCGTCCAAATCAGGCATGACCTGTGTTACTGCAATAGCGGCACCCGTAGTCGTCGGGACAATGTTATGGGCTGCGGCACGAGCACGACGCAGATCTTTGTGTGGGCCATCCTGAAGATTCTGGTCAGCTGTATAGGAATGTACCGTTGTCATGAGTGCTTTTTCGATACCAAATGCCTCATGAAGAATCTTGGCCACCGGGGCGAGACAGTTGGTGGTACAAGATGCGTTCGAAATAATCGTTTCATTATCATAGTTTTTTTCGTTCACGCCGATGAGAAATGTCGGTACGGATCCATCATCACCCTTGGAGGGAGCTGAGAGGATCACCTTCTTCGCCCCTGCTTCAATATGCTGCGAAGCACTCTCTTTATCGGTAAACCTGCCCGTGCATTCGAGCACGACATCTACTTCGAGATCTCCCCACGGCAGCTTCTTCGGATCTGGTTCGGCAAAAACGGGAAATGTTCGGCCGTCAATAATCAATTTCCCGTCAGCTGATTCGATGGTTTTCCGATATTGACCGTAAGCCGTATCATATCTAAGGAGATGAGCGAGAATATCCGCACTGGTCAGATCATTAATCGCGACGATTTCCACATTTCCTTTTTCCAAAGCGATTTTAAACGCTGCTCGCCCAATTCGACCAAATCCATTGATAGCTATTTTCTTCATATCTCTTTTTTTTAATAGATATTATTCATTGACTAGGCCTTTCCAGCACTACCAAACGCTGTAATTTTTTCTTTGATTGTTTGTTTGGCAGATTCCTTGGCTCCCCCCATCACCTTGCGCAAATCCGTCTCATCCTCAGAGCGCAGTATCTGTCTCAGGCCGCTTATGAAAGATAAACGGATAGCTGTATCCACATTAAAACAACTGATACCTCGTTTGATCACTTCGGTCACTCGGTCACTTTCCCAGTCAGAGGCCCCGTGCAAAACTAAAGGAAGGTCAACGAGCGCGGCAACTGCCGTCAAACGATCATAATCAGGTTCTTTGCGTTCATGAAAAAATCCATGCGCATTGCCAATAGCTACGGCCAATGTATCAATACCCGTCTCGGATACGAACTGTGCCGCCTGATCTGGATGCGTCATATATTGCTCCCATTCGATATTTTCCATTTGCATCTCGCCGAGATAAGGCACATTGCCGAGCTCAGCCTGCACGACAACCCCACGAGCATGCGCGATATCAACAATCTTCTTTGTTATCATGAGATTATCAACATATTCCCTGCGTGATCCGTCATACATCACCGATGTAAAGCCAATTTCCATAGCACGACTGACTACCTCAAAACTTTTTCCGTGATCGAGATGAATACCGATAGGAATATCCTTCGCATAAAATTCAGCAATGTTTTTCACTAAATGGAACATGGCCCGACCCCCGGCAAAATCGAACGTCTTCTCTGTCATCTGCACAATAACTGGTGAAGATAGCTCTTGTGCTGTCTCGATAATCGCGCGCGTTGTCTCGAGGTTAACGGTATTAAAAGCCCCTACAGCATACCCCCCAGCCTTTGCTTGTTCAAGCATTTCTTTGACATTGCCTAACATATCCGGCAGCAGAACTTCAACGATTTTCTCGTGAAAACCAGAAGGAGTTCAAAAAATAAATAATTACATTCTTACATTATTCCTATCCTATGAGAATCCTCCCTACATAGCGCATTAAAGCTTCAATACCGAGCAGACACTTTGTCTGACAACCAATTACGCAGAGATTTCCCTTTTGGCCTCTTCTTCAAACATACTCATCATCTTGATGAGTTCATACGGAAACAAGCTCTCTCTTCCAACCAATACTCCGTCAAAGGAAGCCTCCCATGACACCGAACTTAAAAAAGCACTCTTCACCGACCCTCCATACAACACTACTACTCGCTCTGCTGTCGCCTGATCGAAAAGAGCTGTCAATACTTTACGCAAAAGCACCTTGACTTGCAGCAATTCCTGAGTTGTTGGAAGCGTATCTGTTCCGATTGCCCAGCGCGGCTCGTATGCTACTATAATATTTTCCGCTTGTAATTTTGAGAGTTCCGAAAAAACACTCTTCACCTGAAGCGTCAAAATCCGAATTGTCTCATCAGCCCGCCGTTCTTCCGCTGTCTCACCAATACAAACAATAGGCGTCATATGATGCTTGAGAACAGCTATTACCTTTTCTCTCACCATTTCATTCGTCTCGCCCCCATAGAGACGTCTTTCACTATGGCCAACCAGCACGTATTCAACTCCTTCATTTTTCAGCATCATCGGGGCAATCTGACCCGTATACGCTCCGCTCTTTTCCCAAAAAACATCCTGAGCGCCCTTCTGTATACTCGGTGGCAGATGATCAAATTCTCTGAGATACACGAACGAAGGGCAAATCACACCCGTAACGTGTTCGAAATTTTTCCCATCAGCTTCACGTCTGAATACGGTAAGATATTGCCTCGCCTCTTCACGCGAAAGCATATTCATTTTCAAATTTCCCACGACATAAAATTTCTGCATAATTCAACTGCTCAATTGTTTCCGCAAATAGTCCGCTGCCATCTCAGGTGCTATCGTAGAAATCTCTATGCCCGTAGAAAGCTCAAAACCAGCCCAGGTAGCTGTATGAGGCAAAATCTCGATATGCCACTGATAATACGGGTAATCACTGCCATCACACGGGGCTGTATGAATATAAAAATTAAATGGCGGGTCATTCAGTCCTCCATGAATCGCTAAAAGTACTTTCTTGAGGGCCTCAGCAAGAGTAAATTGCTCCTCATCAGTAATGCGCTCAAAGTATGGATTTGGACGCTTACCAACTATCCATACCTCAAAGGCTGAACGTGACGCAAACGGACAAAATGCAATAAAATGCTCGTTTTCAAATACAACACGTTTTTTTGTTTCATGTTCATATTCTGCCATGACGCTATAGACCCTCTCTTTATGACTCTTATGATACTGCTCAGCTCCAGAAAGCTCTAAGTGAATATAGGGTGAAACCACCGGAATAGCCATCAGCTGAGAATGCGGATGAGTAAGAGATGCGCCTGCTTCCTTGCCATGATTGTGAAATATCTGGATATAATTAACGCTCTTCTTTTTCATAAGGTCCAGATAGCGTTCCTGATACGCATCTACGACCTCTGCCACTTGCCATGTTTCGAGCAATCCCAAGGATGCATATGCATCACGTGTTACGATAACTTCATGATACCCCACGCCACTCATGGCAAAATAAGGTCCCTCAGAGAGTTTATTCGCTCTGCGACCACGAGAAAATGCCGGGTACTTATTCGGAAATACCCGAAGACTCCAATCACCATCCGGACGACGATACACTAACGTGTCTTTCTCTTGTCCACTAGCATCGGGGTTTTCGAAAGGATCATTCTGATCGCCACCACCTAAATATTGGTGTGGCTTTGCAAAATCACTCGGGCGCTTCGCACGACCAGTTGCAATCACCACCCAATCACCAGTTACGATATCTTGGCGCAGCTCAGATTCATACCCTACCTTGCCTTGCAAGGGAGATATCTCATCTTCTGATTTTTTTTCGGATGTATTCGTCATTTTTGTGTTGAAAAAACTCGTCCTTGAATATTCTTCCTATCACCTATACAGCTATGGCTGCTTTTGTTTTATTGCGAGTATACTCGCGAATTTTATACTTTCCAATCAAAAGACGTCCTTTGGTTTTGAAAAGATCTATCAAAACTTGAATGAATCCATTGGGTCCTGTCAAAGAGACTGTCGAGCCTTCTTCGTTCATCCAACGAACCGGCATCTGCTTTACCTTGAAACCAAGTTTCATGGCCAGGACAATCAATTCGAAATCAAAACCGAAACGATCTACTACCATGCGACTTGCTACCTGCTCGGCGGCTTCAGCAGAGAGCATCTTGAACCCGCACTGCGTATCAGGATAACTCCACAAACCAAGCACACCACGAATAAGCCAGTTTCCAGCCTCGCCCATAACTTCCCGATGCCGTGGCTGGTGTACCTGGATAAAAGACCCCTCGATCTTACGTGATCCAATAACTACGTCAAATCCCTGATCAAACTGCGGCATAAATGCATCGAGGTGCATAATCGACGTCGATCCATCCGCATCAAGAAAGGTACGATATCTACCCTTGGCCTCCAGTAAGCCCTGCCGCACGACATACCCCTTGCCATGATTCTCTGGATTATCTATCACTCGAAGATGAGGTATCTGAAGAGCATAATTTCTGGATACCTCTGCAGTATTGTCTGGCGATCCATCTACAACAACAATAATTTCGTACGTATAATTCTTCCCCTTGAGATATTTGTCAATTTCAAGCAAATTACGCCCGATACGATCCCCTTCCTTATATGAAGGAATGATAACCGAGAGAAAAGGCTGTTCCATATGAAAAAATTACGGGCAAAAGCATCGTATATTACCTTTACATTGTAACATAAAACACTACTCTCCGCACTGATATAAAAAATAACGCGTATTCACCCCAGAGCAAGGCCTGGACCAAAAAATGAACTAACGTTCGTTTCTTTTTGTGGCAAGCCTCACTCTAGCCTAGACGAGCAAGCTGCGAGATATTTTCCCGACTTTACCTCGATTCAAGTCAAAACTAGCCAACGCTCGCTCGTCTACCTATCAGCAGACATGGCTTGGTAATAAAAACCCCAGTGCGTAGAAAAAAACACACTGGGCGACAAAGCAAATCTGAAATTTCAAAGATTTGTGCATAACTCACGGACAGCCAGAAAACGAGTATAAACAAACCACGGTCCACTCAAACGCTTAAGACTAAGAATTCTTGCGGAATTCACACTCTCAAGACACAGTGCGAAAACCACATTTTTTATCAAACAAGTGGCGTTGAGGGCTATAATTGGGAAGCGTTGTTGTTGCATATCTGGATACATTGCCCCAAAAGCCAGGACATGTTCGACCGATGCTGGACGCCACGGACGGAGAATATTGGATTGAACAATGAGACTCTTCGCTTCCTCGGAAACAATTCGTCTATTGAAATGAAAAGGCTTCGCTTCAAGCATCATCACTCCCGCTCCTCTTATGAAGAATCTCCTCTCCGTAATACGCCGGTCTATCCATGCATAGTTGCCAGCAGCAAGCATACTAGCAAACGAGTCTTTATACTCTACAGAAAGAGGTACGTGCTCTGTAGTCGGTAGTTGTTTCAAATGAAAAAATGACCGCAGCTCATCTCGGGATGGAATCGCCCCAAAAATTGCTGCTTCCACAACATCAGAAAGCACCCCCTGATCAAACAAAAGCTTTAAAACTTCAGGCGAAACTCCCTGCCTATGCAAAACATGATGCATCTGAGCATACTCGCAACAAGAACACACGTCCATCACTCACCCCCTTTGTACAAGATTATCGGATACAATCCACTCGTAGAATATTCAAACCTACAATTTTTAAAGGACTTTTCATTCTACACCACGGCCTCTTTTTTATCAAGCCAAGCAGAGAGAATAAGACGAGCCGCTTCTTTATCATCATGCCTTGAAACCTGTTTCGTACCGCGCTCAATCAAATTGGCTTGAGCCATTTTTGTCGTAAACATCTCGTCTTGATAGGCGATTACCACAGGGAAATGTCTCAGAAGCAATTCTCCGAATTTCTCTCCGGGATATTTCGCTTCTTCACGATTGCTGTACGAAGGAATACCAATAACCACCGTACCGATATTTTCAGACTGGATAATCTTGCGGAAAGACACCAGAATATTCTCATCATTTCGGAGTGTTGTATACCCCAAGGCTATCCGGGTTTCACCATGAGCCAATGCTACTCCGATATCAGATAATCCCCAGTCAATGCCCAAGTAATTTTTCATAATTTTTAATTCTCAACGCCTAAACAATTTCCAATGATTCAATTTCAAAATTAAAAAATTGCAACATTGTTTGAAAATTGAAAAATAGAAATTGAAAATTCTTATGCTCTTGTTACAACTTCCGCTCCATTCTCTGTAATCACCACCGAGTCTTCGAAGTGAGCCGAGAGACTCCCATCAGTTGTAATAAACGCCCAGTCATCTGAAGCGACCTTTACTGGAAATTTCCCTGCATTAATCATGGGCTCTAAAGCTAATGTCATTCCTCTCTCGATAATGAAATCATACATGTCTTTGGAAAGGAAATTGGGGATCTGAGGGTCTTCATGGAGCTCTCGCCCAACACCATGTCCGACCAAATCGCGCACAACCGAAAAACCTCTTTCCTCAACGTACGATTGAACCGTCCTTGCGTATTCCGAAATACGTACTCCAGGGCGAAGTATAGCGATACCCAGACGGAGACTCTCCCTCGTCACATCCATAAGCTTTTTCGCTTCGACAGATACTTCACCAATAGCTATCGTTCGCGCCATATCTGTTACCATCCCATCATAACGCATACCGATGTCTAATTTCAAAATATCACCTTCACGAATAGTCCGCTTGCTCTTTGGAATGCCATGAACCACTTCATCATTAAGTGACGTGCACAGTGACGCAGGAAAAGGCTCCCCCGAACCAGCACCATATCCTTTAAAAATAGGTATCCCACCCGCCTCCCGAATCAATTTTTCAGCCAAAATATCAATGTCCAGGGTCGTTATACCGGGTCGAACAACCTCTATGACTGCTTGAAGCACTCGCGCCAAACGCTTCCCCGATTCTCGGAAACGCGTAATTTCATCTTCAGTTTTAATCCAATCACTTCTCATAGTATTTTATTTACTAGGCTCTCGTCTTATTCAGGGCGAACCTGTTCAAGAATAAACTTGAAAACCTTGTACGTTTCCTGATTACCATCGACATGCAGCAAATGCCCTGTGGTTTCAAAATACTTCACAACAGGGAAAGTCTCTTCGTGAAATATATGATGACGCTTACGCACCCCCTCTTCAGTATCATCTTCCCGTTGAGTAATGCTCCCCCCACAATATCGACAAGGAGTCTGATCGGTTATGAGATTCTTCCCGAGAATATACGTCCGCTTGCAACCTTGACAAGCATAGCGCTTCGATATGCGCTCCACGGAAATTTCTTCTGGAACATCAATAAAAATCACTTTATTAAGCTCTCTCTTCGTTTCATTCAAAACACCGAGTACCTGATCAATTTGACTCTCTCGACGCGGCGCTCCATCAATAAGTACCCCCACAGTATCCGGGACACAGCGAATAGCATTTTCGAGAACAGCATACATGATATCGTCTGGCAACAGTTCGTGCTTATTATTGATGATGTCATTCACTTGTCGCCCGAGGCTACTATCCTGGGCAGCTACGGCACGTAATTCAGCACCGATATCGATATGTGCCAAATGAAGAGAGCTCTTAAGTAATTCTGCCTGGGTACTCTTACCGCTACCAGCCGAGCCGAGCAAAATATAGGTATCTTTGAGTGGCATATTTTTACATTAATTTCAAAATCGAAATATCAAATAACAAACCAAATCCGAAACCCTAATATCAAAACTTCATCCTTTCAACATTGAGATCCCTGGACTTGATTTGACATGTATCCTTTGGGCTTCGAACTCTCCTAAAAGGATTCGTAACTTCGCATCACCAACTGACTCTGCATGTGCTTGATAGTCTCGAGTACAACCGAAACAACAATCAGAATACTCACGCCGCCGAGAGAAAGTGATTGAATCCCTGTCAGCCCCTGTACCGCAAATGGTAGCACAGCGATGACACCAAGAAAAATAGATCCAGCAAGTGTGATGCGATTGATGATGTGATAGAGATATTCAGCAGTCGTATTGCCAGGACGAATACCCGGAATATACCCACCTTGTTTTTGAAGATTCTCAGAAATCTTGACCGGATCAAACACAACAGCTGTGTAGAAATACGTAAATACGACGACGAGGAGGAAATAAGCGATGCCATATACCCACTGATTCTGGAGCCACGCTGAAACGGAAAGCGCAATACTAGCAATCTTAGCGTTTCCACTCTGCGCGAGAAAATTGGCCATCATGGTTGGAATAAGAATGAGGGATACTGCAAAAATAATTGGTATAACACCAGCTTGATTGACCTTGAGTGGCAAATGTGTCGATGACCCACCGTATACCTGAGCGCCACGCATCCGTTTAGCATACGCTACCGGGATGGTCCTCTGACCCTCATTAATAAAGATAACGCTTGCGACCGTTACTGCCGCCAAAAGAAAGAACAAAATATACGTGAAAATCTGCGAAGGATCCCATGTCGACACAAAACGAGAAGCTGCGGTAGGCAAACTCGACACAATACCAGCAAAAATAATCATCGAAACACCATTGCCGAGCCCTTTTTCCGTGATAAGCTCGCCGAGCCACATAAGAAAAATTGTGCCAGCAGTCGCAGAAATAATAATCACCGCCATATTGAAAGGAGAGATATCTCCCAGGATTTGCTGAGAGCGAAGAAGCGAGAGCATACTGAAAGACTGGAGTGCCGCGAGTGGCACCGTGATCCATCTGGTCCACATATTGAACTTTTGGCGTCCCTGTTCGCCTTCTTCCTTATACAAACGCTCAAGAGTCGGTACAATCGTCGTCAGAAGCTGCATAATAATCGACGCAGTAATATATGGAGCGACGCCAAGGAGTACAATAGAGATATTAGAAAGTCCGCCGCCAGAAAACACATTCAATAAACCAAGAAAAGCATTCTCTTCAAAAAGACGTTTGAGCGCCATAACATCCACTCCTGGCAATGGTATATTGGCAGCTAAACGATACATGACCAGGAGCCCAAAAATAAAAATAATTTTATTTCGTAACTCAGCCACTCTAAAGATATTCAATATGGATTCGTACATGGAGGTAGGATTAATAGTTCCGCACAGAAGCTTTTTCGAGAAGCTCTAGAGTAAATTTTACCAGTTTTGAGCCAAAAGAGCAAAAATACCCGGAAGCAATTCCGGGTGTCATAACAATACAGAAAATAACGGGTATTAGAACCGATTTTACCTGCACTGCGCTCGGAAATGAGAGCGAGCTCTCATTTCGCTCGCTGCGTTTGATAATAGGCTTATGCAACAAACGCTTCCTTGGCTTTTTCTGAAGCAGCGACATCATTACTCAAAGAAAGCTTCTTTGTCAGAGCTCCTGTAGCAACGATTTTCACACCATCTTTCAAAGCACGTTTGGAAACCAACCTCTTTTCAACAAGCAGGGCGAGTGTTACTGTCTCACCAGCTACAAAGGCTCGATCAATCTGAGAAAGGGTCAAAGTATGCTTCTTGGCGTGGATAGACTTGAATCCTCGAAGTTTCTTCAAGCGCTCAATAAACGTAGAGCGCCCACCCTCAAACAACGGATCAACCGAAGAACCGGTGCGGGATTTCTGTCCCTTAGTACCACGACCAGAGGTCGTACCACGCTTGCCACCCCGACCGATGCGCTTGCGCTCTTTCTTTTTTTCGACGGAAAGTTCGTGAATTTGCATATACTTCTCGTTATAGAAATCTTGAGATTAAGCGGCTACTTCTATTTCCGCTTCCTTCACAGCCTTTGGCGCTCTCGGAGCTTTTAATTTTTCTAGAGCCTTCACGGTCACGCGAGCAACATTTAAGGGATTGGAAGCACCGAGCGACTTGGAAACAATATCCTTCACTCCTAACAAGTCAACAACAGCGCGAACAGCGCCACCCGCGATAACACCTCGTCCTTCTGAAGCTGGTTTAAGGAGCACTCTTGCGCTACCAAGTTTTGCAGAAATATCATGAGAAATAGTAGAGCCAGCTAGTGTGATAGTCACTAGATTTTTCTTAGCATCATTGTAGGCTTTCTGAATAGCATCGGAAACATCCGCTCCCTTTGCGACACCAACGCCAACTTTCCCCTTGCGATTACCGATGACCAATGTGGCACGAAAACGAAATCGGCGACCACCCTTCACCACACGCGTCACGCGTGCCAAATTAAGGAGCTTCTGTTCAAACTCTGGCTTTTCTCGCCTTGCCATTTTTTTTCCTTGTCCTTGCTTTGCCATAAATACGTTAACACTCGCTTTATTACTTAGATTTTGAGACCATGCTCACGAGCAGATTCAGCGACAGCCTTCACTTTCCCGTGATATTTGTATCCCGAACGATCAAAAACAGCTGTCTCCACTCCGAGTGCCACCAAGCGTTCAGCAATCAATTTTCCCACTTGAGAAGCTCCCTCCACGGTGTTTTCAGTCTTCTTTCCGAGATTAAGGAGATTCGCCTGAGCCAACGTTTTCCCTGATTCATCATCAATAGCCTGGACTGAAATATTTTTCAGGCTACGGAATACAGAAAGACGCGGACGAAGAGCTGTGCCAGAAATCTTGGCTCGTACGCGGCGCTTGCGCTCAAAGCGCTTCACTTTTTTTACGTCTTTTTTCAACATAATTCGTTAGCTTATAGCTATTAGCTTTTGGCTTTTAGCTTCTGGCTTATGGTTTCTAAAGGAATCCCCCCTAACAGCTATAAGCATCAAGCTAGAAACTGTTCTCTGTAGGCACGCGCCTT
>CAYVHS010000007.1:0-9502 GCA_964451495.1 uncultured Bdellovibrionales bacterium | reverse complement strand
GCCTTCTTTCCCTCCTTACGACGAACAATTTCACCAACATAACGGAAGCCTTTCCCTTTGTATGGCTCTACCGGCTTCAACTTGCGCACAACAGCGGCAAACTCGCCCACTAACTGCTTATCAATTCCAGAAATAGTCAGGATATTATTCTCAATCTTAGCTTCCAGTCCTTCTGGGATAACCATTTCTACCGGATGGGAAAAGCCAAGTGCGAGATTGATCTTCTTTCCTGCTGTCGTCATACGAAATCCGACACCATTTAACTCGAGCTGTTTCTGAAAACCAGTCGTGACACCAGTAAACATGTTAGCGATCACCTTGGCAGTCGTACCCCAAATAGCGGCTGCTTTTTTCGTATCTCCTAACTTGGCTACCTGGACCTGATTTTCCTCAACGGCGATTTTTACTTCGCGTCGATGAGTGAACTCAAGTGTCCCTTTTGGGCCCTTCACGGTAACAATATTCGCACGAAACGATATTTCAGTCCCGGTTGGAATAGCTACTGGTTTTTTTCCGATTCTACTCATAGTAATATTTCTAGAAAACGACTACCAAACTTTACAAATATATTCTCCGCCGAGCCCCTGACGATAGGCATCTCTTCCTGTCATGACGCCTTTGGAGGTCGAGACAATAGCAATGCCATAGCCATTCTTCACCTTCTTGATTTCATTGCTCTTCACATAGATGCGGCAACCCTGTTTGGAAACACGGGTGATTTCTTGGATGGCTGGGGATTTCTTGGTCGGAGACACTTGCGTATACTTGAGCCAGATATTCACCGTCTCATGAGCACCTTCAGCCGATTCTTTTTCGACGCGTGCCACAAAACCCTCACGCTCAAGAATCTGAGCGATGGTATGTTTAAGCTTCGATGCCCGCACGGACACCTTGGCGTGGCCAGCGGCCTGGGCATTACGAATTCTGGTTAACATGTCTGCGATTGGATCAAGCATAATCTCTTACTTAGCTTATAGCTATTAGCTTTGGGCTTTTAGCTTCTGACTTATGGTTTCTAGAAATTCTCTAAAAACTATAAGCTAGAAGCTAAAAACTCTTTCAATTACCAGGAAGACTTTTTCACTCCCGGGATCTCACCAGTTGAAGCGAGCTCGCGGAAACAAATGCGACAAACGGCATAGCGACGCAAATATCCTCGCTTGCGACCACACTTCCAACACCGCCTTACGATACGGGTCGAAAATTTAGGAGTCTTTTGCGCTCTCGCGAATGTAGATGTCTTTGCCATACAAATGCTTTATTTAGCGTTCTTGTTTATTCTCATCACTCTGGAAGGGGACACCAATCGAACGGAACAATACCTCACCTTCCTGCTTATTCTGGGCTGTCGACACGATAATCACCTGGAAACCAAAAACGTGCTGTACTTTTTCCGGAACAATTTCTGAAAAAATTGAGTGATCCTTGAGACCGATATTACAGTTACCACTCTGGTCGACCGAGCTTTTGGTCACACCCTGGAAATCACGTACACGTGGCAGAGCGACATTCAGTAATCGGTCGAGGAATGACCACATATGGGTGCCATGGAGCGTTACCCGAGCACCAATTTCGAGCCCCTCTCGAGTTTTGAAGCCAGCGATAGCCTTGCGAGCCCTGGTCATAACGACCTTTTGTCCCGTAATCGTCTCGAGGGACCGGACAACTTCTTCGACGCGCTTCTGATCCTTCAAGATTTTACCAATACCGACGTTCACGACGACTTTTGCGATGCGCGGCAAAGCCATCGGGTTCTTGATACCGAGCTCCGACTGAAGGGCCACAGTGGCCTTCTTCGTATATTTTTCTTTGGTCAATGGGATTTTCATACAATACTACTCACTAAATGACTTTACCAGAACGCTTGCTCACGCGGACTTTTTCTCCGCCTTCTACTTTGTATTCGATACGAGTGGGCTTGCCAGTGTGAGGACAAACAAGCATCACATTGGAGATATGAATCGGTGATTCTTTCTCGACACGCTCACCCTTCTCGCCTTCACGACGGGCCTTCATATGACGCTTCATCATATTAGCACCCTTGACGATCACCTTATCGTCCTTCGGGAAGACACGGACAATCTCGCCCTGCTTGCCACGGTCTTTGCCTGCCATTATTTGTACTTGGTCGCCTTTCTTGATCTTCATATACGTAGAGATTCTTTTACAAAACTTCTGGAGCGAGGGAAACAATCTTCGCAAAACCCTTTTCGCGGAGCTCACGGGCTATTGGACCGAAGATACGTGTCCCTTTAGGATCTTTGCCATTGGTATCAATAATAACGGCGGCATTCTCATCAAAACGGATATAAGAATTATCCTTACGACGATATTCCTTGGCCTGACGCACAATAACAGCCTTCACCTTATCACCCTTTTTCACCATACCACGTGGCTCAGCCACTTTGACCGAAGCAACAACAATGTCGCCCAGGTATGCATAACGGCGACGGGTGCCACCGAGCACTTTGAAACACTCGATGACTTTGGCACCGGAATTATCTGCGACTTTTAATCTTGTTTCTGCTTGAATCATATGAGCTTTCGAATATTATGCAGCTACTACCTGATGGCGTTTATCACGACTGATTGGACGACATTCCTGAAAAATCACCGTATCGCCAATCTTGTACGTACCGTTCTCTGGGACATGGACCTTATACTTCTTTGAAGAACGATATTGCTTGAGATACTTTGGGTGTGTTTTCAGAGTGTCGACTTTCACGACGATGGTTTTGTCCATTTTGTCGCTCACGACTACGCCCTTCCATGTGGGAGCCTTGTTCGTTTTTTCTCCGGTCGACGCAGAGGTTGTTGTATCAATGGTATTCATGGTCTTCATAAAATTTGTCAGTGTCAAAAAGAAAGCTTACTTGGAATCACCGTCTACGTCAATAGCGAGCTCTTCCTCGCGCTTGATTGTCTCTAAACGAGCAATGTCTTTCTTCATCTTGTCGTAGTCGCTATGGTTCTTGGCCTCACGAGTCGAAAGATCAAAACGCAACTTTCGAAGCTTATCCTGAAGCTCAGCTATCGTTTTTTCGCGCTCAACGCTTGATTTTTCCCGCCATTCTCTTGCTTTCATAGTTTGAAACTCCCGATTTTACAACTTGATAAACTGACTATTATTGTTTCTCGACAAACTTTGTTTTCAGTGCGAGCTTATGCGATGCGAGACGCATGGCCTCAGCTGCTGCTGCCTTCGGGATGCCATCGAGTTCGAAAAGCATTCTTCCAGCGCGTACTTTGGCTACAAAGTGATCAACGCTACCCTTGCCTTTACCCATCGGGGTCTGTTCGCCCTTCTTGGTCATCGGTTTATCAGGAAATACCCGGATCCACACTTTGCCACCACGCTGAACCGAACGAGTCATGGCACGGCGAGCTGCTTCGATCTGGCGAGCCGAGATAATTCCTTCTTCCATGGCTTTCAGTCCATAGCCTCCGAAACTCACCTGGTTGCCTTTCGTAGCAGGACTACCAGCCCAACCTCCTCGTTGGATCTTTCGATGCTTAACTTTTCTTGGCATTAACAACATAGGGTTCCTTTTATGCTTGAGCTTCTGTAAATTTTTCTCCCTTGTAAATCCAGACCTTTACTCCGATGACTCCATAGGTTGTACGAGCTTCGGTACGAGCAAAATCGATATCAGCGCGCAACGTATGCAGAGGAATCTTTCCACGAGATAACCATTCGCGACGAGACATTTCAGCACCGCCCAACCGTCCACAAATCTCAATCTTCACACCCTGCACGCCCTTGTTCTGCTCTACCTGATCGAGCATGCTTTTCAGTACACGACGGAATGGGATACGCTTTTCCAATTGTTCAGCTACCTGTTGTCCCACCAACATAGCGTTTGATTCGGCATTCTTTACTTCCTGCACCTCAACTTTGAGCTCGATTTTCTTGGCAGCAAAGAATTTCCTTCTAATCGCACGCGTCAAGTCCTCAATACCAGTACCTCCCCGACCAATCAATACTCCGGGGCGAGAGGTATGAATAATCAGACGAACTGCGTTGGCGGAGCGCTCGACATGGACCGAAGCAATAGCCGCGGCCTTCCACTTGGTAGTGATAAGCTCACGAATCTCGATGTCTTTGCGCAGCTGATCACGGTATTCTTTCTTATCACTAAACCAGCACGACTGCCAGTCGGTAGTGATACCAAGACGAATACCTGTTGGATTGACTTTATTACCCATAATTTCTCTAGCTTATAGCTATTAGCTGCTCGCTTTTCACTTCCGACTTATAACTTCCAGGATTTCCCTATGGGCTATGAGTTGAAAAATGAAAGCTTCTCTTTTATACAGATTTCCGCTGAAATACTTTTTTCATGACTTTTCCAGGAGCTTTACTGACGGTGCCCTTCACGGATTCTTTTTTCATATCGGGATTAACTGTCTTGTGTGATTTTTTCGTTTCTTTTGAATCAGTCGTTTCGACCCCATCCACCCTTACTGTTTCTATCGGCTGTTTCTTTTCGGTACGATTCTTTCCTTCTATTTTTTCTTCGAGAATAAGCATGACATTGGAACCGCGACGAATAAGCGGTGTCGCACGGCCGAAAGCACGTGGCAACCAACGCTTGAGTCGCAAACCATCCCCTACCCGCACCTCCAAGACATAGAGATTTTCCCGATCCAGACCAAAATTGTTACTCGCATTCGCCAGGGCGCTTTTCAGAAGATCATGTATCGGCTGAGAAGAACGCTTGGGCAATTTGGAAAGCTGGATCAAAGCCTCATGAGCATCAACACCAATAATAGCGTGCGTCACGAGACGAACTTTACGAGGAGCGATTCTTAAGTTGTTGAGAGTTGCGTGTACTTTCATAGTATCATCTACTTCTTAGTGGCGGTAGCGCTGGCCTTAGCAGCTTTTGCAGCATCGAGATCGCGCTGCTTGGCTGCTGTTTCCAATTCTTTCTGCATCTTTCCACCATGACGACGGAATGTACGAGTTGGTGAAAACTCACCGAGTTTATGACCTACCATCTCTTCGGTAACCAGTACAGAAGTAAAGTCTCTACCATTATGCACACCGAAAGTAAAGCCGACCATCTCCGGAGAAATAGTACAGGAACGTGACCACGTCTTGATAATGGTGCGATCACCCAACTTCTTTCCCTCGATTTTTTTGAGGACTCTCGGGTCGACGTATGGGCCTTTTTTGAGACTTCGTGACATAAATTTCTAGTAAATGCGATGGAAACAATATTATTTCTTGATGCGACGACGGACGATATACTTACTACTTTCCTTTTTGCGCTTGCGGGTCTTCTTCCCAAGCGCCGGCTTACCCCAAGGAGTCTTCGGATGCATACCAATTGGCTGACGTCCTTCGCCTCCACCGTGCGGATGGTCGACAGGGTTCATAGCACTACCACGGACTATTGGACGACGATTCATATGACGAGCACGTCCAGCTTTACCAATACGCTCTGCACTATGTTCAAAATTACTCACCTGTCCGAGTGTTGCGTAACACTCTTTACTGATCATGCGGATTTCAGTAGAGGCGAGCTTGATTTGAGCCATCGGCCCATCCAGGGCCATAAGCGTTGCTTGTGATCCAGCACTCCGTACGATTTGTCCGCCTTTACCAACTTTCATTTCAATATTACAAATAGTAGTCCCAACGGGAATATTCTTGAGGAGCATGCGGTTACCATTGACTACCGGGACGTTCTCGCCAGACAGAATCTCCTGTCCTTGTTTCATACCATCAGTAGCAAGTATATAGCGTTTCTCACCATCAGCATAATGCACCAGAGCCACAAGAGCTGAGCGGTTCGGGTCCTTTTCAAGATGAGCGATGCGTCCAGGAATATTCAATTTATCCTGACGAAAATCTACCAAACGATAGCGACGCTTGACTCCACCACCCTGATGGCGCACAGAAATCTTTCCACCCGAACGACCAGCTTTCTTGGGAAGCGGTGCCAAGAGAGATTTCTCCGGAGCCTTATCGGTGATGCCGTCTGGCTTCACAACCGACATATTGCGGCGTCCAGCATTATTCTTTTTGTAGATTTTGATGGCCATAATAAAATATATTCTTGCTCTTAGATTCCGCCCTTAAACAATGCGATAGTCTGCCCCTTCACCACACTCACGATTGCCTTCTTGATTGAACCCTTGAAACCGACTGTACGATTCTTTCCAGAAAGACGCTTCTTGGCTGGAAGGCGAACGATATTGATAGACTCTACCGTGACGCCATATGCCTCTTCTACCGCGCGCTTCACTGATTTTTTCGTAGCAGTCCTGGCCACTTCAAACACATACTGATTAAATGTACCTAAAGCATAGGCTTTTTCTGTAATACGTGGGCGCATCAAAAGCTTGGCAGCAAGAGGACTTTCCCGAACAACTAGTTCCTTCTTTGTACCCTTCTTGATAACAGGAGCTACCTTTTCTGGAGCTGTTTCCTTTTTCTCTTCAGTTGTCTTGTTGAACAGGGCCATACGGTTCTATTATTTTACTTCAGATTTCTCCCATTTCGCAAAACGATTTTCCAAACACTTGATACTCGCCTCGGTAATGATGAGATACTCGCGATCGAGCAACTGCATAACATTGAGGTTTTCGGTCAGCGTGTACTCCACTTTCGGGATATTGCGAGCTACTACCGTAAGAGCATGTTCTTCACTGGTCAATCCCAGCGTCAAACTCTTACCAGTAATACCAAAATTCTTGAGGGTTTCAGCAAACAGCTTAGTCTTCTTCTCAGGATATTCCAAAACATCTACAACAATGCATTTACCGGCGCGCAATTTTTCAGAAAGAGCAATCATCGTTGCTTTCTGACGCATCTTCGCATTGGTATCTTTGGAAAAATTACGGTCTTTGGTTGGACCAAAAGTGATACCACCCTTACGCCAAATAGGTGAGCGGACAGCACCGGCGCGAGCACGACCCGTGCCCTTCTGACGCCACGGCTTGATACCAGAACCAGAACGTTCGCTACGATCCTTCGTATGGGCAATGGCGACACGCTGGTTGGCGGTCAAAGCGACGTACACCTGATGGAGCAACGTATCATTGGAAGGCAGGCCAAAAACAGACTCTTTGAGATTAATCTCTTTCACATCTTTGCCAGCTATATTTTTGACAGTGACTTTCAACATAATACTTTACACGCTTCCGCTCATTATTTAGCACACATGACTTTCACGATACGACCATTCACCCCTGGGACTGCCCCACGAACACCGATCATCCCTTCTGCCTCATTGATGTAAACAACTGAAAGATTGGCAACAGTCATGTTGTCTCCACCCATTCGTCCAGCCATACGTTTGCCTTTCATAACATGCTCCGGGAAGGTAGACCCGATCGAACCTGGCTTACGCAAATCGTGCTTACCACCATGAGTCTTGAAACCTCCAGCAAAACCATGACGCTTCACAACACCCTGGAAACCCTTAGCCTTTGTAACACCAGCCACATTAACTTTATCACCCAGAGCAAAAGCCGATACATTTACCTCTGAACCAGCTGGAAATTTTTCGAGAGTGCTCACGAGAGCCCTCACTTCTGCCTCATCCTCACCTTTTCCGATACGGAATTCTTTGCGAATAGTCTTTTTATTGGTCTTCTGTGTCTCCATCTGAATCGCTACATAACCATCTTTTTCCAGTGTACGACTCAGTATTACTGTATTTTTCGTACACGCAATCAGAGTCACATTCAAAGCACCCTTCGTTTCATCGAAAAGCGTCGTCATCCCCAGTTTTTTTCCTATAATGAATTTCATTGCCGTGCTATAACCTCGATTTACTTGAAAAACAAAAAACTGGTCGCCTAGGTCGGATCCAGTTAGCTATCTGGTCCGCTTAGTATCCCCTCTTCTCACCTGATTTCAACCAAATGAAGGGGGACTTGAACGCGTATTATCTTGAAAATCTCTTTTGTCCGACTACATTTTAATCTCGACATCCACACCGGCTGGTAAATCCAGATTGGTGAGGTTATCAATAGTCTTAGCATTCGGATTCATGATATCGATCAAGCGCTTGTGCACCCGCATTTCGTACTGGTCGCGGGAGTTCTTATGCACAAATGTCGAGCGATTAACCGTGACTTTGTGGATCTCTGTCGGCAGTGGCACGGGACCGGTAATCTGAGCACCGGTACGTTCAGCTGTTTCGACAATCTTCCTCGCGGACTGGTCGATCACTTTATGATCATACGCCTTGATCTTGATTCTGACGCGCAAGCCTTGCGCTGTTTCTGTCTTTTTCATTGTGTTCATTATACAGCTACTCTTGTGTCCTTTCAAGGGAACAATCGTGAGAGCAATCATGATGATTGCTCTCCACTCAGTTACCTCGAGAAGAAAGATTATTTGATGATCTTTGTTGCGACACCCGCACCAACTGTCCGACCACCTTCGCGGATAGCGAAGCGCATACCCTCTTCCATAGCTACTGGAGCAAAAAGTTTGATCTTCAGTTTGACAGTATCACCAGGCATAACCATCTCTGTTCCTTCTGGAAGCTCTACTTCGCCAGTCACATCCGTTGTACGAATATAAAACTGAGGTTTGTAGCCCTTGAAGAAAGGCGTATGACGGCCACCTTCTTCCTTGGACAGAACGTATACTTCACCTTCGAATTCAGTATGAGGAGTGATGGAACCAGTCTTGGCCAACACCTGACCACGCTGTACATCTTCCTTCTTGATACCGCGAATAAGGAGACCAGCGTTATCACCAGCTGTACCTTTATCGAGGGACTTGTTGAACATTTCGATACCCGTAACAACCGTCTTGGCTGTATCGGTGATACCGACAATTTCGACTTCTTCGTTGATATTGATCATACCGCGCTCGATGCGACCAGTCACTACTGTACCGCGACCTTCGATTGAGAAGATGTCTTCGATTGGCATGAGGAATGGCTTGTCCAAATCACGAACTGGATCAGGAATCTGTGAATCCAAAGCCTCCATAAGATCAAAAATTGGCTTGGCTTCTGGGGTATCAGCAGAAGCTGACTCGAGAGCTTTGAGGGCGCTACCACGGATAATCGCAGCATTGTCGCCATCAAATTCATATTTAGAAAGGAGCTCACGCACTTCGGCTTCGACGAGGTCAATCAATTCTGCATCGTCTACCATGTCTACTTTGTTCAGAAACACAACGATGTTCTTCACGCCAACCTGGCTCGCCAAGAGGATATGCTCGCGGGTCTGAGGCAGAAACAACGAGGATAGCACCGTCCATCTGAGCAGCACCAGTGATCATGTTTTTGATATAGTCAGCATGCCCTGGGCAGTCAACGTGCGCATAATGACGCTTATCAGACTCATATTCACAGTGTGAAGTCGAGATAGTGATACCACGTTCACGCTCTTCTGGAGCTTTGTCGATCTCGTCCACACCCTTCTCCTTTGCAAAACCCTTGAGGGATTGAATATGAAGAATCGCGGCCGTAAGAGTCGTCTTGCCATGGTCAACGTGGCCGATAGTACCGACGTTCACGTGTGGCTT
>CAYVHS010000006.1:69107-81784 GCA_964451495.1 uncultured Bdellovibrionales bacterium | reverse complement strand
TATCGACAAGACAGTACGAGCCAACTTTTTCTCGATGAATGGTGACGTGGCACGTCTGGTGATGAATAAGGAAACGACCAAAGCACTCGGTGGCATCGTGACCATCGACCATTATGTGAAGACACCAGAACAACTGGTACGGGATGTCGAGAGTATCGCTAGAGAGAGTGGTGGTCAGGTGATACTCGGAGAATTTGGCGCACCCATCCCCGATATCCATGGCACATTTTCCGAGGAACAACAAAAAGAGTGGATTGCTCGTACGCTCGAACTCTTGGAGCGCTCATCTTCTGTGGAGGGAGTGAATTATTGGCTCTCAGTCGGGGGATCGACTGAAATATGGAGCGGGAGTGGGCGAGAGCATCAGGCCGTACCTGTACTTCGTGATTACTTTGAACCAAAGGCTCTCTATGGTTTTGTCCGTGATGAACTCGGTCGTCCGATACAGGGAGCCGAGGTGCATCTAGCAGAGAGGATGGTCACGACCGATGCACAGGGGTACTATGCGCTCGTCTACCGGGCCACCAAAGAACAGAAAGTGAGAGTGGACGCCCCAGGATACCAAGGGAGCACCTATATTGTGAGTACCGAACGCCAGGCACAGGATGTAGTGCTTGCTAGAAGTGAAAAAGACTGGCGCTTCCTCTTGCTCGAGCTGGCTCAGAGAGTGAGGATTTTGACGAGCGAGGGTTTATAAAGTCCTATTCATGCGTTTGATGGGAGGGAATTGGTATTAGGTACGAACCACGTTATACTTCTTGATACAAGCATGAAAAATCAGAGTGGTATTTATTGGAAGATGTTTTTTTTCCTGCTCATGGCAGGCTGTGTTTTGTTGAGTATAGTGCTATGGCAGCATACTCCTGAAAGCGTTCCGGAAGAAGCGTCAATCAGTCAATCGGTAACTCGAGCAACAACCATAATCCATACTAATACGTGGTATTCAAACGTATACAAAAAGTTTCCTACCGAACCCCTTTTTGCGTTGCCGGGTGCCTATCGATTTGATATCAATGGTCTTTCAATAGGATTTCCTGAGATTGTCGGAACACCAAATACTATTTTTGGGAGTTTTAGTGACTGGTGTTCTCTTGGTATGGAATCGCCCACCACCGATGTTGTGGTTGCCCGTTCTGGTGATTGGGATGCGGTGTTCGAAATACAAAGTGGTAGTCTACCGTGGCGGGTACAGCTTAGTCAGGGTTCTCCGGTGGCGCAAATCAGTCAATTTACTGATCCATTAGTCGCGATATGTCAACCGGATGTTGTTGTGACATCACGGGAAGACGGACTTGTACTGAAGCGTGGAGATCGCCGCGTACTTATTCAAGGGAAGGGTGCCGTGCGTATAGAACATGATTCAGAGAAACCAAAGAAATGGCGATTGTTTACTTCGGAACAATCTTATCGTGTTCTGCTTGTTCCTCCGATAACTATGGAATCTGAGTCGTTTTTTGCGGCCTTGCCATTTACGGATACTATTGAGACGTTGGCTATCCCCAAAATAGATGGAGACAATCTCTCTATCACATATAATATTCGCACGAAACAGATGGCGCCGGCACTTACCACGCTATGGCCACACCATGCATTAAGAGAAACACCTTTTCAAATTTTGGGAGAGTATCCTTCTGTGCTCGGCACTCTTCGTTTAATTCGGACGACTTCTTTTATAACGGTAGCTAAGTTGCCGATGTTTGATTTCGACTTTCAGGCAGTGACTGATATAACGCGAATCGAAGCTATTCAGGAGGCAATACGTCATGATGTGGCCGTTTTTAAAAAAGAAATACCCCCAACTGGAGTCTACTTCCTCGGGACATGGTTGGGTGGGTTAGCTAGTGTCGCCCAGATTGCGGATATGTATGGCATGAAGTATGAACGTGAGCAGTTACTCGATATATTGCAAGACGAGCTTGTCGCTAGCTTGAAAAATTTTGTGTATCGAGAAGATACTAATATGTTGGTGGCCAAGAATACCGAATTTGGAAACGATGAAGGAAATGACCATCATTTTCATTATGGCTATTATTTACGTTCTGCTGCAGTCCTGATAAAACTCCGTCCGTCCATGAAAGATGAACTACAAGCCACAATCAATGAGCTCGCGTACGATATTGCTACAACAGATCGGGGAAGTACGCGGTATCCGTATATCAGAAACTTTTCTCCCTATGATGGGCATTCGTGGGCAGATGGGGATGCGGCATTTGCGGATGGCAACAATCAAGAGTCAACATCTGAGGCGCTCAATGCGTGGTACGGAGTATATTTGTGGGGACAAGCAACTAACAACACAGAACTTCAAAAAACAGGAAGAATGCTTTTTGCTACTGAACTTGCCTCGACAAAATCTTACTGGTTTGGTGAAAATAATTCTTTTTTGGCAGGATATAAGCATAGTATGGCTTCTATGGTCTGGGGCGGCAAACGTGACTATGCTACTTGGTTCAGTAGCCAGGCGATGCACATTCATGGGATTCAATGGCTTCCTATTACGCCAGCGTCGGGATATTTGGAGACCTTACCAAACATTGTCGAGCGCGACGCCGAGATTCTTCGTGCTCATCCCAATCCTGCCACTCATGAGTGGGGCGATCTTTATACTGCTATGCTTTCCTATACCAATCCAAATGAAGCGGTGGTGCTTCTTCCGGAAGCAGCTAAGCATCATGCTATGAAATCAATCGCACTACTTTATCAGACGGTGTATCGCAATTTGGAACAGAAGAAATAGTGGTTACTTAGGAAGAAAATATTCTTATTTAAAAGGCGAGTTCTCTTGTGAGAGTCGTGGATTTGAGTTATTATGTATATAATATGCTTCTAGAGTAGTTTATCTAATTTTTCGAGAGAGGCAATCTTCTCGTTTTTTTATTGAAATTTTTTCATAATGGAAAACACGGATACCAAAAAGAATTCTTGGTTTATAGGGGGGGGTATAGAGGTATCGCTTGTCACAATCATTATTTCGGTCGGTTGGTTTCTTATCGGATACTATACTAAATATGAGTATCTTGTTACTGGGTATCAGGACTGGATTTATCATGCCTTTCGTGTCCGTGATGTTGCTCAGTTTGGGATTGCTTCATGGGACCATGTTTGGGGAAATGGCCTGAATCATTGGCGGGCATTTCAATATGTCGAACATGTGTTTACTTATTGGGTTAGTTTATATACGGGGTTTTCTATTACACATTCGATGTTATGGATATCTGCGATTGTATTTATTGCGATCCGGTTTTTTATGTATATTGCCATGCGTATTTTGGGTGTCAGTCCCATGTTTAGTTTTTTTGCTGTTATAACGTCATACGCATTTTCGCAGCAATGGATTGCTTTAAAAGATTACTCCATATTCATTGGTTTTTTAGTTGTGCCATTTTACACACTTCTTTGGATAGTCGCTTTAAAAAATCCGTTGTATCTATATGTTACGGCTGCCGTTGCTGGCGCACTATGGTCAGTCCACCCAGTGGTTGGTTATAGCGCTACTGGAATGTTTTTTTTCCTTTTGTTAGTAAATAATTTGAAGCAATACCCAATTCGTTTGGTTGTTTCACTGACCGTCTTTTTTTTGAGCTCTCTTCCATTTACCATCCCATACTTTTTTTCTGGATATAATTTGAGTAATCCCATTTTTGAAACGCGTCAATTTTTACAAGATACAATTTTGCATGAGTACTTTGGATTGAGTTTAATTTATTTTATCCTGCTTGGTTTAAGTTGGATGATAATGATTTGGAAATCTAAAGAATCTCCTCGATGGGCAAAGCTTCTTCTTTTTTATTCCACAGCCTATCTCATTTTTATTTATTTTGGTCAGCAGGGGTATTATCCAGCTTTTATAAACAAGTTTCAATTTTCTCGTGCGATTCCGTTTATAGCATTTTTGTTAAATTTTTGTTTTGCTGCTTTTCTCCATACTGTTTTTTCTGCCTCAAAATCAAGAATGGTAACAACAGTTATTTTGGTGTTGGCCGTAATTACTATTTCGCAATCGATTGAGGTAGCCTCTCTTTATACTGCTCAACCAGAAAAAAGCATACAAGAACCAGTAAGTATGTATTTTTCCAGTGGGATGGTACCAAATGGAAGTATCTATTTTAAAAATGGTGTTGAGTCAAGCTATTTTACTAATTCCGGTTTACGGTTTATTACATCATATAATCAACACATGTTACCAAACCCATATCCGATTCGATTTGATAATCTTATGAAGACTGATATATCCTATACAGGTGTAACTGAAACTCAAACACAGCTTATTATCGATTACAGTCTAGTATTAGGGGTGGAATATTTGTTTATACCACAATTGTCGCCTCTCGTAGACGCATTGACTTTGAGACAGGGATTACTTGAACCCGCATTTGAAAAAGTAGACGAAGTTAAGACTGATGCTGACGCGTATGCTGTTCTACGCAATCGTCAGCCTATTGCTTATGCCTATGTATTTGAAGCAGAGGAAAAGTACAACTACTTTCGATTTACTGATTTGCCAAAACCCACGCTTAATGCGACATCTTATAGTCCTTGGGATCAAGAAATAAGCCGTGTAGCAGGACTCATTCGGGAGGGAAAATTGAAATCAATACCTCTTTCATTCGAATGGCCAAATCGTCTAGTTATTAATACTGGTGATTTTTCCTCATTTCAACATCCTAACTTAGTGGTTGCACAGAGTTATGACAGAGCCTGGGAGGCAGAAGAAGTCATGGGACTAGGTATCGAACCGACGAATTTGCGTTTCATGTATATTAATTTTCTAGAAGCGTCGGAGTTAAATCAAATAACATTGAAGAATGAGTGGCCCTGGTGGCATTGGCCGATTCAAAGCGCCGGAGTTATTATGGTTGCTATAACAACATTATGGCTCTTAGGGTCGCTCCTTTGGAATAGACATTCAACAACTGAGACCGTGTAGATTTATGATTATAAACTTGAAAAATTTGCTTCACAATCCTCATATTGTGTCGTCAAAAATACTAAGTACGACGACGATTTTTTTGTTCTCTGCGCCACTTGTGATTTTATTGTATGGTTCTTTCGTTTTTAATCCGGCGAATGCAGATAATAAGCTACTTTACATCATTCAGGTTATGGCTGATGTTATATCAATCTTGGCGCTTTTGGGACTGTGGGTGACGGTGCTTTTGGATGTCATTGTTGAAGGACATCATCGAAGTCATCATATTACTCCGGATTCATTTTTGACAAAAGATAAGCCTACGATTGATATTGTTGTTACAACTGCTGGAGAGGCAATTCAGACTATAACCAAAACACTAATTGCTGCTGTCGCAATGAACTATCCACACAACACATTTGTTTTGGATGACGGAAAAGATGAAGAGGTTAAAAAATTAGCTCGAAAGATGGGTATTGGATATGTTTCCCGTGGCGATCGTCTCCATGCCAAAGCAGGTAACGTCAATAATGGATTACAGTACAGTAAGAGTGATTTTTTTGCTATTTTTGATGCTGATCAGGTTCCCAAAAAAGATTTTATTATAAAACTATTGCCATACATGAGCAATGAAAAGTTGGCAATGGTGCAATCACCACAGTACTTTGCTAACACGCATTCATTTATCGCTGCTGGTACAGCTCAGGCTCAAGAAGTTTTTTATAAATATGTCTGTCCGGCCAAGAATATCTCAAACTCAGCATTTTGCGTTGGGACTAACATGATTTTTCGTCGAAGTGCTATTGATGAAATTGGCGGCATCGCGCGTAATCATTCTGAGGACATTTGGACCTCCTATCTCCTTCATGAAAAAGGATGGCAAACACTTTTTGTTAATGAGGTTCTTGCTATTGGCGAGGCGCCGGCAACAATTATTTCTTATTTCAAACAGCAGCGTCGTTGGGCGAAGGGAGGGATAGGTATGTTTTTTAATGAAAATCCATTACGCTCAACCAAGCTTAGTCTCGACCAAAGGCTCCAGTATTTTATTTCAAACACCTATTTCTTGGTTGGATTTTCGATACTTGCGTATTTAATATTCCCTATTTTGTACCTTCTGTTTGGTGTTAAGCCACTAAATACTGAAAACGGATTAACTTGGGCACTCCATTATATTCCTTATTTTGTTTTGTATTATATGCTCACATGGTTGTTTCTTGGTAAGTTGTACTTATCAACGCTTGCTACAGCCGTTGCTAGTTTTTATCCCTATCTTCTCGCACTCTTGTCTGTCATTTTTGAAACAAATCAGGAGTGGGCAGCAACAAATGCAGAGAAGAAAAATGAGGATGTAATTATGAAATGGGTTTGGCCACATGTTTTTTTGGTTATTCTCGGCGTATTGAGTATATTTGTTGGTTGGTATGAGGCTAGAAATTTCTGGACTACACTTTTTAATACAGTATGGGTTGTTATAAATACTTACCTGCTTTATTTGTTTTTGACTGGTGAAAATCGAATAGTTAAAATGGATACAGAAATAGTAAAAAATTAAATTTACAAATATGACCTTGAATTTTAAAATTTTTTGGAAAATAGTTTTGAATGGCTTTTATTTTTCTTTGGTGTTTATTGCTGCAGTTACGATTGCAACCCAAGCTCTGGCCCGAAGAGTGAATAGTTACGAAGCGACAAAACAACCTTTGTTTTTTTCTGTGGAAAAAGAGCGTGTTATTATTTCGAATTCAGTAACGGGCAGGGTGGATATAGTGGCGGTAACTACTGGTCAGCATGTAAAAAAAGGTGATTTACTTGTTCGGCTTGCGGATGATAGTCTCGCTCAAAAGTTGGCTTCATTAGAATCATTTGCAGAGGAGAATCTCTCTGCAGAAACTGAATTAGAGCTCCTTAGAGCAAAGGCCTCAGAGTATGAAATACGAGCTACTCGAGATGGTGTTGTGTATCAGATTCAGGCTGCTGAGGGGAGTTACCTTACGATGAATTCGCCACTCCTGATTCTCTTTGCTGATAATAATGTAAAAGTGACGGGAATGATAAGTCAGTTACAGTATGCTGAGATGCAAAAGAATAAAGATTTAGATGTTTTTAGCCCTCGCTTTGAACAGGTGTACAGTATATCTTTCGAGGGTGTTGGGCGCGTGCAGCCTGCAACGAATTATGAAGAAAGCAAGTATGAGGTTAAGTTTCGATTTAGTAATCCAAATGAAGGAGCCGCCTTTATTGATGGCGAAAGTCTCGAGGTGGTTTCTAGAGAAATTGAGCGTGAAGCTGTTCGCCCATCAACGCGAATAACCAGTCTTTGGAACGCCCTTATTTTAGGTAAATAGAGCCACTGTTTATGTCAACAATTTTTCAATTTATCGTTGTTTCGTTAAAAAATCCTTGGGTAATATTTGGGCTTTTTGCTCAGCTTATTTTCTTTTTTCGGTTTTTTGTACAATGGATTGCGTCTGAACGAGCTGGTCGGGTAATTATCCCCATTGTTTTTTGGTATCTCAGTATTATTGGGGCAGTGATGATATTTATCTATTCAGTTTATAGACAAGATATAGTGTTTATTTTTTCCTCTTTTCTTTCGTTTTTTATTTATACTCGTAATATTTTCTTGCATCTAAAGGGGAATAGCGTGGTTGAAGCTCAACAAGAGAGTATGTAGACTTTTATTTTTTTCTTTGCAAAATTCACAAACATCATAAAAGCATTTCAGGGGAGTGAAAGAGTCAAAAGTGGATGAGAAGTGATTTGCGTAAAAAAAGCAAGAAAAAACCGATTTCAAATCAGTGCTATCTGCTTTTTTTGGTAACAAAAAACGCCCCCGATATTTCGCGATGTTTCGCTGGGTATTCAGGGGGGGCGTCGGTGGGTTGGCTCCTGCGGCTATGGATTGAGGCCGAGGAGGATAGAAGTGAGGAGATCTGCGGCAACTCGTGTTTTGCTGGGGCGATAGATCTTCATGGTGCATTCCCAGGCTGAGATGGTAGAAATATCCCAATCTCCGCGAGAGAAGGATCGCTTGGATACATTGTCACCGGTGATATTGGTTTCATTGTTTTCATCGACAACAAATGCGAATTTGGTTTCGGATTTTGCGTCGACACAGATGACCAGGTCATTGTGCTCTGCGGCCCTGAGTGTTTCCAGGTTTTTCTCCTGGTAATGATCAGGTGCTTGATGTAGGGCAAAGTCCATGGTTATCGCCAAAAGTAGGCAGACGATGAGTATGCTCATCAATGATCCGAGTCCAAAAGTGTGTTTATGCGAGTCCATCAGAAACTCCTTTGCGGTGGTTGTTAAGGAAAAATTCAGAATATTCTGAACAACCCATTATACGCCCTTTTTGCTCTTTTGTCAATCGTGCAGAAAGCGTGGTTGTTTGATAGGATAAAAGGGCAGGCAGAGAATCGATGGGTGTGTCTGTGTGAAAAGCTGCGCTGTAAATATCATGGTGAGTATGGCTGGTAAGATACAAAGGTATTTTTTTCGGAATACGATCTCGTTCGTGATTTTTGCTTATTTGTGGCTCTTTATAGGCAGAGTATGCTTTACAATAGCCAAAAGTCGTGCTGTAATAACAACATGAACATACAACATCTCAAACAACTTTTCTGGGACATTGAGGAGAAAGACCTCGCTTTGTTGACCGAAAAAACAATCATTACTCGGGTGCTTTCTCATGGAACGTTTGCTCAGATTCGCGAGCTCTTTTCTGTGTACTCTAAAGATGCTATTACAAGAATCTTTTTGATGCTCAAGCAAGGGGCGCTTTCACAGCGACGTCGAGATTATTTCACGCTTATCCTCTCATGATACACATAAATACCATAAAAGCATTATGTAGCTGCGAAACAGTTGAAAGCATAACAGAAGTGTTTTGTGTTAGAAAAAATGAGGGTATCGTATGATTTTGAATACACAAGAACAACAACTGGCGGATGAAGCTCGATCGTATGTTAAGGGGTATTACCAAGAGATTATTGATTCGTTTGTAGTTGATGTAGCATCAGTGGACACGCCCGTATCTATTTTTATGGCCGGATCACCGGGAGCGGGTAAAACAGAATTTTCTCAAAATCTATTGAAAAAGTTGGGAGGGAATATGGTACGTATTGATGCGGACGATGTCAGAAATATGTTGCCGCAATATCATGGTGCAAATGCTTATGTGGTACAGGGAGCAGCAGCGTTGGGAGTTGAGAAGATTTATGATTTTGTGTTGAAGTATCGGTTACATGTTTTGTTGGACGGAACGTTTCAGAATTATGATAAAGCCATAAGCAATATAGAACGTTCCGTCCGTTGTAAACGAGCTATCGAAGTCTTTTATGTTTTTCAAGATCCTCTGATTGCATGGGAATTTACATGTAAACGCGAGGCGGTCGAGGGAAGGAATATTCCCAAAGAAGCTTTTATTAAGGCTCTTTTTTCGGCTAATGAAAATGTGAAAAAAATTAAAGAAGAATGTGGCAAGACTGTTGCACTGCACGTGGTACTCAAGAATATTGCCAATGATAATGAGAAAATTTATTATGATGTGGATGGGGTTGATAAATATGTAAAGATAGGCTATACTGCTGACGAATTAAGAATGTGTTTATGAAGAGTCTTTTAGGCTTATTTAAGAAGAAAGAAGTGAAGTCGGACAAGGTTTCGGATTTCTTTTATCGTAGTTCACAACAGGAAAAGGAAGCTGTTTTTTTGCAAGTAGCCAAGGAGGCGAGTGCAGATCAGCGAGCGCTTTTGAAGAAATATGACAAACAACTCTCCCATGGATAGAGAATGTTTGTAGAGTAAAAAACCAGCCTCCGGGCTGGTTTTGTTTTGAAGGGCACAGCTCTTTTTTTAGGGACAAATTGTTCCCGGTAGAAATGATAGAGAATGAGGGAAAAAAGAGAAAAACATTTGTGGATGATGGGGCAAGGTGCAGAAAGCGTGTTTGTTTGATAGGATAGAAGAGTGCGTAGAGAGTCAATGGGTGTGTCTGTGTGAAAAACTGCGCTGTAAATATCATGGTGAATATGGCTGGTAAGATACAAAGGTATTTTTTTCGGGATATGATTTCTTTCGTTATTTTTGCCGTGGTCTTGTGGGTAGGCCTTGTTCCCTCGACTGCCTGGGCAGCTCCTTGGACGACATGGACCAAGTCACTGAACAACCCGGTCTATTCTCATAGTGGTTCTGGCGCGTGGAATGTAGCCTCGGATCCATCGGTGATCAAGGATGGCTCTACGTATCGGATGATCGTTTCTGGCGATGGTGGTGATTTTGGTCCCAATACCGATGGGAATAGTCTGATCATGGCCACTTCGAGCGACGGTTCTACCTGGACGACACTCTCCAATGGCGCCAATGGCGTGGTGGTTCCGAGCTCTACGAGTCTCTGGGATGAAAGTCTCGAGCTCCCGGAATTTATCAAAGTCGGTAGCGAGTATCTCGTTTTTTATTCGGGCTACGACCCGATTGTCATGGAAAATAGTGGTGGTCTCATTTTTGGTGATGTGGGTCTGGCTACTTCGACGGATGGGACGACCTTTACTCGGAGTGGGTCCCCAGTGCTTGCACGTACACCTAATTCATATGACCAAGATGGCATCACCGATGTCACTATCGTCGAATCAGGTGGAACTCTCTATATGCTGTACCTGGGCTGGTGCACGCAGAGCTGTGCTCTCAATGGTGGTAATCCGGCGTTTTATACGCTCAAGGCCACGTCGGTCGATAACGGGCGGAACTGGACGAAACAGGGTTTGCTTTCACCACAACCAAGTGGTATCCATACCGATCTCGTCATCGATGTGGATGGGAAGTATGTGCTTTTCTATGGAGAAGACAATGCGTGTAGTGGTACGAAAGTAGGTATCATGCAAGCAGAGGGGGCCGACCCCTTTGGCCCTTTTACACCGATTTCTGGCAACCCCATCTTGTGTCTCGGAGACCAATCTTTTGAGGGTAGTGGTACTGATGGTGGCTTCCCCAGTGTTCTGAATGACAATGGAGTGGGCCGGATGTATTATACCGGAGTTAGTGTATATAGTTTGTATTACAAGATTGGTTTGGCCGAGACTCCGTCAGGCAGTAACACGTCTCTCAGAAGTGCTGGAGCTTCGTCGGGGGCACTGGCCGTGAGATGGGCATCTGTCGATCTGAGCCTCACGAGCCTCGTACTTTTGCAAATATGGTACCACGAGCGGCACTACTTATGGTGGCTCTCTCCCGTATACACCTACCTCGACTACTGGAGGTAGGTACTCGATGTACATTATACACCTTTTTTGATGTTTTGTCAACCGTGCGCAAAGGGTCTATTTTTGGTATTATTAAGTTGTTTTTAATATTTCCCTTATATGAAGCAAGATATATTGAAGAAGGCGGATAAGGCGGTGTATACGGCAGTGCAGGGCGAGGAGAAACGACAGGAAGAGGGATTCGAAATGATTGCTTCGGAAAACTATGTTTCTCGGGCGGTGCTCGAGACACTCGGGACAGTGTTCACGAATAAATATTCTGAGGGGTATCCCGGGCGACGGTACTATGGCGGTCAGCAGTGGACTGATGTCGTAGAGACGCTCGCTATCGATCGGGTGAAAAAGATCTTCGGCGCGGAGCATGCCAATGTCCAGCCACATTCGGGCGCGCAGGCCAACCTGGCAGTCTATGCAGCGCTCCTCAATCCGGGTGACAAGGTACTCGGCATGGATCTGTCGCATGGAGGGCACCTGACGCATGGGCACCCGGTGACACTGCCAGCCAAAGTGTATGACTTCGTACGATACAAGACAGAGCCAGATGGGACGATTGATTATCAGAAATTGGAAGAGCTGGCCAAGCAGGAAAAGCCGAAACTGATGTTGGCGGGGTTTTCATCCTATACGCGTCAGATCGATTATGCTAAGTTCACCGCCATTGCCAAGAAAGTGAAGGCGATCACGATGATGGATATGGCTCATATCGCTGGGCTCATCGCGGGCAAGGCGTTGCCAAATCCCGTAGAGTATTTCGATGTGGTCACGGCGACGACGCACAAGACACTCCGTGGTCCTCGGGGTGGGCTCATCCTCTGTCGCGAAGAGTTTGCCAAGGCTATCGATAAAGCGGTATTTCCTGGGACACAGGGTGGGCCCCATATGCATGTGGTCGCTGCCAAGGCCGTGGCTTTCGGAGAGGCGCTCCGACCGGAATTTAAGCGCTATGCCAAACAGACGCTCAAAAATGCCAAGACGCTCGAGAAAGAATTGGTCAAGCGTGGAGCAGTGATTCTCTTTGGTGGAACAGAAAATCACATGATCGTCATCGATACGGTGAAGAGTTATGGTATCACGGGCAAAGACGCAGAGAATCTCCTCGATGAAATCGGTATCACGATCAACAAGAATGTCATCCCGGACGATCCGCGCGGGCCACTCGATCCGTCTGGTGTCCGCATCGGCGTGCCGGCCATCACGACGCGCGGGCTGAAAGAGAAAGAAGTCAAAATCATCGCGGGCTGGATCGACGAGACACTGCGCTTGAGTGGTAACAAAAAGGTTCTCGCGAGCATTCACAAGGAAGTGAAGAGGCTCTGCCGGGCGTTTCCTGTATACAAATAACAAGATACTATGAAAGGAATTATTCTCGCCGGTGGTACAGGCACGCGTCTCTTGCCACTCACAGCGGTGACCTCTAAACAATTGCTCCCGGTCTATGACAGACCGATGATTTTCTATCCGCTCAATACGCTCATCAAAGCCGGTATCACTGATATTTTGATCAT
>CAYVHS010000006.1:29120-69097 GCA_964451495.1 uncultured Bdellovibrionales bacterium | reverse complement strand
GTGGCGCCGGACCATTCGGGGCATTTTCTCAATCTGCTCGGTTCGATGTTCCGTAAGTTCGGTATCAATTTGTCGTTCATCGTGCAGAAGTCGCCGCGCGGATTGGCTGAGGCCTATATCTTGGCGGAGGATTTCATCGACGGAGAGTCGAGCACGCTCATCCTGGGGGACAATATCTTTGAAGATGATTTTACGGAAGCTATCCAGAGTTTCGAGCGAGGGGGGCGTATCTTTGCGAAAGAAGTTCCCGACCCCGAGCGTTTCGGTGTCGTGGAATTTAACGACCAGAACGAGGCTATATCTATCGAGGAAAAGCCGGCCGTGCCGAAAAGCCAGTTTGCTATTCCAGGCGTCTATATATTCGATAAAGAGGTCGTGACGGCTGCCAAGAGTCTGCGACCATCTCTCCGGGGCGAGCTCGAAATCACTGACCTCCATAGATATTATCTCGACAAAAAGTCTCTCGGTGTCCGAGTGATAGAGGGTGCGTATTTCGATACGGGGACGCACGAATCGCTTTTCGAAGCGAGTGCGTATGTGAGAGAGCATGATTTCAAAAGTCGTTTCGATCCGCGGATCAATGAGGCGATCGAAGAATTCAATGCTGAGTTCAAGAAGATAGTTTCTCTCAAAAAATAACGGGTAATAATTTACACGAGACAGTTATGCATCATGATCAGCCACGCAGAATCAAAAAAGCCATTCTCCCTGTAGCCGGGTTTGGGACCCGTTTTCTACCTGCTACCAAGGCGCAGCCGAAAGAGATGTTGCCGGTCGTCGATAAACCGGTCGTGCAGTATCTCGTCGAAGAAGCTGTCGCGTCTGGTATCGAAGAAATCATTTTTGTGACGGGACGTGGCAAGCGGGCTATTGAGGATCATTTCGATGTGTCGTATGAACTGGAAGACACTTTGGTAGAAAAAAACAAACACGATCTTTTGGAACAGGTGCAGAAAATTTCTGGATTGGCCAAGTTTTCCTATGTGCGTCAGCCCGTGCCGCTCGGTGATGGACACGCGCTCCTCCAGGCCGCTCATCTTGTCGATGACGATGAGGCTGTGTTGGTGATTTTCGGTGACTGTATCTATGATTCTGAAGTGCCGGCGTCTCGGCAGCTCATGCACGCGTATGAAAAGTATCATGCGCCGATTATCGGTCTGACCGAAGTAGAGCGATCCGAGGTTTCCAAGTTTGGCGTGATCGCGGGAGAATCTCTGGGTGATTTGGAGTGGAAGATATCGGGGTTCGTGGAGAAGCCAAAGCCAGAAGACGCGCCTTCGAATATCGTGGCTCCTGGGAAATATATCATTACTCGTGAAGTGTTCGATATTTTGAAGGGTATGGATTCGGGTAAATCAGGCGAGATCAGATTGGCAGATGCTTTCGATATCATGCTCAAACAGAATCGTCCGCTGTATGGCCGTATGCTCGAGGGGCAGTGGCTCGATACGGGAGACAAATTCAATTTTTTGCGAGCGACTATTCATTTTGGTCTCAAGCATCCGGAAGTAGGGGATAAATTGCGAGAATATCTGAAGTCGATCCTGCCCGATCTTCGGTAACGGCATGGTGAAATATTGGGTGAGCGCTTATCGTTGTACCTGTTAGAAAGAATAAGGAAAAGCTCATGTATTGGATATATCTCATCATATTTGTACTGGCTGTTCTGACGCCGGAAACCGTCAATCAGGGAGTGTCTTTTCTGAGTGCGGATGACCTGGAATCATTGCTCGTTTTCTGCTTCGGGACGCTTGGTTTTATCATTTATCTCGTCAAGGAAAAGGCTCTCATCCGGGTGATTAAAGAAAAACTTCATCTGCAGAAACAAGCCAATATCATCACTCGTGATCTGTCGGATTCGTATTCGTATATCGGCGAGATGAATCGGAAGCTCGATATCGTCAGAGATCTCATTTTTCGTCTCCCCCATGATACCGTAGAAGCGATGAGGCGAAAAAATCATCGTGACCCCGTTATCTATCGATCAGTTTTGGAGACGGTTCTCCTACTCTCTCGGGCTGACTGTGTTTCGATACGTTTCGTCAATCTGAAGACCAAGAAACTCGAAAAGAATATAGGAGAGGGTGATCAGAAGACCTTTGCGTTTTTTGAGGAAAAACCCATTCTTCAGTCGAAGAAATTATTTTCTGAAAAGAATAATTGTGTCATTGTGCGGTCGCCACAGCCGGCATGTGGCATGGTAGCGCTCATCATTTTTCCCAAAACGTCGAATCATATCGAAGACGTGGAAGTGTTTAAAATGGTGGCTTCGGAAGCGCTTTTTCTCTATTGTGTGGAGCGTGGTATGATGGTGGAATCAGGCCATCATAAGGAAAAAGAAACATAGAGTATGCGTATAGGCATAGACGCTCGATTTTACGGTACATCGGGCAAGGGACTTGGCCGTTATGTCGAAAAACTCATCGAGCATTTGGAAAAAATCGATACACAAAACGAGTACATTATTTTTTTGTTGCGTGAGAATTTCGGAGAGTATCGAGTGAAGAATCCTCGTTTTACCAAGGTGGTCGCCGAATATCGCTGGTATGGTTTTTCGGAACAAATTTTTTTCCCGCTTTTGCTCTGGAAGCATCGTCTGGATCTCGTGCATTTCCCTCATTTCAATGTTCCTTTTTTGTATGGTGGGAAATTTGTTGTGACGATTCACGATTTGATTCTTCTGCATTATCCGACGCTTCGCAACACGACCAGAAGCGCTATTTTTTATTGGATGAAGTTTGTCGCGTATCGTTTCGTTATCGCTTCGGCTATCCGTCGAGCGCACCATATCATTGCGGTATCATTGTTTACGGAGCGAGATATCTTGCTGCATTATCCCCGAGCCACAGGCAAGACGAGCGTCACGTACGAGGCAGCGGACTCGCTCTGCTCGTTTCTCGCGGTTTCGGATGAAAGAGAATTATTTGGTCGCATAGGGTTGATCCGTGATCAGTCAGAAAAAAATGTGAGACCGGGCAGTGTACATGATATACTGGAATTATATTTCCTCTATGTGGGGAATGCGTATCCGCACAAAAATCTCGAGGCATTGCTCGGCGCGGCAGAGGCCTTTCCTGACTATCGTTTTGTATTTGTGGGCAAGGATGATTATTTTTATGCACGTCTGAAACGTGAGGCTAAGGGGAAGGCCAATGTTATTTTCACCGGATTTTTGACGGATCAAGAACTCAATTCTCTCTATCGGTACGCAACGTTGTATTTGTTCCCGTCGCTCTACGAGGGGTTTGGTTTGCCCCCACTCGAGGCTATGACAAGGGGATTGCCAGTGGTCTCATCCGATCGGGGGTCACTCCCAGAAATTCTCGGGGAGGCTGTTCGTTATTTTGATCCAGAAAAGGAGGGAGGACTGGAAGACGCCATAGGGGAACTCATAGCCCATCCCGAAGAGAGAGAAATGCTGCGTCGGCGAGGCTATGAGAGGGCAGGGCGTTTTCGGTGGGAAACCATGGCGACAGAGACACTCGGCGTGTATACCCAATGTATCCCTGTTGAGAACCGGGGATTGTAAACAAAAGCAATTTTTGTGAGGAATATAAACATGTCTCCAGAACATTCTTCTTATGGCCGGTCCGCTTCGCGGATGTCTGATATGCGACCAGTTTTGCGTCCCAAGGTTTCATCGTGGCCGCCGCCGTCTCTCCGGAATCCTGCGAAGGGAAACGTATCGCCCGGGTCGGGGAGGATCGTACGGGACGAACGGGTATCAAAAGAGACACATGAACCAGCACGAGAAAAGGCAAGAGTATCTGATACATATACAGGAGGGGTATCGTCTAGAGCACCGAGGAGTCGTCCATGGGTCAAAATATTCGGAGCTCTCGGGGTCGTGTTGGCAGCGTGTAGTCTGTTGTGGTTTGCTTTCGTCAAGGGAAGGGAAATGAAGCAGGCCGTCATGACACAGGGAGAGGCGGGGTATAGTAGTTTGACGGCAGCAGCAGAAAGTCTCAAGGCGCAGCAGTATAGCGGGTCTCTGAGTCATTTTAATGAAGCCTACCAATCATTTTCGCAAGCGAGTGACAGTATTTCTGTCTGGGGGGACACACTGGTAGATCTCACGCGCTATGTACCAGGCTTTTCCAAGGCAGCTTCGGGCAAACATGTGATTGAGGCAGGAAAGCATTTCGCGGCAGCAGGGATACCACTTTCGCGCGTAGCGGCAGAAGCCTCGCTCTCCAAGGATGCTTATGTGAAGGGTGAGAAAATATCACTCCTTGATTTTTTGAGGCGTATCCAAGAACCTCTGGTTGAGGCGCAAGGTGAATTGCGGGCTGCCAATCAGGCGCTCGAGTCAGTCCGTATCGAGGATATTCCAGAGGAAAAACGAGAGAAGTTCCTCGTGGTGAAACAGAGCCTCCCCGTACTTTTGGGGTTAGTCGATAGTTTCGAGCAGCAAGAACCACTCATCGAAGAATTGCTCGGGGGGAATGGCCCGAGGAAATATTTGTTTCTTCTCCAGAATAATCATGAGGCTCGCGCCACGGGGGGCTTTATCGGGAGCTATGGTTTGCTCGATGTGAACAATGGTGTGGTGCGTAAGTTTTTTGTGGATGGCATATTCAATCCTGATGGTCAGCTCAAGGAAAATATCGTGCCGCCGAAACCTATTCAGAAAATAAGTGCTGGTTGGAGTTTGCATGATAGCAATTGGTTTCCTGATTTTTCTGTTTCGGCTGAGAAAGCAATATTTTTTTATGAGAAGACGGGTGGACCGACGGTGGATGGTGTGATCACTCTCACTCCTGCAGTCATGCAGAAACTTTTGGCTGTGATAGGACCCATCACATTGCCCCAATATGGATTGGTCATCGATGCGGAAAACTTTATCCCCGTCGTTCAGGAGCAGGTAGAGGTGAAATATGACAAGACAGAGAATCAGCCCAAAAAAGTATTGGCCGATATTTGTTTCGTATTGATGGAAAAAGTATTTGCTTCGCAGGATCGGCAAACACTCACGAGTGTCGCTTCGGCCTTGGTCGAGGGGTTGAGTGAACGTCATATTCTCTTGTATGCGCGTCATCCCGAGACGCAAGCTCTCATAGAGAGAGGCGGATGGTCAGGGGAAGTACTCGAGACCCCTAAGGATTATTTGTCGGTTATCCATACGAATATCAATGGGTACAAGACGGATGGTGTCATCAGCGAAGTGATCAAGCATAAAGCAGAGATTGCTGCCGATGGATCGATCACCGATACGGTGACAATCACGCGGACACATGCTGGTGGCAACACGCCGTATGATTGGTGGAACAAAGTGAATGCTGACTATTTGCGTGTGTATGTCCCCAAAGGCTCGCAGTTGCTCTCAGCCAAAGGAGCGACGTGGGAGTTTCCCGAGGCACCGCTGGATTATGAGGCGCTCGGATTCAAGAGAGATGAGGATGTGGAGCGAGAGGAGCAGGGGATGACTATAGATGAGAAAAGTGGTACTCGTATTTCCGAAGATGCCGACAAGACTGTTTTTGGGGCGTGGGTGTATGTCAGTCCGCAAGAATCGGTCACGGTCGAATACCAGTATCTTTTGCCGTTTCGGTTAGATATGCGTGAAATAGCCAAGGGCGGTGTTGATTCATATTCGTCTTTGTATCAGAAACAATCTGGGTCGATAGGGAGTGCGCTTGAGGCGAGTATTTTTTTCCCCGATGGTGTTCGATCGATTTGGCAGACGGGGACAAATCTGGTACCGTATGGACGAGAACTCCGATTTTCTGGTGACTTGAAAACCGATGTATTCACGGGTTCTGTTTTTGGTTCGGGCTTATGATATTTTTTTGAGAAAAAGAAAAAATAGATGGTAAAGAAATTTTTCAATACTTTTTCGGTCTGGAGTAGTGTAGAGAGTAAGACAGTGGGAGGCGCTGCACTTTTGATTGCTACAGCCGGAATTTTTAGTCGCTTTCTCGGATTTATTCGGGATCGTATTTTGGCATCGCATTTTGGTGCGGGGGATGTTTTGGATGCGTACTATACCGCGTTTCGGATACCCGACCTCATTTATGGCTTTCTCGTGTTGGGCGCACTGAGTGCTGCGTTTGTGCCTGTTTTTACAGAACTCATCGTAGAAAAAAAAGAGGAAGAGGCCTGGCGATTGACGTCGGGAGTGCTACATCTCATGATTTTTGCGTTGGGCGTACTCGCGCTTATTGGCATGGTGTTTTCATCGGCACTGACGACTTGGCTCGCGCCCGGCTTTTCGGGAGAGAAACAGGCTCTCGCTACCACTCTCACTCGTATCATGCTTCTGTCGCCGTTTATGCTGGGGATGAGCGCTGTGTTTGGCGGAGTGTTGATTTCTTTCAAGCGTTTTATTGCTTATTCGTTTGCTCCGATTTTTTATAATGTTGGTATCATCTTTGGAGCTCTCGTTTTCGTTCCATTTTTCGGTCCGGTTGGCCTGGCTTGGGGAGTAGTGCTCGGTTCGTTCCTTCATATGATTGTCCAGTATCCATCATTCTTCCATTCAGGTTTTCGTTACCAGTTCTTTGTGCGGCGTATTTGGCAGGACCCGGCTATCCGTCATGTTGTCAGATTGATGATCCCGCGTTCTCTCGGTATGGCAGTTAATCAGGTGAGTTTGCTGGTGATGACTATTTTCGCTTCGATGTTGGTTTCAGGGAGTTTGACCGCGTTTACACTCGCCAATAATATCCAGAGTGTGCCACTCGGTTTGTTTGGTATTGCTTTTTCTTTGGCGGCGTTTCCATCGCTCAGTGTTTTTATTGCAGAGAGACAGGAAAAGAAATTTTTCTTTATGCTCTCTGAAACGACGCGGCGTATTCTGTTTTTTGTTTTGCCCCTTTCAATACTCATGATTATTTTTCGGGCTCAATTCGTCCGCGTCATCCTGGGTACAGGGGAGTTCGATTGGGAGGATACTATTCAGACCTTTGAGGTTCTCAAATGGTTGTCTATCAGTTTGTTTGCTCAGAGCCTGGTACCTCTTTTTGCTCGCGCATTTTTTGCTCTTCAGAATACCAAGACGCCGCTCTATATCGCACTGGTGAGCGAAGCGGTGCATATTATCCTCATTCCGTTTCTTCTGCCTCAGTATGCCGTGCAGGGCTTGGCGATAGCGTTTTCTGTCGGTAGCATCCTCAATGTTGTGCTCCTCTATATTTTCTTACGACAGAAGGCTGGTTTTTGGAGTGATCGGGAAATATTTCTGCCAGCGAGTAAGATATTACTTGCGGCGCTTTTGGCTGGTTTTATCGCGCAGGTTTCCAAGTCGATATTTGCTTTGACGACGAATGAACTCGATACGTTTGTCGAAGTGTTTCTACAGCTTGTCACGGGGCTGACTATCGGAGGATCGGCCTTTCTGTTGTTTTGTTATTGGTTCGATGTGGATGACCTCCGTATGGTCAATCGTTTCATTCGTTGCAAGATACTTCGTCAGCCAGAAACAGTCGTGCTGGCGGAAGATCACCCAGAGCGCGGTGATTGGTAGATGACTTGACGGGTCAAGAAAATATCTGTTATTCTGGGAACGCTATGAAATATATCAGCCAGCAAATGTATTGTTTTATGCAGACCTGCTTCTTCTTTTGGGAGGAGCGAGGTCGGTTTGCTTTTGCTGCTTTGCGAGGATAAAGAGAATTTCTTGAAAACAGTAAACGGAAGCCGATCTCGCTAGGTCGGCCTTTTTTGTTTTTTAACAACGTAGTTTTTCCAAAAAGGAGAAAGAATGATGTGTGATTGTGATCTCATGGTTTGGCCACAGCAGTCTTTGACGCAAGAGGTTATGGATGATCAGGTTTATGACCCATTGTATCGGTGTCTCGAGCTGGCTTTACAGATTAAAAAGGGAGAATGTGAACCTGTCTCGGCTGGACACCTTCTTTCTTCTCTCGCGTATGGAGGAGTGGTTATCGACCAACTCCCCGTATCTCTTGGGGAAATCGAGGACGTAGCGGGGAGGAGGCTTCATGACCCAATCGTTTAGCTCTTTGAGATGAGAAGACCGGGCGATTTTTATGGAGTCATGAAATGGACAGGCATTCTGCGTAAACTTTCGTAGAGTGCCTTTCTTTTTGTGTCATCTTGCATTTAAGACGTTTTTTCGCTACCGTAGGGGGATGAATACCCGACAAGAACACATCCGCAATTTTTGCATTATCGCCCATATCGATCATGGTAAGTCCACTTTGGCTGACCGTCTGATTGATCTTACCCATACTGTCGAAAAGCGTAAGATGAAGGAACAGATGCTCGATCAGATGGATCTCGAGCGCGAACGAGGCATCACGATCAAGCTGCAGCCGGTGCAAATGCATCATACCTATGAAGGAGTAGAGTATATGCTCAACCTCATCGATACTCCTGGACATGTCGATTTTCATTATGAGGTATCGCGTTCGCTCGCTGCGGTAGAAGGAGCTATTTTGCTGGTAGATGCGACCAAAGGAGTGCAGGCGCAGACGCTGGCCAATTTGTATCTAGCCATCGAACAGGGACTAGAGATTATTCCGGTTATCAATAAAATCGATCTTCCGAATGCCCAAGTCGAGAAGACCAAAAAAGAAATCGTTCATATTTTGGGCTGTACAGAAGATGATATCTTGATGGCCTCGGGCAAGACCGGGCTCGGTGTAGGGGCGGTGCTCGAGCGTGTGATCGAGAGAGTGCCCGCGCCACGGGGTGATGAAGCTGCCCCGCTTCGCGCTCTCATTTTTGATTCTATCTATAATACGTACAAGGGTGTCGTGGCTTATGTGAAAGTCGTGGACGGCACCGTGAAGCGTGATGATGCGCTGTTTATGCTCGGTACAGCCAAAGAGGGCATGACGGTCGAAGTGGGACTTTTCAAACCGAATCTCGTACCGACAGACGTGCTGCGAGCGGGGGATATCGGCTACATCGCGACTGGCCTCAAGGAAGTGGCTCATTGTCGCGTCGGAGACACGGTGACGCACAAACCGAAGGATCGGGACAAGACTATTGTAGAGCAGTTGCCGGGGTACAAAGAAATTCGTCCAGCAGTGTATGCGAGTCTCTATCCCGTCGATGGTGATGACTATACTTTGATGCGTGACGCGCTCGATAAATTGAAATTGAACGACGCCGCGTTTGTTTTCGAACCGGAGAGCAATCAAGCACTCGGAAGGGGATTTCGTTGTGGTTTTCTCGGATTGCTCCATCTCGAAATTATTCAGGCACGGCTGGAGAGGGAATTTAACCTGAGTCCGACTATCACGACACCCTCGGTTGTCTATGAGCTCAAGATGCGCGGCGGTACCGAGCATATCGCACTGTATTCACCTGTCGACTTGCCGGATCTAGCAGGGATAGAGGCTATGTACGAGCCGTATGTGGCGCTTTCGATCGTCACACCGAGTGAATATCTCGGCAATGTGATGCAGCTCTCGCAGTCGATTCGCGCGGAATACAAGAATACAGAATATATTGATGAGGAACGCGTACTCCTTTCATTCGAAGCGCCGCTTATGGATGTTATCGTAAATTTCCATGACGATCTGAAAAGTGCCTCATCGGGATACGCTTCGATGAATTATGAATTGATTGGCTATCGCCCGAGTGACGTGGTCAAACTGGATATTTTGGTGGCCAATGATGTGATCGATGCGTTTGCGCGTATGGTGCCCAAGCGTGACGCGTATAGTGAGGGCAAGCGTGTCGTTGAAAAATTGAAGGAAGTCTTGCCAAGGCAGAATTTTGCGGTTGCTATTCAGGCTGCGATCGGGGGCAAAGTGATTGCTCGTGAAACCATCGCCGCGTATCGAAAAGACGTGACGGGGTATATGTACGGCGGGGACTTTTCTCGCAAGAAAAAGCTGCTCGAGAAACAGAAAAAGGGTAAGAAAAAGGCTTTGGAGATGGGTACAGGAAAAGTGTCTATTCCAAGCCAGGCGTTTCTCGCGGTTTTGAAGAAATAAAACACGTACGCATCTTATTTTTTGTGCCTCGTTTGGAATTGGGCAACACTGACGTTTCACTACTGGATTTTTGGTTTGTAGCGGGTTAGCTCTGAGTTATGCATTGACAAAGCTCGGTTTTGTTGGTACGTTTGATTTTGTTTTTTTGTGGTTCTTTTGATGAAAGGGGCAGGTACTATGAATCGTTTGGTGAGTTCAGATGGCTATCCCATAGAGGATGAACGAAATTCTTCTGTGCGGAGCCCGTTTGTGGTCGAAGAAAGAAGGCGTGTTGATGCGGCGATTGCTCAGGCAGTGCCCCCTGATGTTGTTTTTTATCGGAGGATGCATCGAGAGATGGTAGGGATGCAGCGAATCATCAACAAAAAGAGTGGTGAAGCGGCAGATTGAAAGCCTTAAATCGGCACAGAAGAGCGGTAGAGTGCAAATACACTGTGCCGCTCTTTTTCTTTGCTCTTTTTTGGGCATTTCGGTATAATAGGAGTGTATAATATTTCTAAAGTAAAAGAATATGGCAATGGAATTTACCGATAGCAATTTCGATCAAGAGGTATTAAAGAGTGACAAGCCCGTGTTTGTGGATTTTTGGGCGCCCTGGTGTGGGCCGTGCCAGATGATGGGGCCGGTCGTGGATCAGCTCGCTGAGGAGGTAAAGGGCGCGAAGGTTGGCAAAGTCAATGTCGATGAAAATCCAGCGACAGCCCAGAAATACGGTATCATGTCTATTCCGACGATGAAAATTTTCAAGAATGGTCAGGTAGTGAAGGAATTTGTGGGTATGCAGGGGAAAGATATCCTAAAGAGCGAACTCGAAGCCCTCTAGGTTATTCCTAGGGACCATAAAACAAAATACGTTATGAAAATTTATAAAGAAAGAATCGATCTTGAAAGCAAGACCCAGATTCAGTTCATGGATATCACTGATCAGGTGCAGGATATTATCGATCGGTCAGGAGTGCGCGAAGGACAAGCGCTTGTCTATGTGCCGCATACGACTATGGGCGTAGCGATCAATCACAATGAATCGATGTTACTCCAGGATTTTATGCGTATTCTCTACAAGATTGTTCCCGTGGATGACCAATATTCGCATGACCTTTTCGAATTGCGTCGCGAATCAGGAGGGTCGGATGGACGAAGTAATGGTCATTCACACTGCAAAGCGATTTTGCTCGGTAATAGCGAAACAATCCCAGTAGAAAAGGGCAAGCTTGTCTTGACAGAGCGCCAGAACATTTTTGCGGTTGAGTTTGATGGTTCGCGTAAGCGTGATGTGTTTATCCAGATAATGGGCATGTAGAGATATATGGGGAGCGGACTCGTAGAAATCTTGATACGCAATGGCTATCTCAAATCGCACCATATTATCCGGTCTTTCAATGAGATTGTTCGGGCTGATTTTGTTCCGGTTGTTTTTGAGGAAGAGGCTGACGCGGATATCCCTTTGCCCATTGGTTTCGGGCAGACTATTTCGCAGCCGACAACCGTAGCGATCATGTTTGAGCTTCTTGATCCTCAGCCTGGCCAACGCATTCTCGATATCGGTAGTGGGTCTGGTTGGACGAGTGCTCTTTTGGGGAATATTGCTGGAGAAAAGGGTAAAGTGGTAGCTATTGAATGCCTGCCAGAGCTCCATGAGATGACGAAAACGAATGTCGAGAAATTTGGTTTGGTGACTTCTGGAGTGGTTGAGTGTATCTTGGGTGATGGCAATCTCGGGTATGATGCATTGGCTCCGTATGATCGCATATTGGTCTCTGCTGCTCCGGATGAGATCCCTCCGGCACTCAAGAAGCAGCTCGCTATCGGTGGGAAAATGGTCATCCCGATTCACAATCATCTGTGTTATATAGAAAAACGAGGAGAAGAGGATTTGTTTAAAGAAGAGTTTCCTGGATTTTCTTTTGTGCCGCTTATTAAAAAATCATTCTGAATCTTGTGCGCCCATTTCTTATTTTTTCGAGCATCGTTTCGGTTTGTGTCGTAGGCTTGTTTTTGTTTGTTTCATATCAGGCAGAACATTCGCATGGTTTTACGAAGCAAGAGCAACAGTTTGAAGTAACGCAGGGTGAAGATGCTCTGGCTCTCGGTGAGCGCCTGGAGCAGAGCGGCATCATCACATCGCGTTTCGCCTTTGTATGGCATCTTTTGAGAGAAGGGAATCTCCATCATTTGGTAGCGGGGGAATATCTGCTCAGCGGTACGCTTTCTATACCGGAAGTAGCATTCTTGATAACCGAAGGTAAAGTGGTTTCTCAAGATATCAAAGTGACGTTTCCCGAAGGGTGGACAACGAAAAAGATGGCAGCACGTTTGACGGCTTCTGAGCTGCCAGGGGATAATTTTTCATATCTCGTCGCACATCCGTTGCCGGCATGGCGGACTCAGTTTGATTTTCTCGCCGATCTCCCAGAGGGCGCTTCAGTCGAGGGATATCTCTTCCCTGATACATATCTTTTCAACCGTGAAGCAGTAGCGCAGACCATTATCGAAACTATGCTTCGGAATTTTGGTAAAAAGGTCAGCGCCGACATCCGGACATCTCTTGTTGCTAAACAGAAAAGTCTGTTTTCGGCTGTCACACTCGCGAGTATCGTCGAGAATGAAGTGCCGACAGAACGTGACCGTAGGCTCGTGAGCGATCTTTTCGCTCGTCGCCTAACGATAGGACAGCCACTTCAGAGCTGCGCGACACTTCAATATATTCTCGGCATCGATAAGAAACAATATTCTTTCGAAGAAACACGTGTTGTTTCTCCTTATAATACCTATCTGAATGTGGGGCTGCCTGCCGGACCCGTGGGCAACCCGGGGCTGATGTCTCTCAAGTCCGTTGCCTCTCCGGAGCCAAATGAATATTTCTATTTTCTGAGCGATCCTAAAACAGGAGAGACTATTTTTTCCAAGACATACGAAGAACACCTAGCCAACAAATCGGCGCACGGATTGTAGTCTCTTCTCCGTTATTGCGGTTCCAACTTCGTAAGCTAGCTGGGAGTCGAACTTGTTTACTTCCTTAGGAGGTTACGCTCCACTACGATGCCCCTCATTGACGAATGAATGCTTTTATAGTATTTTTACATATCAGATTCGTCCGATATGAGCATTCGTAATTTAAAAATTCAACTACCTTCTGAAAGGAGGAAACAATGGTTACCTTATATGAAATTGACTTCTTCCGTAGGGCTGGTTATCTGAAATACGATGCCATTTTTACAGAAGCTGAAGTGGGATGTTTAAGGAGTGCCATATTAGACCAATGCCAAAGGGTCGTAGAGCCTTGTTTGAAAGATGATTTGAATCGCGTATACCGACTCAATCAGCTTTTTAGCAGAGGGCAAGTTTTTCGTGAGGCTCTCACTAAGCCCTCGATGCTCGACATTCTCGAGTCGCTTATTGGGCCGAATATTGAATTTATAAAGAACAGGCACAATCACGCGACAGCGAACACGGCTCGCGACACAAAGTTTCGACTCCATAGAGATGTACTTCAGTGGAGTAGGGGAATAGTAAGCGTCATTATCTATCTAGATGACGCAAGTGTTGATTCCGGTGCGACGTATATAATTCCAACCTCACAGTATCTCCCGTATGTTGGCACTCCCAACAATGGAGGTACCTGGATGGACGAACATCACGTTTTTGCATCCCTTATTAATCAGGCAGTCCAGGTCGAAGTCAGTAAGGGTGGAATCCTCATCTTTGATAGTTTGGCTTTCCATAGTGTGGGAAAGAATAAGAGTGTCGAAACACGAATGAGCATTGCTGGTGGATATGCTAGTACCGATGAACTCGTCCCACTGGAAGACAATGCTTTACGAGAAATCGTGAGGGGTGAACGTCTATACAGGGGATCAATTAATTTGGAGGATTGAAATGACAGCCTTAAATAACCTGACTCTTTTAGTGCTTGCTGGTGGCAGCGCTGATAGAATGGGCAATATTTGCTCATCCGTACCAAAGCCGATGCTGAATTTTTTAAGAAAGCCATTTCTGCAATGGTTAGTAGAGTGGTATATTAATCAGAGTATCGGCAGAATCATTATCTCTGTCAGCGATGCGAATGCGGATCGCTTTCAAGTCTTCTTCGAAACACCATATTGGTATAATCGAGGAGTTCGCATCCTTGTTGAATCGGGTCGGCTTGGAACGGGAGGAGCGGTGGCGAATTTTGTTCATTCCGATGTTGATTCAAACGATGATGTGTTGTTATGTAACGGAGACACAATTCTCGATTATAATCCTAACGAGGCATATGGTTTTTTTCTTCAAAATAGGCAATCACCCCTAGCGTTGCTGACAATTGATGAAAAAGCCCCGAATAAAGGAGCTGTGAAAGTTTCAGGAGGCAACATCGTGAGTTTCCGAGAGGATGGGAGTAACCGCTATACGTGCTTGCAGGATCAAGATAATTACTTGGCGAGCAGTGTGGGTCATTACTTCTTTTCAAGGGATAACATGTGTGATTTTCTGACTCAAGGGAAGCAATCATTAGAGCAGGAAACTATCCCGTATTTAATCGAAGTAATGCGGGTTCGAGCAATGCTCGCATCTGAGAACTTCTTCTATGACTACGGAACGCATGAGCGCTATAAATGGCTTAAAAAGAACGAGAAAATCGTTAAAGCCATTTATGGATTAAGGAAATAATTAACTGAGTATCTTGCCCTTTTCGAAAGAAAAGGGTATATTTTTTATATGACAAACATTTGGAAAGAAGTAAAAAAAGAAGAGGTATTTCGAAAGTATAGCCGAGTAATTAACCGGATAGACTTTGAGATGCCAAATAGAGAGGTTAAAGACTTTTATATTAAACAAGAAGGTCCAGCGGTAGCGGTAGTTGCGTTGGATGAGAAAAAAAATGTGATTCTTGCGAGACAATTTCGTCCAGGCCCCCAGAAGGTTTTTTATGAACTCCCTGGTGGATACCTTGACGTTAATGAAGAGCCTAAGTTTTCAGCAGCCAGAGAACTTAAAGAGGAGACAGGTTATGAAGGAAATATTGAATTTGTAGGGACTTGTTCAGATGACGCTTACTCGACTATGGTGCGTTATTGTTTTGTGGCGACTAACTGTAAGAAAGTTTCTGGGCAAAAACTTGACGAAGGGGAGTACGTAGAAATTGTTACTAAAACCCTTGAAGAATTTAGAGAGATACTTCGTAGCGGAGAAATGACGGATGTCGAAGTGGGTTATTTAGGCTTAGACTTTCTAAAGTTACTCTGACCTAACCCCTAGAAAATTAACCTAGCAGGAACCTTTTTTGCTTCCGAAGAAATTTTTGTTTTTGTTTAATAATAGCAGTAGTTAAAGTTCGGCAAAATTCTGTAGGATCTGATTTTCAAATTCGTACTATGTTGTGAAGAAAAAGCAGATACAGGGGTAAGAATTGAGAATATTCAAATCACAAAACAGAATATGAAATACACGTCGAGGGAGATTTTTGGGATAGTTCTGATTCTTTTTGTTGGGCTTCTATCTTTGGGGGCGTGGTATTCTTTTTCGAGAATAATACTAGTGCCTGGTATGGGTGATACGTGGCAGACATTCGTCTGGTTTTTTGCTTTACTTTCTGTATTTGTCGTTGGTGCGGTCGTCTGGGAAAATCCTCTATTCAGGGTGTTGGGTGCCATCGTGGTGTTTTTGCCCAGCATTATGTTTATTTTTTCTTGGTATCATCTATTGATTTCATGTTTTTCGGTATTTTTTGCTTGGTGGAGTGTTCGTGTTATTCAAAACGAGATTCATGATCGAATCCGTTTCCGTTTTTTTACGGTGGTGCGTTCGGGGAAGCTCGCCCTTGTCTTTGCATTGTCGCTTTCGCTTTCTAGTGCGTACTTTGCTTTTTCTCAGCATGCTTCTTGGGAAGAGCTGATGCCACGATTTCATATGAACCAAGGCGGGTCGATACTCACGTTTAGAGCGGTATCGTATCTCTATCCAGATTTGAAGAAAGCCGCTGATGATCGTGCTACGGTGGATGAGTTTTTGGTGAGTATGAGTGAACGTCAGGAAGATACGACTGCCTTGGGGGAAACGGTTTCGCAGAATACGATGGATATTTTGAAAAACGTGCTTTATGGATTTCCTGGATCAAAAAACCCCCTCCAGTCCATGTCTACGAATGATTTGAACAAGAGTAATGCGATGTTACAGAGAGAGCTCTACGTGCGTTCTGGAAAAGAACAGATATCGTCATTCGTCGGAAGGACTGTTTCGGGTGACGAGAAAATCGCAGACGTGTTCTCTCTCGCCGTGGAACACAAGATAGCCAGTCTTTTCGGTAGTGACGGGGAGGTATCTAAGACTCTGCCTTCTGGTACATTGCCACTTATTCTCGCGACGATTCTTTTTTTGACGCTGATGCCTCTTGGATCGATTCTCGGCCCCGTCTTTACTTTCGTGGGCTTCTGTATTTTTTCTGGAGCAAAAGCTTTACATTTTGTACGTATAACCTCTCGAGAACGCACTCAGCATATCCTGGAGGCCTGAGAGAGGGAAATCGAGAAAGAGTTAGCACTCATATGTTGAGATTGCTAATTTTTTTATTCTACAGTAGAATAAGAGGCGGATTCAGTGATGTAATTGTTTTGATATTTTCTAGAACACAGAAATACCTATGGCAAATTATTATGAGGTTTTAGGGGTATCCAAGGATGCTTCTGAGGATGAGATCAAAAAGGCTTTCCGCAAATTGGCGCATACGTATCATCCTGATAAAGGCGGGGGTGATGAGGCGAAATTCAAGGAAATAAATGAGGCGTATCAGGTGCTTTCCAAGAAGGAAAAGCGTCAGCAGTACGATCAGTTCGGCCAGACGTTTCATGGCAATACCGGGGGACCAGGAGGACAGGGACAAAGCGGTGGAGGATTTGATTTTAATGGTTTTTCTTCGCAAGGATTTGACTTTAATGGGACCGGCTTTGAAGATATTTTTGCTGATATGTTTGGGGGTGGAGGTCGACGAGGGAGTCGCGCTCGTTCTGGATCGGATATCCAGGTAGATGTAGAAATTTCTTTTGAAGAGATGGTGTACGGAGTGAAAAAAGAAATCAGGCTACGAAAACTTTCAGAGTGTGATACGTGCAGGGGTAGTGGAGGCGAGCCTGGGTCAAAAGAAGAAACGTGTTCGCAGTGCAGAGGACATGGGCGGGTTCAGCGGGCCGTGCAGAGTATTTTTGGGACATTTGCTCAAGAGGTTGCGTGTGATCGTTGTCACGGCAAAGGAAAAATATATTCGAAAAAATGTCGAACATGTGGTGGTGCGGGTCGTTTTCAGAAAGAAGAGGCTCTCTCGGTGGAAATACCTGCTGGCGTGGAGGATGGGCAGACTCTGTCTGTATCAGGACATGGTGCAGTAGGTGAATTCGGCGCTCCAGCTGGTGATCTTTTCATCACGGTGCATGTACGACCCCATGATTCGTTTAAGCGTCAGAGAGACGATATTACTTCGCGTGTAAGTATCGGTTTTTCTCAAGCCGCTCTGGGGGATACTCTATCCGTAGAGACGATCGATGGTCTGGTAAAAATGAAGATTCCTGCTGGGACGCAGTCTGGAGAGGTTTTCCGCATTAAGGGTAAAGGTGTACCTCATTTTGGTCGTTTCGGTCATGGTGATCATTTGATTACGATTACTGTGGTCATTCCTAAGAAACTTTCTTCGGAAGAAAAAAAGGCTATAGAAAGACTTCGTGACCTAGAGCAACAGAAAAAGTAATCAACAAGAGACCCCTGTTTTTGCTTGTTAATAGTTCGGGCTATCTTTGCCAGAATGCACCTTTTTCTCTATAATGAAAAAGAAATGAAGGTGTTCTCATAATAATATAATGTACTATGGATAGTAAACATACGCGTGTTCTGTTGGTCGATGATGATTTGGCAACGAGAGAAATGTATGCGGAATTTTTGCGTGCTGCCGGTTTTGAGATATTTGAAGCCAGTGATGGACTAGAAGGATTGGAAAAGGTGAATCAGATTCCTCCGGATGTGATTATTACAGGTATTATCATGCCTCGTATGGATGGATATGGTCTCGTGGATGCGCTCAAGAAAAGCGTCGCGACGGCAGATATACCAGTCATCTTTCTTTCTCACTTGGGACGTGAAGAAGATGATAAACGTGCCATAGAAATCGGCGTCAAGGATTTTATCATTCGTGACATGACACCACCGGTCGAAGTTATCAATCGCGTCAAAGTCGTTCTTTCGGCTGCTGAGTATGTGCTCGGTATTGATCCGTTCAATTATGATGCGGCCAAGTTTGCTCGTGATTTCAATCTCAATCCTGATTTCTTGTGTTCCGAAAGAGATAATGGGAAGCTTGTTTTGAAACTCCGTCTTCGTGAAGGTTCTACGCAGCGTTTCGACGCGGAACTTTCGTGTTATTAAGGTCGTGAAGTGGAAATACGTCATTGATGAGCTATCAGAAAACAAAGAGGGTCATGGGCTACATCCTGTGACAGAAGCCTTGCTTGTTGCTCGTGGTTATAGTGATGTGAAATCGCGGGAGCGTTTTCTGTTACCTCAATTTGATCGTGATATTCACGATCCTTTTTTGTTTAAAGAAATGAAGCGGGTTGTGGAGCGCATCGGTCAGGAAAGGACATCTGGTGGATGTGTGGGAATTTTTGGTGATTACGATGCTGATGGAGTGACTTCATCTGTTATCATGCACGAGACACTGCTTGCTCTCGGTATCACGACGCGTGTTTATATCCCTGAAAAAGTAGGCGAAGGCCATGGTCTCAGTGAAAGAGCAATCGATTTTTTTCAGAAGGAAGGTGTTACTTTGGCACTGACGCTTGATTGCGGCATGACCAATCATGCGGAAATTGCTCTGGCCAAGAGTCGTGGTATCGAAATGATTGTCATCGATCATCACCATGTACCAGAGACGCTCCCGGATGCTTACGCTATCATCAATCCCAAGCTCAAAGGGGAGACATACCCATTTTCTGATTTATGTGGCGCAGGGACCGCGTTTAAGGTAGCGCAGGCTCTATATCAGCACTATTTACCAGAGCAAGTTGAACAACTCAAGTGGCTCTTGGACGTGGTGGCGACGGGTACCGTGGCGGATGTGATGCCGCTTATCGGAGAAAACCGTGTCATAGTGAAATACGGTCTTATCGTGCTTGCCAAGACACATCGGGTTGGTTTTCAGGAGATGTTTGCGGTGGGCAATATAAAAATCGATGAAAATACGAAACCAGATGCACGGATGATTGGGTTTCAGATTGCTCCGCGCATCAATGCGGCGTCGCGTATGGCGCACGCTATGCTCGCCCATGATCTGCTCATGGAGCGTGACCAGGTGCATGCCCGGACGCTCGCTCTCGAACTCGATGCCCATAATGTTGCGAGACAGAAGATAAGTACAGCGATGACGGATAGTGTACGGCGGGTCGCCAAAGAGAAATATGAACATAAAAAATTCATTTTCGCTGTCGGCGAAGAATATCCCTTTGGCATTGTTGGTTTGATTGCCGGGCGTATCGCCAATGAATTTCGCAAGCCCACGTGTGTGCTGACGCGTGGCAAGGAAACAAGCCAAGGATCATTCCGGAGTATTCCGGAGCTCAATATTATCGAAACGCTCGAAGCGTGCAGTGATATGCTCGTGAAATTTGGCGGGCATGCTCAGGCGGCCGGTATGACTATCCACAATACGCACCTCGATGCGTTTTATGAGAAATTTAATGGGTTGGTAGAAAAACAATTGGCGGGTATCGTGACAGAACCGGAGCTTTTGATCGATATGCGTCTCAGATGGGAGCATATTACCCCTACATTGTATCGGGATATCATGCTTTTTGCTCCATTTGGTGAGGGAAATCTCGAACCGATTTTTGCGCTCGAAAACGCATGTATTGAAGAAGTTCGTCTCGTGGGCGCCACGGGTAAACATCTGAAACTCAAAATCTTGCCTGAGGGAAGTAAGAAAATGCTCGATGCTATCGGATTTTCTCTGGGAGAGCGATTTGATGATTTGAAATCAGGTGAGCACATGGACATCGCGTTTCAGCTCAGTGAGAATACCTGGAACGGACATACTTCTGTCCAGCTGAAAATCGTCGATATGAGGCGTGTGGTATAACTATCTTTGGGGGAGGCGAGATTCATATCTATGCTATACTAAAAGAGAAATCACTTTGGATTGAGTATATGGAAACAATTGTCATGTATAGCGACGGTGGGTCACGTGGTAATCCTGGTCCTGCTGCTTTGGGAGTCTATATAGAGACGCTCGACAAAAGATTTGGAGAGTTTTTGGGAACGAAAACGAATAATGAGGCAGAATACGCTGCCATTTCTGCTGGTCTGCGGAAAATCAAATCACTGATCAGTAAAGAACGGGCGAAAAAATCTTCTATCGAATGTCGCATGGATAGTGAACTGGCCTGTAGACAGCTCAATCATATATATAAAATCGAAAACGAGAAACTCCAGCCGCTTTTTTTCCAGGTATGGAATCTCATGCTGGATTTTGGTGAAGTACATTTTGTGCATGTGCCTCGAGAACAAAACACTGTAGCGGACGCCGAGGCGAATAGAGCGATGGATGCTGCTACAAAACAAAAAAATCTATTATAAAAAGTATGTCCAAACGAAATATCATTATTGTAGTCATCGTTATTACTCTCGTTGGTGGGTATTTCTTTTTTAAGAATCGGAATACTGTAGTAGCGACACCCACTGAAACCGTCAAGAGAGGAGATATCATAGAAACTGTTTCGGTCACTGGTGACATGGTTCCGACCGAGTATGCCGATCTTTCTTTTTCTGGCGTCGGTACGGTCGATGCTCTTCTCGTAGCCCAGGGAGAGACTGTCAAGAAGGATCAGCCGATAGCTTCGCTTGATCGGACTATCCTTCAGTCACAATTAAATGAAGCTCGCGTCGGTCTTGCGATAGCTCGAGAAAATGAAAAGCTGGCGAGACGTGGCTGGGAAGATTTGCAGCCGGAAGCTCGGGCAGCAAAGAAATTGGCGACACAGCAGATAGAGGAGAGTGTCAAGACGATACTAGCTCAGATGAAGAAAAGTGTTCTCGTATCACCGATAGATGGTGTCGTGACGAAACTCGATACCCGTGTTGGTGAAACCGTGACAACAGGACAGGTGATAGCACACGTCGTCTTGGGAGAGGATTTTGTCGTGGAGGCGCGGGTGCCAGAGTCAGACATCGCCAAGGTCCGTACTGGAATGACAGCCAAGATAACGTTTGATGCATTTTCGACGAGCGATATATTCGATGGTGAAGTAGTCGAGATCGAGCCATCGGCTACCGTTGTTCAAAACGTTGTTTCGTATATTGTGAAATTTAGACTGGGTACATCGGATGATCGGCTCAAAGAGGGGATGACGGCGAATATTGATATCGAGACGGCCAATCGCGAGGGTGTCCTCGTCGTACCGTTTCGTGCACTTTTTAAGTCAGCTGGTATTACGTATGCCGAGGTAAAGCGTGGTGGGGAAAATAATTTCGAGAAAGTTATCGTCACGACTGGCCTCGAAGGTGATGAGGGCGTGATTGAAATTCTCTCTGGTCTTAGGGAAGGCGATGAAGTCAGTATCGGATCAAAGCAGGCCAATTGATTCTTTGATCCTATGCTCATTTCTGCTCATAATTTGGAAAAGGTGTACGAGAGTGAAGGCGTCGAGACGCGCGCTTTGGATCACGTGAATTTTAGCATCGAGAAAGGCGAGTTTGTCTCTATCATGGGACCATCGGGATCGGGGAAATCGACACTTATGCAAATACTCGGTCTCCTCGATCGACCGACCGGTGGTGAGTATCTACTCGATGGAAAAAATATTGGTACCTTTGATGATGATGCATTGGCCGTACTTCGAAATAAGAAAATCGGGTTTGTGTTTCAGGCCTTCAATCTCCTGCCAAAGACGACGGTTTTCGAAAATGTGGAACTCCCGCTTCTGTATGATGATGAGATGGTGGAGAATAACGATGTGCGAGTCAATGCAGCGCTGGCTGCGGTGAACATGTCGCATCGCGCGCAATACTTTTCTAATCAGCTCTCAGGAGGAGAAAAGCAACGGGTCGCCATTGCTCGCGCCCTGGTGAACAATCCGGAAATTATTTTTGCTGATGAACCGACAGGGAATCTCGATTCTAAAGCCGGACTGCAGGTCATGTCTATTCTCCAGGAATTGAATAATGCAGGAAAGACAATTATTCTCGTGACGCATGAAACATACACTGCTGAGCATGCCAAGCGTATCTTGCGCATGGTAGACGGTCGTATCGTTGCCGATGAAGCAGTAGAGAATCGTCGTCAGGCTCAGGGAGAAAACTTTTTGAAATAGAGAGGAAATACAACGCTCCTTTTTGTATCTCTTCTCCTGTGTATGGACCGATGAAATTATCTGATCCGGTGAAAATCGCATACCGTTCTTTAGTGGCTTCGAAGACGAGGTTTCTTCTTACAGTCCTCGGAATTGTGATTGGTGTGGCTGCCGTGATCATGGTGATGGCTATCGGAGCGAGCGCACAACGACTCATCCTTTCTCAGGTGGAGAAAGTAGGGTCCAATCTCATAGCGATTCTTCCGGGGGCATCGGAAGAGAGTGGTCCTCCGGCATCAGCGTTCGGTATTGTCACAACGACGTTTACGAATGATGATCTCGAAGCCATACGTGAGAGACAGAACGCCCCGCATCTCGTCGCGGTATCGGGGTATGTTTCTGGTGCAGCTACACTGGAATCGGAGGCAGATTCGTTTGAAGTGAGTTTTCAGGGAGTGTCTCCTGAGATGATTGTCGTGGAGTCGACAAATATTGCTCGTGGACGGTTTTTCTTTGCAGAGGAGGAAACGAATCTTTCTCGTGTGATAGTGCTCGGATCGACTCGTGCCAAAGAGCTTTTCCCAGGCCGTGATCCTATCGGAGAGACAGTGAAACTTTCGGATATCCCATTTCGTGTCGTCGGCGTACTCGAGGAGCGGGGCTCGACGGCGTTTTCTAATTCGGATGTGCTGGTTTTCGTGCCGCTCGTGACCGCACAAAAGCTACTCCTGGGTATCAATTATTTGAATTTTGCACGTGCAAAGGCAGATAGTGCGGATAATGTCGGTCGGACAGTGCAGGATATTGTCATACTGCTCCGAGATCGGCATAACATAGAGGAGGGAGAAGAGCCGGATTTCTCTGTTCGTGATACGGCAGCAGCGCTTGGTATACTGACGAATATAACCAATATATTGAAATATTTTCTCATCGCCATTGCTTCGATATCGCTCTTGGTCGGTGGTATCGGTATCATGAATTCGATGCTCATTTCGGTATCGCAGCGCGTGCGCGAAATCGGTCTTCGTAAAGCGGTCGGTGCGCGGCCCCATCATGTCATTATTCAATTTCTTATCGAGGCATCGTTTATCACGCTTGCTGGCGGACTCATCGGTATATCCTTTGGAGTACTGCTCTCGTTTGTGGCATCGCTTATTATTCCAAAGTTAGGGTATAGCTGGGAATTTCTTGTCCCGTTTTCTTCGATACTCATAGGTTTTTCGGTTTCGTTTGTGATTGGTATTATTTTTGGTCTGTATCCGGCACTCAAGGCATCGAGAGTCAGTCCTATGGAAGCACTTCGGTATGAGTAGGGTGGTAATTGATAATCGTGGCAGAAAGAAATGATTATGCATCGAAGATATCTGCAACCATTGCGTTTCGCGCTGAGGACTATTACGACACATCGGGCGAGGACTTTTCTCGCGCTCCTTGGAGTGGTTATCGGTGTATTTTCCGTGGTTGTGGTGACGGCACTGGGTGATGGCGTAAAGGGTTTTATCCTCGGTCAAGTAGATAGCTTTGGAGGAAACCTCATCCAGGTAGAGGTAAAAATTCCGAATACTGGTAAAATGTCTGGAGAGAATGCTTCGTCGCGAGGACAGGGGACACAGATTACGACGCTTACGACGAAGGATCGAGATGCGATTCGTAAACTCGGGAATGTCAGCGCTGCGTATGCTGGGACTATCGGCCAAGAGCGTGCAACGTATGGATCTATCGGTAAACAGATTCTCTTGTTCGGTGTTGGCGCGGAAGCATCGGTGGTGGATGAAAATATCAAATTGTCTGCGGGACGATTTTTCACCGAAGAAGAAAATACGAGTCTGGCTCGGGTGGCGGTGCTCGGATCCGAAGTGAAGCAGACTTTCTTCGGTAACTCTGATGCGATCGGCGAATTTATTACTCTCAAAGGAGAGAAATATCGTGTTATCGGCGTCATCAAATCACGCGGATCAGCAGCATTTTTTAATCTGGATGCCTTTACATATGTTCCGGTCGAGACGCTTCTCTCGAAGATTCTCGGTATTGATTATGTGCAGATGATTTCGGTCAAAATGAAGGATGGATCGCAGGATGAAAATACCGTTGCGGATATCGTAGCCCTCATGCGCAAGCGTCACGATATCAAGGATGCGAGCAAGGATGATTTTGCTGTGAATTCTTCGAAAGAAGCCAAAGAGACTATCGGTGATGTACTGGGATCGGTCACGATTCTCCTCCTCGCACTCACTTCGATATCGCTCGTCGTCGGAGGAGTAGGCATCATGAATGTGATGTATGTTTCGGTATCAGAGCGGACGAGTGAGATCGGTTTGCGCAAGGCTTTGGGCGCGCGGTCTCGATCGATACTCGCGCAATTTCTTGCCGAAGCGATTATTATCACGGGCCTCGGGGGACTGGCGGGTATCATGCTCGGCGTATTGGTAGTCTGGGGGCTGACACTCCTCTTTGCAAATTTTGGATTTAATGTGAAGCTCGTCTTTACGGCGAAGTCTCTTTTTTTGGGAGCAGGTTTTTCTATGGTAGTGGGATTGCTCTTTGGGCTCGCACCGGCTATCAGAGCGTCGAAACTTTCTCCTATGGAAGCTTTACGAAGAGAGTGACCGGATGTTTTTTGTGACACGTAGCCCTAACGAGTTGGTTGATAGCGGGCCTCAATCTCTCGGAGGCTGGTTATCGATGATGGTGATGCCGCGACCGGGGCATCAGAAGAGAGAGCATCATTGACCGAGCGTTTTTCTACACGATTATTTTTGAGCTTTCTTGCTTTTTCTGGCGATATTTCACGGCCAGTTTTTTTGTCTATGTAAATAGTGTTTCCGCCGAGGAGATCTGAGGAGAGGGTGAAGAGTGACTGAGCCTTGGTATCTTTTTCATATGAGGCAAACCCAGTTTCAGGAAAACGTTTGAGGGCGATATCCATGAATGCTCGCCAGATGGGTGCGGCAACAAAGATTCCATCGGCCCCAGCGTGCATAGGTCGGTTATCGTTGTTGCCCGCCCATACGGCGACGGCGATAGAAGGAGTATAGCCGACTGTCCAGGCATCGCGGAAATTTTGTGTGGTACCTGTTTTTCCGGCGACCTGTATTCCTGGTGGAAACGCGAGTGGACTATGGGCGCCAAAAATCGGGGTGCGTGCCTGATTATCCGAAAGAATGGAGTTTATTTTTTTTGCGATATTGTAATCGAGGACGAGTGTTCCTTCGGTAGTTTTTGCTTGTAGTATCTCTTTTCCGTTACGATCGATGATGCTTGTGATGCTTTGTAGGTCATGGCGGATTCCTTCTTGACTAAAGACGGAAAAGGCATGAGCCATGTCGATCGGTTTTACCTCTGCTCCGCCTAGGACAAGTGCGAGCCCGTAGCGTTTTGGATCGGTGAGTGTCGTAATGCCGAGACGCGTTGCGAGGGTGATGGTATGTTCTACGCCGGCAAGCGCGAGTGTTTGGACGGCGGGAATATTGAGAGACATAGCGAGCGCCTGACGCATGGTCATGAGACCGTGGGAGCGTCCGTCGTAGTTACGCGGGATATAGTCATGGCCCGAGCCGTCGGGGCCGAAATTGGTCGGTGTATCGAGGATGGGTGTTTCTGGCTGAAAGCCGCTTTCGAAGGCTGCTGCGTAGGCGAATGGTTTGAAAGCTGACCCGGGCTGGCGCAGACTGGTCGTAATGTTTACGTTGCCATCGATGGTGGTATCGAAATAGTTTTTTGATCCGACCATGACGAGGACTTGCCCCGATTTTGGGTCAAGAGCCACTAGTCCGGCATTGGTAGCACCTCGAGCTGTATTTTTTTCAGCGCCGGTAGTGATGATACTCTCGGCCGATTTTTGAAAATCGAAATCAAGCGTCGTGCGTATTTTGAATCCTCCTGTTTTGAGTTGTTCTTCATCATGCGTTTCTTTCAGTTGGTCGAGAACATAAAAAACGAAATGTGGTGCGGTAATCGGCCGCTCAGCCGGACTGATTTTTTTGAAAACATCGGAAGCGATGGCGTTCTTGAAATCACGATCAGATATATATCCCAGAGCGAGCATTTTTCGGAGAATATTCTGCTGTCTGGCTAGTAGAGCCTCTCTGTGTTTCCCATAAGGAGAGAGATACGTCGGTGCATTAGGGAGCGCGGCAAGAAGGGCGCTTTCATCGAGAGTGAGTTCCGAGGCGCTTTTATGAAAATAGGTTTCTGCGGCTGTTTCTATGCCATATGTATTCGATCCGTAGGGGACCGCATTGAGATAGAGGTCAAGAATAACATCTTTATCGAGCGCATGATCGATCTTAATAGCGAGAAACGCCTCTCGAATTTTTCTTCCGAGAGTACGTTCACGGGTGAGAAACAGGTTGCGAGCCAGTTGTTGCGTGATGGTGGAGGCGCCTTGTTCTATTGTGTCGCTTTCGATGTTGGCTTTCAGTGCTCGGATGATAGCCAGGGGATCGATACCCTGGTGTGAGTAAAAATGTATGTCTTCGCTTGCGATAGTAGCGAGACGGATAGTATCGGGAATGGCATTATGAGCTATGAGAATGCGATTTTCTTCGTTGTAGAGGCGATAGAGTTCATGCTCGCCCGTTCGATCATAGAGGATAGATGTTTGTTTGAAAGGAAATTGCGGAACCGTAGAAACATCGGGTGTACCGAACAGATAGATAATCGTCACTCCGAGAGCGATACCAAAAATAATCAGACAGGAAACAAAAAAAATCTCGTTTACGAAAAGCCGCAGCAGGCGTTTATAGGCGGTAGAAAAATCCATAAGGAGGGCAGATTACAGGGTATATCGGAGCGGATTTTTGACCCATGTTCGGGACAGTTTGGTCATCGCTTCTTTTTAGTGTACTCTATAAAGAGAGTTTTCTTCCAATTTTTTTGTCTTTTTATATGCGTCTCCCTGTGTTTAAGCCTTTATATCTCTTTCTCAAGGCCTTCGGGTGCTCTGTTGTCTGGGAGGTTTCCGTCGGGGCGGTAGTATTTCGCGAGGAAGAAGGCAAACGTCTGTATCTGTTGCTTCATTATCCGAGCGGTCATTTCGATTTTCCGAAAGGGCATATCGAAAAGGGAGAAACAGAAGAAATGACACTGCGTCGCGAAACAGAAGAGGAAACTGGTATTCGTGATATAGAAATGCTTTCCCCTCGGGTGAGTATCCGCTATTTCTATGTTGCCAAAGGAGCTGAGCGCGAGAAGAGACTGAAGAGTGGTAAAGGTTTGTGGATTTTCAAACAGGTACATTTTTATCCCGGAAAAACAGAGACGAGTGCTGTACAGATTTCTTACGAACATATCGGATTCGTTTGGTTGCCCTATGACGAGGCGCTTCGTCGGGTGACGTTTGGCAATGCCAAGCGCGTGCTTTTTGAAACAGAGAAGCATCTTTCTTCGCGAGATGTGAAGGCCGTCTGAGAGAGTTGAAATGATATAGGCATACAGCGTGTACTACTGGGGCAGTAGAGTACGCTTTTTTTGTACGATTTTATGCTCCATATACCCGATCCCAATCGTTCTTCTGTGCACAGTCTCTATTTCGAGCTTCGAGGACGTGTTTTGATGCAGGGCGTAGGGTCTTATGATGAGTATATCGATTTAGTGGAAGAGCTTTTGGCCCAGAAGCTCGGCGATGGTGAGTTCGATAAGCACGAGGATCTCGAGCAAATCAAGAATAATCTGGAGATGCTCTGGCCCGATATCGAGCGCGAAGTGCGGTATAAAATGTGATATGTTTTGTTGAAGATGAATGATTTTTTTCTCGCCAAAGAAAGATAAACAAAAAAAACAGCCCACGAATACTTTGCGATGTTTCGCTTGGTATTCATGGGATGTCGTGGCCGGTGTCATTTCACCGGCGGTGGATTGAGGCCATAGAGGATGATGCGACCGATGGCTGCTGGAAATTGCGGCATAACCCCGTTGGTATCGTCACGTTGGACTGTGATGTCGCAATTGGTGAAGGCGCTGTAGGGAATTATCTGCCCGTCACGCAACTCATTTTTTGCGAGTACACGACCCAGGAATTGATAGCCGTAATCGTAATTCTGTTCGATCAAGATTGCAGATCGTGCAGTACCATTGATGTAGCAGGTGACAAGGTCGTGCTTTTGTACGGACTTGAGTATCTTTAGGTTTTTCTCCTGTGTTTTCTGGGAGGATGGCGCCGGCTCTGTGTGTGGGAAAAAAATCGATAGTACTGTTATTAGCAATAGCGCTAGTGCCATGCACTTAGCAAAAAGTATCATACCTCTGGACATCATGTGAATCTCCTTGAATGATGAACCGGATCAATCCTTCCGGTGTAGGTTGATTGTTAAGGAAAAAATTCAGAAATATTCTGAACCGACTATTATACACCTTTTTTAGTATTTTGTCAATTCTACAGAACTGATATATACCCCGGGTTGCTTTATGGCGTTTTCCGTGTCATAATTGGCAATCACTAATGTTTTCGTATGCTGACACTTAAAAACATCCGCAAGACCTTTGGCATTCGCCGCGTTTTGGAGAAAGTATCTTTTTCTCTCGGTGAAGGCCAGAAAGCCGCTTTGGTCGGGCAAAACGGCGTGGGCAAGTCGACGTTGCTCAAAATTATCGCTGGACTCGAGTCGCTCGAGCGCGGCGAGCTTTTGGTACCCAATCGAGCACTGATCGGTTATTTGCCACAAGAGGCCTTGCCCGAAACCGATGAGACGCTTCGGGAATTTTTGCGACGTATGGCTGGGCTGGGTGAAATCGAAGTATCTATGAAGCATCTCGAGCCCCGCCTCGATCAGGTAGAGGCACTCGCCAAATACGAGATGCTCGAGGCTGATTATCGACGCTTGGGTGGTTATGATTTCGAACGGAAAGCCAAGACTATTCTCGAGGGACTCTTTCTTTCGCATATTGGGATGGATCGCAAAGTGGCAGAGCTTTCGGGTGGAGAGAAACGCAAGGCCTCTCTCGCTGGTGTATTACTACGCGGAGTAGATATTCTCCTTCTCGATGAGCCGACGAACGACCTCGATCTCCCGGCGCTTCTGTGGCTAGAGAAATATCTCAGTCGTTCCAAAGCGACGTGTCTTATCGCGTCGCATGATCGTCGTTTTCTCGATACTGTTGTCGGCAAGGTAATAGAGATCGATTGGTACAAACGCAATGTGACCATGTACACCGGAGGCTGGACTGAGTTTGCCGAGATGAAAGCACATGCTTTCCGCAAACAGAAAGAACTCTATCGGATGCAGGAAGAAGAACGACAGCGTCTCTTCTCTTCTATGGATGAAAAGATGGCTTGGGTAGAGCGCGTGAAAAACCGCAAGGCGCCGGATCATGACAAACTCACATCTAATTACAAGAAAGAACGAGCGACCAAGAAATTCACCAATTCAGCCAAGGCTTTGGAGGGGAGAGAAAAGCGTCTCGATAGCATCGATAGGCCGCTCGAACGTACCCCTCTCATTATCCCGCTTGAGGCCAAGAAAGAGGCGGAGGCCAATAGTATTGTTCTCAAGAACGTCCGTTTTGGGTATCCCGAAGGGTTTCAAGGGGGGCCGATCAATTTGGATATTTTGTTTGGCGAACGTATTGCTATTCTCGGTAACAATGGCACCGGCAAATCAACCCTACTCAAGACGATTACGGGCGATGTGGATGTGCTCGCGGGAGAAGTGATGCGTGGAGAATTGCTGTGTTTTGGCTATCTCATGCAAGAGCATGAAAACGTTTCGCGAGCGCTCACTCCATCTGAATTGTTCCGGTCACGTTTCGATATCTACGATCGTGATATCGTCGCCAAGCATCTTTCTCAGTTTCAGTTTCCGCCAGATGTTATCGATGACAAGATATCGTCGTTTAGTCCCGGAGAGCGCGTGCGTTTGGCATTGGCTACTTTGACAGCATCAGGAGCCAATGTCTTGGTGTTTGATGAGCCGACCAATCATCTCGATCTCGAGGCCATCGAGGCACTCGAAGAGGCACTGGAAGAATATGAGGGTACGATCCTCTTGGTAACGTATGACCGACGATTTCTCGAGCGGATGCGTATCGACAAATATTTCTTGCTTGAAAGTGGAGCGCTGTCTGTGATTGAAAATTATGCTGCCTATGCTGCATCCGCTCTTCCCAAAATAGAGCGCGTTGTTACAAGACCAACAGAACATTAGGAAGGCTCTAAGAGTTGACAAAATAGAAGTTTTTTTATAGGATGTTAACGTTCTATTACGTTTTTTTACAACTTTTACAACAAGGAGATATACCATGGCACAAAAAATTGCCCCAGTGGTTTCGGGTGAAACCAAAAAAACAGTCGGCGTGGGACTGATCATTCTTGATCCGGAAATGCGGTTGTACGTCGTGGAGGAGCAGCGTCCCAATTCGCGAATCATGAAGTGCTCAGGGATGCTTTCGTTTCCTCTGGAGACGCAGGAAGATCGGGATGGAGACATCAAGGGTACCCTTCACCGATTGATTGAGGAGGAAACACCGTATGATGTGAGCGATATCGAATTGCTCGGCATTCATCCAGAGCCCTTTCAGTACTTTCTGGATCAGCCACATATTCATACGCACTATGCGTACGCCAAGTTTGCGGACCATATGGACGTGCATCGGCATAGTACCGTAGGGTTTTCAGTCGACGGGACGGTCGAATATCGTGGTTTGATGCACATTTACCAGTTGATGAATCACGATATGATTCGGGTCGAAACCAGACCGATTCTGGAGCATTTCTATACCAATTATTTCCGAATGGTCAAGAAAAAAATGCCCGCTGGTCAGGTGTGATTTGAAAGTTTTTTGCAGCAACGCTGCAACTTAAGTAGTCTCAGATGTATCGAGGCTACTTTTTTGTTTGGAGAGAAAGGGTTGTGTGGGGAAAAGCGGTGCCGATGAGTGCTTGTGAATATCGCTTGGGTTGGAAGCCATTGAAAATTTCTATAGTCTCGATATCGGTATCAGCGAGGATAGCGAGTTCGCGGATCTTACCGAGGAGCCCGCCCGTGACATCGGTATTATGTGATGGTGAAAGCGCGCTTTGCTTTTCAGCAGTATGGAGGTAGAGAGACTCGATAAGCGTGGCGTCCTTGAAAAGGTGAGGGTCTTTCGTGAAGATGCCATCGATATCGGAAGCGAAGAATATTTTTTGCGCATGACACTCTCTCGCGATGAGCGCGGCTAGCGTATCACCAGAACAGACCGACATGCCGAGCTGTGAGTCAAAAACCATCTCTCCATAGAGAAGTGGGATGTAATCGTTCTCGAGCGCGGCTCGAATCGTGTTTGTGTTGAAATCAGAAACCTTTTTGTTGTTTTGTATGACGAGAGATGCAGTGTGGCAGGGTGTGACTGGTAGTCCTCGGGAGATGAAGATATCGGCGATGATGTGATCAAGCAATTGATTGGCAGTCTGAGAATCGAGTGCTGCTCGGATTTTTTTGGGGTCGCCGAGAGTGCCCTCGTGGAGAGCGTACTTTTTGGCGAGGTGATGTCCGGCAGCGCCTGAACCGTGGATAAGTACGAGGCTGAAATTGCCTTTGGTACGAGCCTTTTTGATTTCGGCGGCGATATCATAGAGGAGCGCCCGGCGTACCCGAAGAGGCTGCTTGTTTTTGTAGGTAGCCACACTACCACCAATTTTGAGGATATACAGAGGTTTCATAGGGATGGTGCAATAGTAGCGCCCCATCGAGAATAATTCAAATCGGAGAGGGTGTTTTGAGAATTTCTCTGTTTTTGGCTCTCAGTTGCCTATCGGGAGACTTTCCGATATACTCAATCGTATGAATAGAAAGCCATATTTGCACTTATGAAACAGCACGTCAAAATTCGGTGGCAGTTCGGTTGGGTAGTCTTGCTTGCTTTGGTGACTGGTATTATCGCGTATCCAGAGTCGGTGAGATTTATCCCGCCTCTTTTTCAAAGAGTTGATACACTTAAAGTCAATGAGGGACTTGATCTGCAAGGTGGGATTCATCTGGAATATAAAGCAGATGTCTCACAGCTCGAGAGTAGCAAGGTGAGCGCTGCTTTGTCTGCCGCAGAAGCGGTTATCGAACGGCGCGTCAACACTTTCGGAGTCGGTGAGCCGCTCGTGCAGTTGTCGCAATCTGGTTCGGAACATCGTATCATCGTCGAATTGCCTGGCATCAAAGATATTGAGCAGGCTAAGAAGATGATCAAAGAGACGCCGTTTCTCGAGTTTCGTGAATTGGCTGGACCCGAGGTATCAGCCCAATTTGATGAGGTGAATACAAAGTCGAAACAGCAGGCGAATGTTGTGCTGGCTTTGGCGAAACAAAACCAGGACTTTGGTGCATTAGCCAAGCAGTACAGCGAGGATCCAGGATCGAAGGATAAGAGCGGCGATCTCGATTTCGCGAAGAAAGGTACCTACGTTGAGGCGTTCGATAATGTGCTCTTTGATCCAAATTTTCAAGTAGGAACGGTATGGCCCGAGCTGGTCGAGAGTCAGTACGGCTGGCATATCATGAAGAAAATCGAAGAGCGCGGAGAGGGTGATGATAAAGAAGTTCGCGCAGGACATATCCTGTTCATCAAGAAATCGATTGAGATGTATCCTGATCTCAAATGGCAGGTGACTGGCCTATCAGGCAAGAATCTGAAAGACGCCTATGTTGATTATCGGAGTCAAGGTGTCGGCTCACCGCAGATCGCTCTCCGTTTCGATGATGAGGGTACCAAGTTGTTTGCAGAGATTACCAAGCGTAATATCGGCAAACCAGTAGCTATTTTTCTTGACAAGGAGATTATTAGCCAGCCGACAGTACAGAATGAGATTGTGGCTGGTCAGGCGGTTATCACTGGTAATTTCACCATGCAAACGGCGAATGATTTGGTCAAGCGTCTCAATGAGGGCGCTCTTCCGGTGCCGATTGCTTTGGTGTCGCAGCAATCCGTAGATGCCTCTCTCGGGCAAAGCGCGCTCAAAGAAAGCTTGGTTGCTGGTCTGGTGGGGCTCGGAGCCGTGGCAGTATTCATGATTTTTTATTATCGCTTGCTCGGTGTAGTAGCGGTGTTCGCACTGCTCCTCTATACGGCGATGCTCCTCACTTTGTTTAAACTTTCTGTGTTCACTCCATTTGGTATCACTGTGACGCTTTCTGGTATCGCGGGGTTTATCCTCTCGATTGGTATCGCGGTGGATGCTAATGTGCTCATTTTTGAACGAACACGAGAGGAGTTGTCGTATGGGAAAAGTGTTGCCAAGTCTATCAAAGAAGGTTTCCATCGTGCGTGGCCCAGTATTCGAGATGGTCATGTCTCGACGCTGATAACGACGTTTATTTTGATAGGTTTCGGGACTGGATTTGTGAAGGGTTTTGCTGTCATTCTCGCGCTGGGTGTGCTCCTCTCACTCTTTACGGCTGTTGTGCTCGTTCGCATCACGACGATGTTCATCGCTGGTGAATGGATGGAGCGACATCCCAAACTCCTCGTTTCGCCGAAAAAATTGTTGGAATAATACTATGCTGCAGATCATTCAGAAAAGGAAATATGCTTACGCTCTTTCGATAGTTCTTACTCTCATGAGTTTGGTGCTGCTTTTTTCGTGGGGACTCAAGCTCGGTATCGATTTCAAGGGAGGGACACTTATGGAAGTTCGGTTTTCTCAGGATCCCGTGCCCCAGGTTTCCGAAGTGGAAGAGGGTCTGGCAAATATTTCACTCAAGAGTTTGGCTATTCAGCCGACAGAAGAGAGAGGTATGATTCTTCGCTACTTGGCTTCTGATGAAGCTGGTAACGATCAGGTACTTGAAAAGCTCAAATCATTTGATCCGAATATTGTTCAACTGCGGACGGATTTCATCGGGAGTTCTGTCTCTGATCAGATCAAACGAAATGCTATCAAGGGTACGTTGCTTTCTGTCATTGCTATTGCTCTCTATATCGCCTGGGCTTTTCGTCGGGTATCAGGGAGTGTGACATCGTGGGAATATGGTCTCGGGGCCGTCATTGCTTTGACTCATGACATTATTATCGTCATCGGACTTTTCGCTGTACTCGGGCGGTACTATGATATCGAAGTCGGCATACCCTTTATCGCAGCCCTCCTGACTATTCTAGGCTATTCCGTGAATGATACTATCGTCGTGTACGATCGCGTGCGCGAAAATCTCGTGCGTTCGGCGCGCAAGGAAGATTTCGAAGTCATTGTGAATCGTTCACTTAATGAAACACTCGGTCGTTCCGTCAATACTTCGATGACAGTTATCATCACGCTGGTTGCGATCGTTCTATTTGGTGGAGCGAGTATCAAATATTTCGGAGTGGCGCTCCTCGCCGGTGTGGTGTTTGGTACGTATTCTTCTATCTATATCGCTTCTGCTCTTCTCGTGACGCGGTACAAGATGAAGATGAACAAATAGCTGTTCGTTTAAAGAACTTTGTAACTTTATGAACTTGTAACTTTTATGATGTGGAATCCTTTCAAAAAAAATGACAGTGGTGAGAAGAAGGAAGAAGCTCTGCCAAATGTTCCAGGCATGCCGGATATGGAGAACATGGGCATGCTCGAGAAGATCGCTTACAAGCGGTTTCTCAAAATGAGTCCAAAAGAACGAGAAAAAGTGATGCAAAAGGCGCTCACTCCCAAAAATGTCGAAAAACATAAAGATGAAATATTGGCGTCGCTCGAAGCGATGCGTAAGAACCGTCAGATTTCCGATGATCAGTACCGTCTCGCCAAAGCGAAATTTGGTTTGAAGTAAAAAAATCATATGGCTACGAGAGAACAAGAGATTGATGCATTCCTGACCCGCGGTGTCGCAGAGGTCATCGGTTTGGATCATCTCAAGAAACGCCTCCTTGCTGGGGAAGCATTGCGCGTCAAATTTGGTACTGACCCGACGAGCCCAAATATTCATATTGGTCGAGCTGTGGTGCTTTTGAAGTTGCGAGACTTGCAGCGACTTGGCTGTAAAATCATTTTGATTGTAGGTGATTTTACTGGTGTAATTGGCGATACGTCTGATAAAGAGAGCGAGCGCCCGATGCTTTCGCCAGACGCAATCAAAGAAAATATGAAGCTGTATGCTGAGCAGCTAGGTAGGCTGATTGATCTTGATAAGGCCGAAGTGCATTATAATTCTACGTGGCTCAAAAAATTGGGATACGAAGATATTGGGACACAGGCGGATTCTTTTTCTTTGGCTGAATTTATTGCACGTGATAATATTCGTCGTCGTCTGGATGCTGGGAAGCGCGTATCGCTTCGCGAAGTCCTTTATCCACTCATGCAGGGTTTTGATAGTATCGCCGTCAATGCCGATGTAGAGCTTGGCGGTACGGATCAGCGTTTCAATCTGCTCGCTGGACGGACGCTTCAGGCAGCGCATGGGCAGAAACCCCAAGATATCGTGATGACCGGTCTTATCCTCGGAACCGATGGACGCAAGATGAGTTCGAGCTTTGGCAATACGATCAATATTTTCGATGCTCCCAATGATATGTTTGGTAAAATTATGAGTATTCCAGATGAACTCATTATGGAGTATTTTGTCCATTGCACGCGCGTACCGATGGAAGAGGTGGCGAAGATGGCCGAAGAGATTGTGACGGGTGGTAATCCTCGCGATGCCAAGGTGCGTCTCGGGAAGGAAATCGTTGCTATTTATCACGGAGTCGAAGTGGCTGCACAGGCTGAGCAATATTTTGTTGAAACTTTTTCCCAAGGAGTGATTCCGGAAGATGTTCGTGAGATTTCGGTAGCAGCTGATACGAAGCTTGTCGATATGCTGGCGGAATCGGGACTGGCAACGAGTAAGGGTGAGGCACGTCGCAAGATAGAGCAGGGCGGGGTATCAGTAGAGGGCGAGAAAATTACCGATGTAAGTGTTGTTATCGGGGATCAATTTGATGGCAAAGTCATGAAGGTCGGTAAGAAGGATTTCGTGAAAATTATTTTCCAAAAATAACAGAGACGAGCAAGTTTGATAAGAATATTTTTCTCGACTAGAATGAATATATGTCACAAGAACGTATTACTCAAATTGAAGTAGAGGGGAAAGAATCTCTCGGAGCGGTGAAGACCGCCGCCGAACTTGAGGCCTGGGAAGTGAAATATCTCGGTCGTAAGAGCGAGTTAAGCGAAATACTCAAGGGACTCAAGGATCTTTCGCCAGAAGAGAGGCGCATCGTTGGTCAGCTCGGCAACAAGGCCAAACAGACCCTCTTTGCTTTGTTTGAAACCACTAAACAAACACTCTTAGAAAAAAGTATCGACTGGGAAGCGGAGCGTATCGATGTATCTGCTCCGGGCAAGAAGATTCCTCGCGGACATCTGCATCCGATTACGCTGATCGAACATCAGATTGAGGACATCTTTTCTTCGATGGGATTCTCTCTGGTGGATGGGCCGGAAGTAGAGACGGAGCATTACAATTTCGATGCGCTCAATGTCCCGGCTGATCATCCGGAGCGCGATATGCAGGATACGTTTTGGCTCAAACCGATGCAAGGACAGAAAGATCGATACGTCATGCGTACGCATACTTCGCCGGTGCAGGTACGTACTTTGGAAAAGCTCAAGCCGCCGTTTCGAGTCATCATCCCCGGGAGAGTATTTCGGAATGAGGCGACCGATGCTTCTCATGAACATACCTTTCATCAGTTCGAATGTCTGATGGTCGGAGCGGAGGGAGAGGTGAATGTCGCGACGTTCAAGTATATCGCTGAGGCTTTTTTTACGACATTTTTTGGCGAGAAAGTGACCGTCCGTCTGCGGCCGAGTTTTTTCCCGTTCACTGAACCATCGTTTGAGTTTGATATTAGCTGTGTCTTGTGTGGAGCCAAAGGCTGTCCAGCTTGCAAGCAGTCGGGGTGGCTCGAAATTGGTGGCGCAGGAATCGTCAATCAGAAAGTGTTCGAGGCCGCCGGATATAAAAGAGGAGTCTACCAGGGTTTTGCTTGGGGCTTTGGTGTGACGCGTCTGGCTATGATGAAGTACAAAATTTCCGATATACGTTTGCTCATGTCGGGAGATCTCCGTTTTATTCGCCAATTCTAGCTCTATGATTTTTTCTTACAACTGGCTGAAAGAACTTTCTGGGACCAAGAAATCACCAGAACAATTGGCCAAGCTGCTTTTGACACATGCTTTCGAAGTCGAGAGTATCGAAAAGTTTTCACTCGGACTTGATGGCGTCACTATCGGTGAAGTCATAGCGCTCGATCAGCATCCAAATGCTGATAAGTTGCGCGTGGCTCAGGTGAGATTTAGCAAGAAAGATACTCGGCAGATCGTTTGTGGTGCACCAAATATTGCTGTGGGACAGAAAGTAGCCGTGGCTTTGCCGGGAACGAGATTGCCAGGTGGTATTGAGATAGGAGTCGCGACTCTCAGAGGCGTCGAATCAAATGGTATGGTGTGTTCTGCTTCTGAGCTCGGCCTCGGTGATGACCAGAGCGGGATTTTGGTTTTGCCAGACGATGCTCCTGTGGGGGCGCTTTTTGCCAAACACTTTGGTCTCGATGATAGTGCTGTCGAGATGAAGATTCTTCCGGATCGTGGTTCGGACGCGCTGGCCTATCAGGGGGTAGCTCGTGAAATTGCCGCGCTTGATGGATATGCGCCGCATTTCGGCGATAAGAAATTAAAAACGATACGCGTGCCTTCGCCCAATCGTGTTCCCAAGATTGTCATAAGCGACAAAGAAGGGTGTCTACGTTACGTAGGTATTTCTTTCAGGGGGATTGTGGTTACCGAATCACCGCTTTGGCTCAAAGTGAAACTGATTGTTTCGGGACTCCGACCCATCAATAATATTGTCGACATCACTAATTATCTGATGCTTCTTACGGGGCAGCCGATGCATGCATTTGATGCAGATGTGTTAGAGGGCGCTATCACGATACGCAAAGCCAAGAAAAATGAAAAGCTCACTTTACTTACAGGAGAGGTCAAAAGGCTTTCTTCTGAAGATGTCGTCATCGCCGATAGCAAAAAAGCACTCGCGCTCGCTGGAGTGATGGGTGGCAAGGAATCCGCCGTGACCGAATCTACCAAAAATATTTTTCTCGAAGTCGCTACGTTTGATGGTTCAACTATTCGTCGTACCAAGACACACCATAACCTGGCTACAGACGCGAGCTATCGTTTCGAACGCAATCTCGACCCGAATCTTCCGACAGAAGTCGCCAAAGAAGCGGTGGCGCTTGTGATGATGGTTGCTGGTGGTAAAATGGCCGGCATGCGCGATGTCTATCCTCGGGTCGCCAAGTCGTGGGACATTCCTTTGTCGCTTGATCGTGTAGAACGGGTTCTGGGTATCAAGCTGCCTCTTTTTGAAGTCGTGCGTTATCTGGCGCTATTGGGACTCCAGGTGAAGAAGGTAGCAGATGAGGATAGTCTTTCTGTGACGGTTCCGACTCGTCGGCCAGATCTCCGTGATGAATGGAATTTGATCGAAGAAGTTGGTCGGATGCACGGATATGACAAGGTGACTCCTCTCGCTCCTATCCTGCCTCTTGTGCCGAGCAAAAAAGATGTAGATAAACATTTCACCAGGGAAGCCAAAGAGTATTTAGCGAACATCGGTTTTGACGAGATTATCGCATATTCATTTTATAGTGAAAAAGATCAAGCTGGGGCACGGCTCTCGAAAGAGCATCATCTCGAACTAGAAAATCCGGGGAATCCTGACCAGGCGTTTTTGCAGACGACGCTTCTACCAACACTGCTCCGTAAGGTCCGTGAGAACCTCCGCCACCTCGCTCAGTTTGATTGTTTCGAATGGGAGAGTGTCTTTGCGAGGGGCACAAAAAGAGGGATGGTGACAGAAAGGAAGATGCTGGCTCTCGGGACAGTCCTTGCTGGGAAAGGAAATCAAGGAGAAGCATTCTTTACTCTCAAGGGGAAGGTGACGGCATTTCTGCAAGAATTTCATATGGAGGATGTGTCATTTATTCCACTTTCGTCTGATGCTACTCTGCCGGGAGTATCGCTTTTCCACCCGACTCGTTCTGCGGCGATTGTATCTGGTGGACATATGCTCGGTAGTATCGGTGAACTACATCCATCGGTAGCTAAAAGCTTCGGTCTGGATGTCCGGATGGCTTTTGCTGAATTCGATACCCAGAGGATGAGAGAGGTGGTATCCTCTGAAATCGTCTATACGCCACTTCAGCGGTTCCCGTACGCTCTTCGCGATATCTCGCTCACGTTTCCTCGCAGGGTGACCATTGGTGAGGTTGAACAGTTGTTTCTCGAAGTTGGTGCGCCGCTTCTGAGACAGTTTGAACTGTTCGATATTTACGAACAGGAAGAGGAGAAGAATCTGGCTTTTCACCTCTATTTTGGAGCACTCGATCGGACTATCACGAGCGATGAGATGGATGCCATTTTTGATGGGATAGTTGCTCGGGCCGGAGAACGATTTGAGGCTCGTTTGAGAGCTTAATCGACAGAGACTCTTGCAAGAATAGTATTTTTGTGCTATAATTTTATGTTTAACGTTCTTTTCTAAAACAGATCGGGCTATCGCGCGGTCCCTCGCATGAAATGACCTTGTCAGGAGAGCTATGTGTCAGCAGCTTATGGTGCGAGCACACGTATGTTTCTTCGGATACAAACAAATGAGTTTGTGGTGTCATTTCATGTGAGGGAAGCGAGGAAAGTCCGGACACTCGCCAATTTTGTCTGCAGAGTTTGGGATATGCTCCTATTCCCTGCAGACAAAATTGGCAGCAAGTAATGGGTAATTCCCATACGCCGTGAGGCGCGAGGTGCGAACAGAGACGCCATTGAGCGAAAGTTCCATGGGCG
>CAYVHS010000006.1:0-29110 GCA_964451495.1 uncultured Bdellovibrionales bacterium | reverse complement strand
TTCCTTAGCAATAAGGAGCGTAGTCCCTCATGTGAGGGGGTGAAACGGCTAAATCCTTACTTGAGTGCAAGGTCGCGCCCTTATTGCTTCGGTAATGAGGGAGAACCGCAAAGACCTCTTTGGCGACAAAGAGACAAGATAAATGATAGCCACCCGTCACATGAAATGACAGAGTCAGTCGATTGGCTTCTAGAAAAACTGCGTGCAAGCAAAAAAGACTACTGCTCGCACCATGTGTTTTCTGAGATGCAAACAAATACGTTTGTCGTGTCATTTCATGTGAGGGGTACAGAATCCGGCTTATAGATCTGTTTTGGAAAAGAATGAGAAACAAATTTGAGATGAGGTATTTTTGAGCCTTAACTTCTAAACGCTGCTTTCCTATGAAGCGTTCTGAAATATTTTTCAGTGCCGTGCAGGTCCCTGTAGATTTTCTCATGATAGTCCTGGCGGCCATCTCGGCCTATTTTCTGCGTGGATTGCCGATATTCGAGGGGTATGTCTCTCGTGTGTTCAACTTGAGTTTCAATAATTATCTAGACTTTGCTTTGATTGTGGCTCCATTTTTTCTGCTAGTGTTCGCCATAGAGGGCCTCTATACCATGCGAGCCACTCGTAGTTCTGGTCAGGAAATATACCGAGTGACACGAGCTATTACTCTCGGGCTCGTTTTCCTTATTATCGCTGTTTTTCTCAAACGTGAGTGGTTTTCTTCTCGTTTTGTTATTTTGGTAGGATGGGCGCTTACGGTTGTGTATGTTATTTTGGCTCGTTATATCATCCAGCGCATCCAAAAATGGCTTCTCGTCAACAAGGGGATCGGGATTCATCGGGTGCTCCTCATCGGATATAACGCCAAGATGAAAACACTGCGGAGCCAACTGATGAAGAATAAAATGCTCGGATATCGAGTAGTTGATCAGATCGAAGTGGCGAGTCTCGCCCATATAAAGACGATACGCCAGGCCAAAGGTGTTGATGAAATTATTGTCGGTGATCCGTCGATTACCGATGATGAACAAGGTAAGCTTTTTGACTTTTGCCAGATCAATAATATTGCGTACAAATATTTCCCCACAACTCTCCAGACCCCACGTTTTTCTATGCAGATCTTTCAGGGAGAACCGATTATCGAATTTCAGCACACGCCGCTCGATGGGTGGGGTAAGATACTCAAGCGAATATATGATGCTATTGCCGGTTTTTTGTTGACGATTTTGTTTTCTCCTCTCATGCTCATAATCGCTTTGGCTATCAAGATCGAGGATCCTGATGGCCCGATTATCTATAAAAATGAGCGTATCGGAGAGGATGGCAAAAAATTCTTTGTGTATAAATTTCGGTACATGCTCTGGAAGTACTGTATTACCGAGGACAATCCTCATATGAAAGATGCGATTGAGTTTGAGAAAAAGCTCATCGCGGAACGGAATGTGCGTAAAGGAGGCATACTGTATAAAATCAAAGATGACCCGCGCAAGATGAAAGTTGGGGCATTTATCGAACGGTTTTCGCTGGATGAATTGCCACAGTTTTTCAATGTTCTCGAGGGGAATATGAGTCTTGTTGGTCCGCGGCCGCATCAGGAGCGTGAAGTAGAGCGTTACAATGAATATCATCGCCGCCTCCTCACAATCAAGCCGGGTGTCACTGGTATGGCTCAGGTGTCTGGACGATCAGACCTCGCATTCGAAGATGAGTATCGTTTGGACGTGTTTTATATCGAGAATTGGTCGCTCTGGCTCGATATCGTCATTTGTTTCAAAACAGCTGGAGCGCTCCTCCGCCGTCGTAAAAATGGCAAGAAGTAGACATGCTTTTTGAAAAAAACAAAAAGGCTCCCGAGAGGGAGTCTTTTTTTGTGGTGGGTACAGCAGGAATCGAACCTGCGACCGTTGGCTTAAAAGGCCACTGCTCTACCGACTGAGCTATGTACCCTGATGTTCTATCAGGCTTCGTATATATTTTCTTCCTTGGATGAAACTCTCTGTACCCGAGGATGCACGCATAACAGTGTGTAGTCTACTGAATTTATGATAATTCGTCAATCATTTCGGTAGCCTTTTCTTTCCTTGGGGGTGATTTTCTGTTATTCTGGAGGAAAGCATTTATATCGAAATATGATAAAAAATCCCTTGGTGCTGGTAAGTTTGGCAGTTATTTTATCGGGGTGCTCGATGAATATCCCTCAGAGTACGACCGCTCCTGGCAAGACGATGACGAGTGGTAGTCTTTGGAGAACGGCTGATGGCGGGCAGAATTTTGAGGTCAAGTCGAAGGTTGATGAGAAGACGAGTATCACAAAAGCCGATATTCTTTCGATTGCGTATCATCCGAAAAAGTCAGGTATTATCTATGTTAGCACGGTGGATAATGGTATTTTTAAAACAGAAAATGGCGGCGAGGAATGGGCCCCGATTGTTTTCCCACCAAAAAAGATATATAGTTTCATCCTCGACAAGAATAATCCGGATAATCGCATGTTTGCGTCGGGCGTTCTCGATAATTGGGGGAAAATATTTCGCACCGATGATGGAGGAGAGAATTGGGAGCCTGTCTATACCGAACCTGGAGACGGCGTAACTGTCACCGCCCTTTCGCAGCATTTTTCTGATACGAATGTCATATTTGCTGGGACATCAGCAGGGACCGTCGTTAAAAGCGTCGATAGTGGTGATACCTGGAAAAATATTGGTAGTAAGATTGACGGCACTGTAGGAGATATCGCTTTCGATGCCAATAAGAAATTGGTTACGTATCTCTTGACGTTTGGTCAGAAAATCTACTATTCGCCAGATGGGGGGCTCCAGTGGCTTGATTGGGAAAAAGAAAAGCAAGAAGAAATAGCAGCCCTACAAAAAAAGATGACCAAGATTGCGGTAAGCGGTAAAACAGAGTCTACAGCAAATCTCCAGAAGCAGGTCCAAGATCTGAACAATCGAAATCTGAAGAATAAGATGCCCTCGGGGATACTCTCTATGGCAACAGACCCTATACTTACGGGCGTGCTCTATGCTGGGACAAGTACGGGTCTCTTCCGTAGTCCTGATTATGGTAAATATTGGTATGAGGTCAATATTATCGAGAGCGCCAAAAAATTTGCTATCCGTTCTATCGCTGTAAATCCCAAAGATTCCAATGAAATAGTTTTTGTTGCCGGCAAGGCTTTCTATAAATCGATAGATGGTGGCGCGACATGGTTTGTGACTGGTCTCAGTGTTGATAGAGGAGCATCGTTCATTTCTTATGACCCCTTTGATTCGAAGTATCTCTTTTTGGGGCTGAGAAATTTCAAATAATAATTACATAGAGTAAGATATATGATCAAGGAATTGATTCAGGAGAAAAGGTCTGATTTCGAGAATGCCATCGAGCATTTTTCCGAAGAGGCGGCAAAAATTCGTACGGGTAGGGCTAACCCGGGGCTGGTCGAGAATATTCTGGTGGATTATTATGGTACCAAGACTCCGCTCAAGCAGATCGCGAGCATCAATATTCCCGAGGCTCGTCAGATTTTGATTCAGCCATGGGACAAGGGAGGGCTCGTCATGATCGAGGCAGCTCTGCGGGAATCAGATCTCGGTCTCAACCCGAGTAATGACGGGCAGAGTATCCGTATCACGCTCCCCGCGCTGACCGAAGATCGTCGCAAAGATTTCGTGAAAACCCTCAATAATCGGGCTGAGGATGCGCGCATCACTATCCGCACTATCCGTGAAGAAATATGGAAGGATATCCAGGATAGGGAGAAAAGCGGTGATATCAGCGAGGATGATAAATTTCAAGGGAAAGATGACCTACAAAAAGTGATAGACGAGCACAACGCAAAAATTGAAACATTACGACAAAAGAAGGAACAAGAAATACTGACCGTTTAATTTGACATTTGCTTGCCTACCGGCAGGCAGGGATTTTGATATTTTTATCACTATGTTGACCATTCTTATTTTCGTTGCTGTTCTCGGTATGTTGGTGTTCGTCCATGAACTCGGTCATTTCCTGACCGCTAAATGGCACGGTATCAAGACTGATGAGTTCGGATTCGGCTTCCCGCCACGCATTTGTGGTTTTGTGAAGGATGATACAACTGGTAAGTACCGTTTTATTTGGGGCAATGAGGACATAAAGAGTGCAAACACCCTCTATTCCATCAATTGGATTCCGCTTGGCGGTTTTGTCCGTATCGAAGGAGAGGACGGGAGTCATGCAGATGATCCGAAGAGTTTTGCGAGTCGTCCGGCATGGACTCGCGTCAAAGTGCTCGCAGCTGGAGTGTGCATGAATTTTATTTTTGCCTGGCTGCTTCTCTCGGTCGTTTTCATGCTGGGGTTGCCTCAGCCTGTTGATCCGGGGCAGCGTGACAAATATCCGGATGCCAAGATACAAATTCTCGACATCGCCAAGGGGAGTCCGGCTGAAGCGATGAGCATCCAGCTCGGTGACGAGCTCGTGGCTATCAATGGAGAGCGGATGAAAAGTCTCGATCAGGTACAAGGTGTCATCATGGCGCATAAGGGGGAGCAGATCGCTATCGATGTGAATCGTCTCGGTAAGCCACTGACGCTTTCTGGTGTGCCGCGCACGGAGTACCCAGTAAGTGAAGGCAGCCTCGGGATTTCTTTTTCAGAGACAGCTGTTGTATCTTTCCCATGGTACCAGGCATTTTATCAGGGCGCGCAGGCGACATACAATATTACTGTTGCAATTCTCCAGGCGTTTGGAACGATGATTTTGAGTTTGTTTGGCATCGTGCCAAAAGTGGCGCTCGATGTGACGGGACCTGTCGGTATCGTCTATCTCACCAAGCAGATGAGTGATCTCGGCTTTTCGTATCTGCTCCAATTTGCCGCTCTTCTCTCGATCAATCTTGGTATCATCAATATCTTACCGATACCAGCACTTGATGGGGGGCGTATCCTTTTCGTGCTGATTGAAAAACTGAAAGGATCACCGGTGAGTCAGAGGGTAGAGGGTATGATTCATCAGGTTGGGTTTATTCTCCTTCTTATTCTGATGCTGCTTGTTACAGTGCGTGATTTTTCGCAGTTTCAAATTTTGCAGAAAATCTCGAGTTTTTTCTCGTAGAGTCCTGATAATTACCTACAAAAAACCCTTGAATAAAGGGTTTTTTTCGTTTTACTCTTGACAGAGTGGTATTTTTTTGTTACAATGAACCGTTTTGAGTAAAGTAATGTATAAAATCATCCATTATGGGATTTATCGAATTGCAGGATTTTTTCAAGAGCCATCTCAAGAGTATGCTTGTTTCGGGTATTCTCCTGGGTGTTCTCGTTTCTGTGGCATTGATTACCTTTGAGAAGCCGTATGCTGTGAGGACTGATTTTCTCATGGTGCAACAGAATACGAATAACCAGGATTTTTATACGCTTTTCAAATCTTCCGAATATCTCGGTAAAGTTTTGTCGCAGGCGATATATAGCGAGCGTTTTATCGACGCTGTTATCGAGACTGGCAAAGTGAATGCTGATTTTTTCCCGAAGGATAAAAAGGATCGATTGGACACGTGGGCTGAGATGATCGATGTGAAGAAAAATCTTGAGCTGGGTATTCTGAATGTTTCCGTGAAGAGCGAACGTGAGCGCGATGCGGCACGTGTCCTCGATGCTGTTTCGGAAGTGTTGATCCAGAAAAATGAGTTGTTCCGAGCGGGCGATCAGAAGAATGTCGAAATACGTATTCTCTCGGGGCCGATTTCCGAGCAGACTCCATCTAAAGAAAAAATAGCAGCCGTATTTTTTGGCGGTCTCATTTCGGGTATACTGTTTGCTGGTTGTATGGCAGCCATTCGTAGTGGTCGCAGAAACAGTCGTCTCATCCTCGATGGGAGGCATGATTTCAAATCATAAGATGGGTGTGATATAATCCTCATTCCCTCTTTGGAAAAGCTGGCGACGAGTCGTTTTTTTTCCAAGGAGGGAAAGCTCTTTGACAATTTGTAGTCTAACTTTACGGAGGGCATATCATGGCCAAGAGGATGTTTGTAATGTTGTTCGTTTGTGCCGTGCTTGTCCTTTCGGGCTGCGCGAGTCTCAAACAAGAGGCGGGATTTGAAGTCCAGCCGAAAACCAGTACGGTGACCGAGAAAGTACGGGTACGCCAAGAACCGTGGCACAATGTCACGCTCATGGGGGATATCCGTCAGGTGGAAGCAGCCGCGATTGCGGTTGTCAATCTGCCAGAACCTATCCCGGCAAAATGGCAGGAAGAGCTCGTGGATAAGGGGCGGACGTATGCGGTCAAGCTCCCGGGTGGTGGGCAGGCGCGTAAGCCTCTCGAAAGAGTGGTCTTCCGGGCTATGGCCTATACGTTAGATGGACAGCTCGTCGAAATGTTCGACGCGGTGGTCACGCCGACAATGAAGGGGTTGTTTATCCTTTTGCCGGCACAGCGGGCTGAGGCGCTCAAGGCGTATCAGTTTGTCATCGTTCCATCGGATGCCACGTGGCTTATGACCACGCAGAAAGAAATGGTTACGCTGGCAGAGGACCAGGATCTCGCGAAGTTGCCCGTTGGCTTTTTCGCGGAACATCCGTCACCACTGCGGCAAGTGATTAAAACGGGAGCGGCACACCCAGTCCTCACGGATTTGGTGCAGAAGTTCCCAAACCATTTTAGTGTGCAGGGTATTCCGTATTCTGGGCGACCAGATGCGGATATCGTCCTCGCGCAGTTCACGAGTCTCGAGACGGGTCTCGATAAGGTCGTTTCCTGTGGATCGTTTACGGTCTCGCCGGGCATGGCTCTTGTTGGGGTCGCTGTTTCAGTGGTTCGGAATGTCTGGGCAGCAAGTAAACGTGATTGCCTCAATTAAAGATAGAAAGGGTATCATGCGTAAGCGACTTAATTTTGGCATTTGCCAGGGTTTGGGTCGCTCGTCATGTGGCCCACCCCGGATGTATTTTTCCAGGAATCTCAACTTCAAGGAGGTATCATCATGAAACGCACGGTGTGGTTTATAGCCTGTCTGCTGGCGTTCTTCGGAATGTCAGTGGTGCAGGCGGAGCCGACTCACACGGTAAAACGTGGAGAGACGCTCTCAAGTATCGCCGGCAAGAATTGGAAAGCGGTTTGCGCGCTGAATAAGCTCGTGAATTGTCACCAAATCACTGTCGGACGGGAACTCAAGCTGATTGCAGCAGCTCCGAGCCAAGTGTCTACCAAGGCGCGGGCTATGGCTACTGTCGGTCGTCCAGTTGTTCAACAACAGTCTTGCATCACGCTCGGTGCGGCACCCTGGAATGCAGAGCATTCTCCGGACCGCGCCTTAGAGGGTATCAATCTTTTGACGACGCTCACGCTCGAACAAAAGGCCCTGGCGAAGCAGAAAATGATGCAAGGCGACAAGGTGTCAGGTGAGGAACTCGTCGGTCAGCAGGTCTTCAAGGAAATGCTGTACCAGAGCAAGGTGACGGGCAAAGCGACGCACGTCTATGGCAAACCGATATGCAACCCAGAACAGGGTGGTGTGCCGGAAATCATGGACACGTATGACTTGGGTAGTGGCGTATATTTGGCCATCCCGAGGCGTTGTGGCAATCCCGCAGTGTTTGTGAAGCCGGTCGAGCCCAGGGTTACACCTGAAGCTCCGCTAGCTGAAGAGCCTGCTGCTTCTGAATCCGAGCCGGAAAAAGTTGTCGAAAAGGGCGGTTGTCTGATTGATCCGAAACTCGTGGTTGGGCAGGAGCATGAGCCCGAACATGACGGCAATGATGCCAACTCGACCTATCTCGCTGGTGCGGTGTACTGCACGTGGCGGGGCGAGACTGGCACGCACGGTGTCGGAATCGGTGGTCAGGCCTCGATGTGGGACGGTCACGTCAATCAGGGTGCTGGGAAGTTTTCTGGCCACTTGGTGAGTGCTGGACCCGCCTATGAGTACATATCAGACAATGGGTGGGACATGGAAGCGAAGTTGCTTTTCATGAAGCTCGATGAGTCGTTCAAGCAAGACGCCTACAAGAGCGAACGTCATTTCCACCTGGTCGGACCGTCGCTGTCGTATAACAATTACGATCGTCGGCAGAGGGGGGAGAAGTGGTTTCCGGAATTCCAATTAAACGGCGTTCTGGGACTACCGATCTCCAAAGAAGTTTCCCACTCATGGCAAGGTAAACCAATCGCGGATACAGCCGAGCTTTCAAAGTTTGGCGCGTATTTCAATGCTGGTGCGCGGGCGTGGATCTATGACGGCGATGTGTTACAGCCGTATGTGCAGCTGGGGTACTTTCTCGAAAGTCCCTCTGCTGAATCCATAAGCTTCCGCATCGGTGTCGCTGACTCCAACAGGATCTGTGGCATCGGTATCGGTATTGACCATGACCTCAAGCTTGGCGGTAACGCGAATGCATGGGGATTCTGGTGCGATGTCGTAAAAGGTATCAAGGTCGTCCGGGCAGATTATCGCTTGGGTCAGGTGATGAAGGAAACAGGAGCAGAGTTCGATAAGAACGGCATGCTCATGGTCAAGACGTCGCCTGAACCGAAACCGGACTGATTCGTCAGTCTGCACTGAATGCTTTCATGAAAGTCTATAAAAAGGGTATGCATACATCGTATGACATATCGGCTCATGAAGAAAAAAGCGCAGGAATGACGGTAAGTGACCATTATATAGAGGGCAGGCGGTTCCAACGAACTTCCTGCCCTTTCTCTTTTTATGCTCGTATTTCGGCTATTTCAAGCCAATTATAATGCTATTGACAAAAACACAGAAAAGGTGTAGTATGAAAAGTCTCGTAAGTGCCTAAACAAAGGTAACTGAGGACAAAAGTACCTTAACGAATTGGCGTCTCGCTCTCTCAATTTCGGTTGGGAGGATTTAGAGACGCAATCACCCAACCACAACACCCTAGAAGGAGATTCGCATGAAGAAAATGACTCGTAGTATCCTGGTTGGCCTGCTTGTTTTGCCAGCATTGGCTTCCGCTCAGTTCTCGACTGATGTATCCGGTGGCGGCGGCAGTAATGCGACCAAGCTCGATATCAAGCAAACCGGGCCCGGTGCAGCCGAACTCACGTTTACCGGTATCAAGCTGGTCTATCTCAACCGTGACCCCAAGGTCGCCGGAGTCACATCCAAGAAAGATGTCAGTGGCAAAGGCAATGTCTGGATCGTCGGTCCGGATGCGACTGGTTTGACTGGACTGGAAGTATGTCTCTCTGGCATCGGTCGTGGCGGCTGGGCGGTCGTTGATGGCAAGGTCGACAAGACCAAGACCAAATGCGCACCCGCTGCTCCCGTTGTGAAATTGGCCATCACCGTCGAAGGCACCGGCCAATGTTTCGGCGTCACTCCACTCGCCATTCAAAACGACGTTGTCGTCAAGGATGTCTGGGTCAGTCACGCCAATGGCCAGACCAAGAAATTGGTCAAGCGTGCTGATGGCAAGACCGACATGGTCACCGTTCTCTGTGTCGATGGTGCGGGCAATATTGCACCGCCTACCGATGCACAGGCCAAGGAATACGTGAAAACGTACCTTGCGGTTACTGCGGCCGAGTGATTCAGGCCGAGCGGCAATCCGCTCAAATAAGGGGTCCCAAATGATAACATCATGCGGGGCCTTTTTCTTTTGTTACAATTTTTTTTTACACAGTGAAGGATGGACTATTCGTTGTGTTTTTTCTGGAGAGCGAGTAGCCCGCCTAAGGCGATGAAGAAGAGCCACTGAACAGGGGTATTTTTAAAGATATTGTCGGTGAGCGCGGAGGTTTCGAGGATGACAAAGACAATCCCGAGGAGAATAAAGAGCTCACGATTTTCGAGATCATGGCAAGAACGGATATTTCTCACGATGACAGAGAAGATGCCGAGGAGGAAAACGAGAAAGACCGCGAGTCCGATGAACCCACCATCGATGAAAAATTTGACGAAGTCATTGTGAGCGTCGTTTGATCCTAGCCTGATACCACGGAGACTCTCCGATACGAGGGGAAAGGTATCGATACCGGTACCGATGAATTGGCGGTCATCAGAAAAGGCTTGGGTCGTCATATCGCTCCAGAGATTGGTGCGCCACAGGAGCGAGCTGTCGGGGTCGCTTTGGAAGCTGTCTAAGATGCGTCCCTGGAAATCTGATGAGAGGAGGAAAAGCATGAGAGGAAGCAAGAAAAGAGGAATCAAAAGCAATCGATAACGCCAGACCCCCAGAACGAAAATAAACAGAAAAAGAGCCACCCAAGCGACACGCGAAAATGTCAGGAAGAGTGTGAGCGCGAACAGGAAAAACGAAACGAGGAGAAAGAATTTTTTGATAGGTGTGAGATCGAAACGGTAGAGAACGATGAAATTGATGGTGGTGATAACGAAGAGATAAAGGGAAAAAACATTGGGATGGCTGAAAGTGCCGAAGATGCGAGGAGTAGAAACATTGGGATCGGAAAATCCGATACCGAGAGCGAGCTGGATAAACGCAAAGAGTACGGGCAAGATGCCCGAGAGCAGAATGACAAAAAAGAGTTTTCGGAAATCGTGTTTGGTGCGTACAGCAATGAATGCAAGAAAGGAGAGAGTGAAGAGGTCAAAGATGCGGACGAGTTCCTGGAGTCCGGTACGGGGAGCGATAGAATAGGAGAGCGTGGCAGCGCCCCAAGCAAGCAGTATCAGGAATGGGAGGACCAGCGGAAATCTATGGAGTTCTCTTATGTGTTTGATGATGACGAGGAGTCCGAGAGCAGCGATGCCAATTCCGAGTAATTGTGAAAGCGAGAGCGTGATACTTTGGAGACTGAAAGAATAGAATTGAGCCGTGTAGTCGAGTGACATACGAATCAGGATGAGCCCGAAAAGCAGGAGGAGCGGCGCGTCAAAAAGGAGCACGGTACCGGCAATAATCACCGTAATAACAGCCGGTAGGATTATGGGGAAGCCGGCAATGAGTGCCACGGTACTGAGCACAGAAAAAATAGTCGCCAGAAAAACCCAGAAAAATGGGCTAGCCAGACTGAAGCCTGGTTTTAGTTCGAGTGTTTGTCCCATAGTATGGTGAATGTCATGGGTAATCCACAGAAGCGATTTTTGATGAGAGTGTAGTTTGTGATGTTAGCATGTCTCAAGAGCGTTCGGATGTCTTCTTCTGAGAGCAAGTTCATATAGTCGTCAGTTGCCCAAGATTTACCGACCCATCTGAGTACAGTGTCGAAAGCTTTTTTCGGGAGGAGAATATGGAGGAGTGGTATCCGGGTATGGATTTCGATGGGAAACAAACGATTGGGCGTAGTGAGATAACCTCGTTTGGCTACGCGCACCAGTTCTTTGAGAAATTGGAGTTGGTCATCATACCCACCGACATGCTCTATGACGGCATTGGAATACGAGATGGCGAAAGCGTTTTCGGCAAAGGGGAGGGCACGGCCATCTCCCGAAACGCTCTGGACTGCCGAGTAGCGCTTGGCGAAGGTGCTCATATCGCCCTGACCCAGAGCGGTGATGTTATGAGGATGGGGATAGTATTTTTCGAGATAGTTGTCGCTTTCGGAATACTCCTCCGTATTGATACCGACATCGATGATAGTTTCGTCTGGCTGTGGTGCGGTCAGACTGAGAAACTGCGAGAATTTTTTCGCACGACTTCTCTGTGAGATGGTGTCAGCGTAGCGTTTGAGAGGGTGAAAATTGTCCATATTGCGGAAAAAGTAAATCTATATTATAATGCCACGAGTCTTGATATAAGTCAATGCGGATACTTTTGATCAATAAATATCATTTTTTGAAGGGCGGTGCCGAGCGCGCTTATTTTGATATGGCGCGCATGCTCGAGTATCAGGGCCACGAAGTTGCCTTTTTTTCCATGCAGCATCCAGACAATCGCGAGACTCCATGGGAGAAGTATTTTGTCGAAAATGCTGAGTATCAGGATGAGCGGATATCGCTTCAGAAAAAACTTTCTCTCGTGGGCAAGATACTTTTTAATGTTGAGGCCAAGCGAAAACTGGAAATGCTTTTGGATGATTTTCATCCGGATATCGTGCATGTTCACAACATCTATCACCAGCTTTCCCCATCTATTTTTTGGCCTCTCAAGAAGAGGCATATCCCCATCGTTATGACGCTCCATGACTACAAGCTTGTCTGTCCTAATTATAGCTTATTTGTCGGTGGAAAAATATGGGAGCATACTTCGGGATTTCGCTGCATCGTGGACGCATGCGTGAAAGATTCTGTGCCAAAAAGCATTGTCTGCGTACTGGAGAAATGGCTACACGCCCTTCTTGGAAGTTATGATAAAGTTGATGAGTTTATCGCGCCGAGTCAATTCCTCATCGGGAAATTCAAAGAACTGGGATTCAAGCGAGAGATTGTATACGTACCTAACCCGCTTACTACACTCACGACAGAGCCCGCTGCTGTAGAACACGAATCAGACTCGCTTCTTTTTTTTGGGAGACTGTCTATCGAGAAGGGCGTAGAGACGTTGCTTCAGGCTCTTGTCTTGCTACCCAGGAAGAAGGCCTGGATAGTAGGGGATGGTCCTGATCGCAAACGATTGGAGGAGCTTGCCGTGGAATTGGGGATAAGCGAAAGAGTGCAATTTTTTGGTTCTTTGTACGGGGATGATTTGGAACGATTGAAGCAAAGGGCAGCGGCTATCGTGTTGCCCTCTTTTTGGTATGAAAATTTCCCTTATGTACTCATTGAGAGTTTGCAGTCGGGAGCCGTGGTTATCGCGGCGAATAGAGGGGGTATAGTCGAACGCATTCGTCATGGGGAAAATGGCCTACTGTTTGAGGCTGGCGATAGAGAGGCATTGGCAGGGGTAATCCAGTCTCTTGATGTATTGCCGCTCGATACTCTCCGTGAGCAGGCAAAGAAAAGCGTAGCAGACCTTACAGAAGTGTCTTTCATGTCGCGCATGCTCGATATATACGAAAATCTTCTGGCTTCAAAGCAGGGGTAGGGAGGGTGCTAACCCTTGACATTTTTTCAGAATGTGTTATCCTGTAGCGTCATATTTGACATAACTCAATCATCCTTTCCTTAACAATAGGAGAATCTCATCATGAAGAAGAGTTTTCGCACAATCCAGCTGGTGTTCTTGGCTGTCGTCTTGCTTTTGAGCGGAGCTGCTTATGCTCTTCAGGAAAGTACTGCGACGTCTATCGTTTGTAAAGTCGCGCCTCGTTTGGCGAGTAATCTCGAACGGGTTCCTCATGGTGCTATCTGGCAAAAGGAGTCTATCTTTGTGCCGACACCTCCAGAGGCTTTTTCATCTGTTGTCGGATGGATCAATGTTGTTTCGGCTCTGCCTTGTATGCCGGGTAAGGTTCCGGCAGTCATCGAAATACGTTCGATGAAACTGATTGAACGGGATAAATCTGGATCTGAAACGGTAATCAAAGACATTCAGTTCGTAAGTGAAATGAAAGCGGCCAAAGCTGTCGAAAGTGGTTTGTTCCCTCGGGTGCCTACATGGTTCGGAGAAACAGAAGGGTCGACGGATATGGCTATCGATATGATACAAGACGGCGCATGGCGTATTGATCCTGGACAAGCGAGTCTGCGTGTCTATCATGCCTGGACAGCGCCTCGTTCTGCGGCTCGTCCTGGTGCGCATTATTTTGTTGAAGTCGAGACGAAGATACATGGTGCAGCACGGCTCGAGCTCGGTATTGACTATTGGCGTGATGCAGCTGCCCCATATAACGGCTATGACAAGTCTTGTCAGAAGAATAATTGCGAGGCCTGGGTGTCGGATTGGTATGGTGACACCAAAGGACAATTCGTCACTATTCGGGCGCCGAAATCATTCTGAAGTATGAAATGACAAAACGGGCAGAGGGAAATATCCCTTTGCCCGTCTTTTTTATTCAGATTTTAGACAGTGGTCGAGTCTTTCAATCGAATACGAGCGTCCAGCACCCGGAAAGAATGCGCATCCGTGAAGACAAGGAGTGGATTGATATCGAGTTCTTCGATTTCTGGAAAATCTGAGGCGAGTCGAGAGAGGCGACCAATGTATGAAGTAAGTGCGGCGATATCAATCCCTGTTTGTCCACGAGTGCCGCCGAGGATAGGAAAGTTTTTGAGTTCCTGAATCATTTCTGTAGCATCTTCCTGGGTCATCGGCGAGAAGCGGAAAGCAACATCTTTGAAGGTCTCGACATAGATACCGCCGAGACCGACCATGATGAGACTGCCGAGGCCAGGTTCTTTCTTAATCCCGAGGATTATTTCCTGTCCGCCTGTTTCTGCCATTTCGACGACGAGCGCGCCTTCGAGACGAGCCTCTGGCATACTATTTTTTACTTGAGTCATGAGTGTCGCATAGCCCTGGTCCGCCTGTTCCGGATCGATGCCGAGGAGTACTCCTCCTGCGTCGGATTTGTGGATGATATCTGGTGAGACGATTTTCAGCGCAACGGGCTTGCCGATAGATCGTGCTGCCAGGAGTGCCTCTGCTTCGCTTTGTACGAAATGATTTTCGAGAAAAGGGAATCCATAGGCCCGACAGACGGAAGCCGCCTCTGTTTCGTAGAGTGTTGTCCGACCCGCATCTTTGGCTCGGGAAAAAATATCGATGACAGCATCTCGATTGATATCATCGAAAGAGAACGGAGTTACAGAAAAATCTTTGCGCCATTTGGTGATTTGCGCGAGCGCGGCGAGCGCTTCTGCTCCGGCCTCTGGGAAAGGTACGGTAGCGACAGCGTTTCTACGCAGGATAGCCAGTCCTTCTTCGAGAGAATCTTTTCCAGAAAAGACAGCCACTATCGGTTTTTCGAAGCGCTTCTTGGCGTCGGCGATAGCTTCAGCAGTCTTTTTGGCTTCTGTCATGGTTTGTGGGGTAACGATGACGAGGAGCATATCGGTAGCATCATCAGCCGCTACAGCCTCGATAGCGGCATGGTAGCGGTCCGAGAGGGCATCACCGAGTACGTCTACCGGGTTATGGACACTGGCTGCCAGAGGAAGCGCGCTACGGAGTTTTTCTTCTGTTTCAGATGAAAGCTTGGCCATTTCGAGTCCATGTAAGATAGCGGCATCGGTAGCGAGAACGCCTAGTCCTCCGGCATTAGTGATGATAGAGAGGCGTCCGCCACGAGGAAGAGGATTGTGTGAGAATACGCGGAGTAGATGTATGAGATCTTCGAGTTTTTCTGCACGAATCATGCGGGCCTGCCTAAAGAGAGATTGATAGGCGGCGTCACTGCCGGCGAGAGCACCGGTATGTGAACCAGAGGCTTTTGTACCAGCAGGAGTCGTGCCCGATTTGAGTGCGATGACGGGTTTCGGCTGAGAGCGATTGATGAGGGCTCGACCAGTTTCGATGAAAGTCCGACTGTCAGTGATGCCCTCGGTATAGAAGCTCAATATTGTGGTTTGTTCATCCTGGGCAAAGGATTGCAAGAGTTCATTTTCTCCGATGATAGCTTTGTTGCCGACGCTTGCAAAATAGGAGAACCCGAGTCCTTCTTCGGCCGTGAGATCGAGAAGAGCGGTGCAGAGTGCGCCGCTTTGTGAAAAGAAAGCGATTTCTCCCGAGAGAGGCATCTGTTTTGCAAAAGAAGCATTGAGGCCAATACTTGGACGGAGGAAACCGAGACAATTAGGTCCGAGGAGTGCGATGTCATATTCGCGAGCGACGGCCGCGATCTCTTCTTCGAGACGCTGTCCGACTTCGCCGGTTTCTTTGAAGCCGGAAGAAATGATGACGGACGCTTTGATTCCCTTGATGCCTGCTTCGCGAAGGACGGCCGGGACAATCGCTGCTGGCACGATGATGATGGTGAGGTCTATCTCATCCGAAATAGCGGAGACGCTCGCGTAGCAGGGGAGATCAAATAATGTAGTTACCTTGGGATTGACGGGGTAGACCTTTCCATTGTAGCCGTTTTTGAGGAGATTTTCGGTGAGGGTCCATCCGACGCTACCGGCTTTAGTGGATGCACCGATAATAGCGATAGAACGAGGTGAAAAAAGTGATTCGAGATGCATAGAAAATTTTATTAATGAGGATTAAGAACGTAAGAGTTTTTTTGAAAAATTTGGCCTAAAATGTAGGTTTTTTCAGCTTCATACCCATTATTGTACCAAGTCTTCTTCCTATTGACAAAAAGCTAAAAATTTGCTACTATACGATGTTTAAGTATTAAGGAATGTGTCATATGAATCCCCGTAAATTTTGGCTTTCTAGAGAGGTTTTTCTCGGTTCTCTGTTTGTCATCCTTTTGGTTGTCCCAGTTATTGTTTTTGGTAGCAGCAAGCAGATATTCGTAGATAAGGACGCCAAGGGGAGCGAGAATGGTACCTCTTCACATCCGTATCACAGTATTTCTCGTGCTTTGAAAGAGGCTAAAAGTGGCACGGAAGTCTTTATTGCCAAGGGAACATACAAAGAAAATATCACCATTCCGAAAAATGTTGAACTGTTTGGCATCAAGAAAGATGTTGGTGACGTCGTAATCAAGGCTGATAACGATGATAAACCGACAGTGGAAATGAAAGACGATGCTGAGATCAATCATTTGACTATTGAGGGCGGTCGGCACGGCGTGCGCGTTCTTGAAGATGCGAAAGCGAAGATTTTTCATGTTGTAGTGAAAAAAAGCAATCGTGACGGTATCCATATCGATTCCGCTTCTCGTGATAAGAATCATCGTGTACTGATCGATGACGCGGAAGTTCGCGATAATGATCGTACAGGAATTTACGCCGAGAAACGCGATATCGTTATTATCAATAGTACTATTCGTAACAACGGAAGTGATGGTATCGATTTGGCTGCGGGGATGAAAGCATATCTCGCCGACAATCGTATTAACAGCAATAAGGGCAGTGGCGCCAAGCTTATTTTAGATGACGCTTCAATTTACGGGAAAAAAAATAGTTTCCGAGACAACAAGCGTGAGGGTATGGAAGTGAGCGCTTTCGGAAAAACTGGAACGATTGAACTCAAGAGAACTTCTCTCATAAACAATGACCGCTATGGCGTCGCTCGTTTGGGACGCACAACTTCAGGGATGACTCAGTTTGGCAATCTTTCTTTCGGAATCGGTATCAATGAGAGTCGCTTCGAAGGAAATAATCTTGGCAGCATCTCAGCCGTCGTCCGTGGCTTCTAAGGTTGGTCGTTATCGGTTTCGTTATAGAAAAAGCATATGTCCGGTCGTGAAACTTTGACCGGACTCTCCAGAGAAAACATCGTACGAGTTCAGAAGTGTGAGAAAAAGCAAAAATGAGTTGAGTTTAAATAGTGTAAAAGAACTGTCCAAGTTCTACTACCGGATATGAAAATAGCTTTCATCGGGCAAAAAGGTATACCAGCCATCTCCGGCGGTGTTGAAAAGCACGTTGAGAAGATTTCGACACGCCTGGCCGCTTCGGGGCACGATGTTTCTGTCTATGTTCGCTCGCACTATACGAGCCCCCAGATGACAGAGTTTGAAGGCGTCAGACTGATTCATGTGCCGAGCATCAATACCAAACACTTGGATGCTATTAGTCATACCTTTTTTGCGACGATGCATGCGTTGTTTCATCATTACGATGTCATTCACTACCATTCGATTGGTCCGAGCATCCTCGCTGTTATCCCGAGATTTCTCAAGCCAGGTACTCATGTGATTGCTACATTTCATAGCCGGGATTATTTCCACAAGAAATGGAATGTCATCGCTCGTCTTTTTCTGCATTTTGCAGAATGGGCTATCTGTACGATACCGGAGAAAACTATTGTGATCAGTGAAATGTTGGCCCAGTATGCCAAAGAGACGTATGGGAAAAATTTCACCATGATTCCCAATGGCGCTGAAGTCGATTATGAATCGGATACCACACCTCTTAATCAATGGGGCATTCGTCCAAAACGGTATGTGCTGTCGGTGAGCCGTCTCGTCGAACACAAAGGCATTCATTATCTTATCAAGGCCTTCCGTGAGTTGGAACAGAAAAACAAACTTCCCAATAATTTCAAACTGGTAATCGTGGGGACTCATGCTAATACGCCCGAATACGAACAGTATCTCAGGGTGATGAGCGAGGGTCATCCAAATATTTTGTTTCTCGGAGAGCAGGGCGGCAAGAATCTGGCAGCGCTCTTTTCGCACGCAGCGATATTTGTCCAGCCTTCAGAAGATGAAGGGCTGTCACTCGCGTTGCTCGAAGCCATGGGATATGGTGTTATGCCAATCGTGAGCGATATTCCTGCTAATACCGAGGCGATCAGACATGATGCTGGCGTTATGTTCGAATCGAAAAATGTGGAGGATCTGAAAAAGCAGCTGGCGTATTATGTCAATCGTCCAGAAGAGGCCGACATGATTGGTCGGATAGCCAAGGCTCGGATCGTACAGTATTACAGTTGGGACGCTATCGCGGAAAAGACACTGGGAGTATATGTAGATCTCGTGAGAAGCAGAGGCATCAAAGAACACTACGCACATGAATCAAAATAATTTCCTCACCCTCTGGGCATCGAAGGGGCGTTTGTTTTTGGTAACGCTCTTTTTCGTGATGTTTGCATCGGCGTTATTTTGGCTCGACACATTCCGCAGCTATGAGACCGAGATGTCTGTTTTGGTTATCAGGAAGTCTGCATCAGTTGATACGAACCAGGTAGCAGACACGCTCGCTTCGCTTTCGCGGAACCTCTCTTTTTATGATCGCTTACTTTCAGAAACGGATCTGATCGATGATGTCTCTCTCGGGATGACACAGGATAAGCGAAAAGCCTTTTGGAATGAAATGGTGAAGGTGACGAGAGACGGGCAGGGTAGTGTGCTCGTAATTCGTGCTCGTGCCGATGAACCGCAAGCTGCCAAGGCGTTGGCCAGACAGACCGTGCAGACTATCCTGTCGCTTTCGGGGTTTTATTATGATGTGAAAACTGATATTGATCTGCGTATTGTCGACGGGCCGATAACCAAGACGATAGTGGACCGTACAGTGGTGTATATACTCACGAGCGTGGTATCAGCTGTCGCAATCACGGGTTTCTTCTTTTTTCTTTTGAGTATATCTCCTACTTTTTTCGGCAAAAAACGACAGCCGGCACAGTCTGATTTTTTGAACAGAGAAGTGTTCGAACAGGATCAGACTACCTATGATATAGGTGAATCTGTTCCGTATATCGATCCGCGAAAATTTATCCCATCCAAGCCGACGACACTTTCTTTCGAAACGCAATATCAGGAAATAAAAGAGGAAGTTTCGGAGACCAGGGCACCATCTGTAAAGGCAAAGGCACCGTCGAATCTGCCAGTGGCTGATGATGGTATCGATTTGCCTGTATCTGATGAGCCGCTCCCATTCACCTTTGAAGAAACCTCTCCGATTGAGGACTCGGTAGATTTCCCCACTCGAGGAGAGCATGAAATCAGCAAGGAATCAGTTGTTCTCAACAAGACTTTTGGAGAACAAGTGGCCCCTGTCGTGCTCGAGCCGCGAGGTGAACCAACCGCAGAAGAATACAAACGTCGTCTCAATCAACTGTTGGCTGGTGGTAAGTAAATGAATATAAGAACCCTATGAAACAACGTTCTACGAAATTTTGGGTGAGCTTCCTGGTCGTATCTATCATCTTTCTTTCTGGCTGGTTTGTTTTTTGGGAGGTGAAGAATGGACATTTAGAGAGTCTTAGGCGACTGCTCGGTATGCTGCCGGTCAAACAGGAGATGAAGACGGATCTTGATACGGTGGTGTCGCTGGCTGATTCCTTGCTCGATACAGATGGCGAAGAAAAGATATTTCTCATTCTTTTTCAGAACAACCTCGAGCTTCGCCCGGGGGGCGGGTTCATCGGATCATTCGGTATTCTCAAGGTGCGCGACGGACACATCACTCATTTTGCGGTGCATGATATCGGCAATTTCGATGGTCGTATCCCGGACACCGTCACGCCACCGTATCCCATGCAGGAAACGCTCGGTATCAAGTCATGGAAGATGCGTGATTCCAACTATGCTCCGGATTATCTGACGAACGCGCGGCAGGCCGAGGATTTCTATCACATGGGACAAGGAGCCGAGCAGTTCGATGGTGTTATTGCTGTGACGGCCAATGTGCTCTCGTCGTTTCTCTCGGTCACAGGACCGATCGAAATCGCTGGTTTCCCAGGGACCTATGGTGCCGAAAATGCCATTATCGATCTTGAATATCAGGTAGAGCAGGGGTATCTCAAGCAAGATATCGCTTTTGGCGAACGCAAATCTGTCATGGGCATTCTCGGTATGGAAATTTTGAGTCGGGTCAAAGCACTCTCTCTCCCGAAGAAGTACGAACTTTTCCATGTGGTGCTCGCCGATCTTCACCAGAAAGATATTCAGATATTTTTCCGAGATGAGACGTTACAGTCCGATGTAGTGGCGGCCGGTTGGGACGGAGCATTCGATCGGACATGGAGAGATGATTTTCTTTTTCTCGTCGATGCGAACCTCAACTCGTTCAAAAGCGACTACTATATCGATCGTGCGTATGATTACACGATAGACCTCTCAGCAGAAACACCCAAAGCGCTTTTGGCAGTGACCTATAAACACACAGCCAAGGTGAAAGATTGGTTTGTCAAAGACTATCAGACGTTTCTGCGTGTTTATGTGCCAGAAGGGAGCTATCTCAATAAAGTCTCAGGTAACGCCAAAGACCCAGTGTTTGGTGAATTCATGGGCAAGAAATATTTCGGAACACTCATCCAGGTACCAATTGATTCTGAGAAAACAGTTACGTTCGAATATGCTTTGCCCAAAAATATCGAACAGACATGGTATGATCTCAAAATCCAGAAGCAGCCAGGAATGGATAGTATCCCGGTGCATGTGACTGTCGTTCACAAAGATGGTACGAAAGAAGAAAAAAGTTTCGATCTCAATCGGGATACGGTACTGAGCGATATCATTCAGTAAAAAGTGAACAATATCTTGCCAGAAGCAGATATGTTTCTGGGCAGGAGAAAAGGAGTATGCGCATGTGCCCCTCATACTCCTTGCCTCCTGCCGAGACCAATTGACTCAAGAGAGCGGGAAAGTTATTTACCAATTTAATGTAATGAGAGGAGATTTTTCATGAATGATAACTTGATAGTAGTTGGCGGTACGGTGTTGATCCTGATTCTTTTCTGTATCGGCAGCAACTTTGTTCTCAATAGCTATTCTGCTCTGATGACGAATCTCAATCGGGCTCTTGTTCGAGAAGTGAAGCGATGTGTTCGCTTCAGAATCGAGTACTTTTTTGTGATGTTTATACCGTGCTTGTTGGTGATGCTGATGACCCCGGGCGTAGAGAGTCTTAGCGACAAATTTCTTGTTACTGCTATTCTCTTCGCGCTCTTTTTTTCTTTCGTCTTTACTTTGAAGGTTGTGACCCTGTTCAAGAAACTTAACTGGGCCACGCGGATAAATCAGTACCCTTATGTTATTGGGCATATCGTAAAGGTTAACCGGGGAGAGAATGATTTAGTTTGCCGTCTCGAGATTTATGGCGCTGCAATGGTTGATAATCATCTCACGGGTCAATATTATATCGAAGGAAGAGCTCTTAATGGAATAAAAAACCTTTTTTCTGACATGGTCATTGCTTTTTATGACCCAGATACTCATGATGCAGGTGCATCAAATATTGAGTTTATAGCGATTTTTCCGCCTTCAAAACAAAGGAGAGTACTATCCCTTTTCTAATTACTGAGAAAACATCATTTTGCCGCTACTACGGGAACATTCGTGGTAGCGGTTTTGCTTTTTTAGAGGCTTTTTTTGTGATATAATTATATAAATGTTAAAATCCAAATTTCAAATGACAAATCAAATCTTAAGTAGAAATGATTAAATTGGGGATTTGATGTTAGGGTTTTTGTCATTGATTTGGTATTTGCTATTTGAGCTTTGTCATTTATTTTTATGCGTTTTGATATTATTTCAATTTTTCCCGAGAGTTTCTCATCATATTTCGGGGTGTCGATGCTCAAGCGTGCACAAGAGGATGGGCTGATCGAGATTCGGGCTCACAATCTGCGTGATTATACGCATGATGTACGCAAGACCGTGGATGATACACCCTACGGCGGTGGAGCAGGGATGGTGCTCAAGCCAGAGCCTTTGGCTGAAGCCATCGAAGCAGTCAGTAGAAAGCAGTCAACAGCCAACAAGCAGCAGAAAACAAGAGTTATTCTTTTTTCAGCCAAAGGGAAGGTATTTACACAGGCGGATGCTCGTCGTTTGAAGGAATACGATCGTCTGATTATGGTATGTGGTCGGTATGAGGGTATCGATGAGCGCATCGCGGAACACTTCATCGATGAAGAGCTCTCTATTGGGGATTATGTGCTGACAGGAGGGGAAATCGCCGCGATGGTGGTGACCGATGCAGTAGCCCGGCTCATACCGGGAGTCCTCGGCAATACCGAGAGCGCCGAGACAGAATCGCATGCAGAAGTAGGAGTAGTCGAGTATCCGCAGTATACCAAGCCAGAAGACTTTCGAGGGATGTGCGTGCCGGAAGTCTTGCTTTCCGGCCATCACGGTGAAATAGAGAAATGGAGAAAGGAGCAATCGGAACAGATGACCAAAAAAAGAAATCAATGAAACATATCGACCATAAATTGTTGTTTGTCATTCTTTTGACCCTTTGTGTCGGTCTTATGATGGTTGCAAGTGCAGGGGTCGTGTATGGCAAGGTGCGTTTCGGTGATGAATATTATTTTTTCAAAGAACAGCTGCTCGGGCTCGGGGTAGGACTTGTTTTTTTGTATGTTTTCCAGCGGATTGATTATCACGTGTGGCAGCGATTTGTCGTACCAATCTTTTTTATCGCTCTCGGACTTCTCGTACTTGTCTTTATACCGGGATTCGGTACGACGGTTTACGGTGCGGCGCGGTGGGTACAGCTCGGACCGATTTCTTTTCAACCATCCGAAATCATGAAGCTTTCTATTATTCTCTACCTGGCTGCTTGGTTGGCGGGCAAAGGACAAGCAAAAACTGCGGATTTTTTCGAGGGTTTTGTTCCTTTCCTCGCGCTCATGTCGGTAGTGGGCTTCCTCATCATCAAACAGCCTGATACCGGAACGCTTGGTCTTATTTTTCTGATATCGCTTTCTATTTTCTTCGCTTCTGGGGCAAGTCTTGCGCATATCGCGTATCTTTTTATGGGAGGACTCGCCTTTCTTTTTATTCTTATCAAGACGGCTCCGTATCGCTTGCAGCGCTTTTTGGTTTATATGAATCCTGAGCATGATCCTTTGGGATTCGGATATCAGATGACTCAGGCACTGCTCGCTATCGGCGCAGGAGGATTATTTGGTGCAGGACTCGGACAAAGCAGGCAGAAATTCAATTATTTGCCAGAACCTGTGACCGATTCTATTTTCGCTGTACTCGGAGAAGAGCTCGGGTTTATGGGGACGACGGTTATCGTTTTGCTTTTTCTGTATATCGCGTGGCGAGGCTTTCGTATCGCTTCTGGAGCACCAGATGAATTTGGCAAATTAGTAGCCGTCGGCATTGTTTCCTGGATCGTTTTTCAGGCGTTTATCAATATCGCTGCTATTACTGGACTTATCCCTCTCACGGGCATCCCGCTGCCTTTTGTGAGTTACGGAGGCACATCGCTCGCTGGTCTTTTGGCCGCGGTGGGAATCTTGCTTAATATAAGCAAGCATTCTACACTGAAAGCGTAATACTCAGCATGTTTTGATTTTATGAACAATGACATTTTCCGTGTCGTACTTACCGGAGGAATATCGGGCGGACATACGTTTCCGCTCATTGCCGTGTCGCGCTCTGTCAAGAAGCAATTTCCAGGAGAAGTCGAATTTCTCTTTATTGGTTCGCGCGGACGTTTCGAAAGCGAGGCTATGGCGGCAGAAAATATTCCCACAAAATATATCTTGACTGGGAAATGGCGTCGGTATTTTTCGCTTCTCAATTTTGTTGATCTCTTCAGAATTCCTATTGGGTTTATTCAGGCACTTTGGCACTTGCTCTTTTTTATGCCTGAAGCTGTTTTTTCCAAGGGCGGATCGGCCTCTGTGCCAGTTGTGCTGGCTGCCTGGATTTATCGCATTCCCATCGTCATCCATGATTCTGATGCGGTGGCTGGTCGAGCCAATCGTTTCCTCGCTCGATTTGCGTCACGGGTGGCTATTGCCTACCCGAGTGCGCACCAGTACTTCCCAGAGGAGAAGACTGCTCTCACCGGCAATCCGGTGCGAGAAGAGATTTTATCTGGCGAAAAATCACGTGCTCTCGCTCAGTATGCTTTTTCAGAAGAAAAATTGACACTCCTTGTGCTCGGAGGAAGCCAAGGTGCAGCGGCTCTCAACGAGGCGACGCTCCGTATCCTGCCTAGCTTGCTCGAAAAAAACATTCAGATTATCCACCAGACAGGATCCGAGCATTACGAAGTGGTGAAAAATGCTGTTGAGGAATACGGCATAACGCTTGGGACGAGTGGCTATGTAGCTCTTCCATTTCTTTCGGTACAAGATCTCGCTGATGCTTTGGCGCTTTCCTCTATTGTGCTTTCTCGTTCGGGTGCTTCGTCTATCGCCGAGCTTGCCGCCACAAAAAAATCGGTGATACTTGTTCCTTTGGCTAGTGCTGCTAATGACGAACAACGGATGAACGCGTACGATATAGCGGAAATCGGCGGAGCGTTGGTGCTTGAAGAGGCAAATCTGGGCACGCATATGCTTCTAGAGAAATTAGCAGAACTTATCGACCATCCGGAAGTACGCGTTTCCATGAGCGAAAAGATAGCTTCTTTTTATCATCCAGACGCAGCCGATGCGATTGCGCTCGGCATCCATGATCTCATCATGCTTCGTCGGGGATAAGTGATATACGTATTTAAGTAAGCATCGATGTGTTATGGTTGATCAACATCTGTCTCATTTCAAGAAAATTCACATGATTGGTATCAAGGGTGCTGGCATGACAGCGCTTGCCGAATTGCTTACTCGGCAGGGTGTCCGAGTGACAGGTTCGGATACGGAAGAAGTATTTTTTACGGATAGTATCTTGAAAAAATTGGGAGTGAACTATGCGGAGTGTTTCGATCCAAAAAATATCCCGAAAGACTCGCAGGCCATCATCTATTCGACGGCATATTCCAAAGAAAAGAACCATGAATTGCAAGCGGCTTGTGAAATCGGTATCCCCGTGCTGAGTTATCCAGAAGCTCTCGGGAAACTTACGCGAGAGAAGCTCGCCTTGGCGGTTTGTGGGACACATGGCAAAACGACGACGAGCGCGCTTCTTGCCGACACGCTACGCTTTTGTGGGGCGGATCCCTCGGCTATTGTGGGGAGTCGTATCATGAATTGGGAGGGTAATGCTCTCTTTGGGTCTGGGGAGTATCTCGTAGTGGAAGCAGATGAATATCAGAATAAGCTGGCGGAATACGCTCCTTACGCAGTCATTCTGACGAGTGTGGATTGGGATCATCCTGATTACTTTCCTGATAGAGAGAGTTATTTGACGGTGTTTCGGGAATTCGTCGCACGTATTCCGAGGCATGGGGTGTTGGTGTATTGTAATGACTCAGCTGATATTGTGCGAGTAGTAGCATCGGCAAAGTGTCGCAAAATATCTTACGGATTCGTGGCGGGGGCAGATTTTCAGATTCATGATTATGTACCAGAAAAAATGGGTTTTGTCGGCGAAAAAGATGCGGCAAAACAAACATTTTCTGTAACGCATGGCGAAGAAAGTCTCGGTGTTTTTCAGTTGAGGCTTGCAGGCGAACACAATGCGCAGAACGCGACAGCAGTACTCGCCCTTGCATTGTTTCTCAAGCAGGATATTGGACGAGTCCGTATGGCATTTGAGAAATTTTCTGGAACAGAGCGACGCTTTGAGTTTATCGGTGAACGGTATGGAGCGCTTATCTATGACGATTATGCTCATCATCCCGAAGAAATCCGCGTGACTCTCAAGGCTTTTCGGGATTTGTATCCTGATAGGCGCCTGCGCGTTGTGTTTCACCCGCATACATTTACTCGCACCAAGGCCTTTTTGACTGATTTTGCCCAGAGTTTCGATATGGCGGATGAAGTGACACTCCTTTCTATTTATGGTAGCGCTCGTGAAGAGCAGGGAGGAGTCTCGTCTGAAGATATAGTTACTCTTATCAATCGGTTTTTCCCGGGTAGGGCAGAATATATTTCGGCCGCCAATCAGATTATCGAGAAATTCGAGAAGACAATGGGACGGCAAGATGTTATTATTACGCTAGGCGCTGGTAATGTGTGGGAAATTTCTCATCGATTGGCGCGTATACACTCTGAGTCTTAAAATTTTCTTATGATTAACCTGAAGAGGAATGTCCCGCTCGCGCCATTGACGACGTTTCATATCGGTGGTAATGCCAATTATTTCATCGAAGTCAGGGGAGCGCTTGAATTAGTTGAAGCTCTCGAGTTTGCTGATACTCATCATTTACCTGTTTGTATTTTTGGTGGTGGCAGTAATATGCTTTTTTCGGATGCGGGTTTTTCTGGGCTCGTTATTCATATGAATGATGGTGGGATCAATGTTTCTGGAGAAATAATACTCTGTGGTGCGGGGATGACACTTTCTGATATCGTATGGGCAGCCAAGGATGCTGGCCTTGCGGGGATAGAAAATCTGGCCGGAATCCCGGGATCTGTCGGGGGAGCTGTTCGTGGCAATGCGGGTGCTTTTGGTACGGAAATTGGAGAGGCTATCGTTTCGGTCAAAGTATTCGTGAAGGATACAGGAATGATCAAAGAATATAGTCGGGAGGAATGTGGTTTTGCATATCGTATGAGTCATTTTAAGCAGAATCCCAATTTGATTATTATTTCTGCAGAACTCAAGTTGACTCCCGGCAACAAAGATACTCTGGAAAGGATTATCAAGGAAACCATAGCCAAGCGTGAGGCCAAACATCCACAGACTGCCAAGTGTGCCGGATCGTTTTTCATGAATCCAGTAGTGATGAACGAGGTGCTACGTAAAGAGTTTGAGAAAGATACCGGAGCAGCGCCGAAAGATGACAAGCTTCCCGCTGGCTGGATCATTGACCATGCTGGACTTCGTGGCAAGAGGATTGGTGGTGCGATGATTAGCGATAAACACCCCAATTATCTAGTGAATACTGGAGACGCTACTGCAGAAGATATTATCATGCTTTCGAGTCTCGTAAAGCGAAAAGTGCGTGACGAATTTGGCGTACGGCTCCAGGAAGAAGTCCAGATGGCAGGATTTTAGGTCAATAATTATTTATTCTTGTATATGGATGAAGTTATTCTGAAAAAATTAGAAGCACAGGAAATGAAGATCGATGCTATATATGTGTCGGTCGAAAAAACACGGAAGTATTTTCTTTGGACGCTTATCGCATCGGTGGTCATGTTTGTTTTACCGCTTATCGGTATCATGTTTGCCATCCCGTTTCTTTTGACGACACTTTCTGGGGCCTATGGCATATAGAAGAAAAAGCCTCTACATTGAGTACTGATACTAGGGAGAGAGTAATTAGTAAGATACAAAGGATATGAATACGCGATTTTTGTTCAGAGGAGTTGAAATCGATGATCGGACACAAGAATATATCAGCAAAAGACTGGGAAGAATCGAAAAACTTGTGGACCCTGTGAGTCTCTTTGAGATCGAGGTAGAAAAGGATAAGAAAGGGAAGTTTCGTGTTGAAGTGATGGTGAAAACACCATATAACCTCTATCGTTCTGAGAACACAACTGAAAGCGTAGAGGGCTCGACAGATATTGCTATAGATGAGCTTGAGGTGCAAATTGATAAGCATAAGAACAAGAGTCATGATTTAGAGCTTCGTGGTAAGCGTTCTATCAAGAAAAAGACTGTTGTTGATGAATCGGCTCGGTTTTAGGGCTTTTAAATGAAAAAAATATGCTTAGGATAGCCATTTGGTTTGGAGTATTTCTTTTAATTTTTCTCCCGCAGAAAGTGGATGCTTGTGGCTCGCTTGATGCGTCAATTACTAGCCAACTGATTGAATCGGGAGTGATTCTGTCATTAGCAGGACTAGCTTTCTTCTTTTTGTATCTTGCTTTCAAATTTGTTTTTGAATTTTTAGTTAAGCTTGGATTTCTAGTGAAATCAAAAACTCTCGTTGTGTTTGCTTATATTTTATCTGGCCTAATAACCGGATGGGGTCTGCTTATTCTTTGGATAAGAATGGCGACAGCTACATGTTTTTAATCCTTTCTTTAGGAAGAATACTCTTTTTTTGCGGTTTTATTTTTTTTATTATTCCGCGTCAGCGGTGCACGTTTGTTTTTCAACGCAGAATTTGATGTGGATATAGGTACCGTTAAATGGACTGTGGCGTGGTATGTTCATCCTCTTTGTGATGAAACCTCGGGTCACATCTTGTCGGCTTGTCGTAAGGTTGTTTATCAAATGAAAGAAAAAATCCCTTATGTAAGTGATTTTTTCTTTTGACGAGAGAGAGCGTCTTTGATAGAATACTTCTGTTATGTTCCTTTTGGTATTTTTTGGATATGTTTTCGCCTTCTTCCTTTTATCTTTTGAACTTCTTACTCTATGTTATTTTTGGAAAAATTGTTCGGATCGAATGAACGTGAGGTGACGAAGCTCTGGCCGATTGTGGAAAAGATAAATTCATTCGGAGGAGCTATACAGAGTCTTTCTGATGAAGAGCTCAGAGGCAAGACGGTGGAATTCAAAGAGCGCTTTACGAAAGGAGAAACGCTGGATAATCTCCTGCCTGAGGCGTATGCCGTAGTACGGGAGGCGGCTCATCGTGCTATCGGTGAGCGGCATTATGATGTACAGCTTTTGGGTGGTATTACGCTGCATCAGGGCAAGATAGCGGAAATGAAAACAGGAGAGGGTAAAACACTCACTTCGACGCTGCCGATTTATCTCAATGCACTCTCTGGCAAAGGCGTGCACGTGGTGACCGGGAACGATTATCTCGCGAAACGCGACTGTAGTTGGATGAGCCGAGTGTATGATTTTCTCGGTCTTTCTTCGGCGTGTATCGTGGGTCAGGGGATTTCGTATCGCTTTACGTCTGTAGTATCGGATGACGATTCTGTCACGGTTGAGATGGAAAACCTGACACCGATTACGCGACGCGAAGCATACGCTGCTGATATTACCTACGGCACGAATAACGAATTCGGCTTTGATT
>CAYVHS010000005.1:0-83169 GCA_964451495.1 uncultured Bdellovibrionales bacterium | reverse complement strand
ATACATCTCGTGGTTTGCCTGGCTAGACTCTTGGCGAGGCTGGCTGTGAAATACGAATTGTGTGGTTGCAAGAAAAACAGATCCGAATGGATCTGTTTTTCTTGCTAGAACTCCTATTTTTTAATCGAGGAGCTCTTTCATGAGGGAGGCAAGTTCTATGGATGCCACCCCAATGACGGTATCGGCTCCGCCGTAGTAGATGATCAGTTTTTTACCGATGATGACTGATCCACACGGGAAGACGACATTGGGGACGATACCTTCTTTCTCATAGGGCATTTCTGGCTCAAAGATAGGGGACTGAGTTCGTCCAGTGACTTTCTCAGGGTGTTTCAAGTCGAGGAGAGCAGCTCCGACGCGGTAGGCATGGTCGATAGAGGAGACTCCGTGGTAGAGGAGGAGCCAGCCGTGCTTGGTTTTGATCGGTGACGAAGATAGGCCAATCTTCAAATCATCCCACATACCGATACGGGGTAACATGATGGGATTGCGGATGAGGAAATGATCGTCACCGAGGTGTTCGAGACTTTCCACGTAGTTGAGATCTATAGAGGGCTGGATACGGTGTAGGAACACGTAGTGTCCGTTGATTTTTTCCGGAAAGAGAGAAGCATCTTTGTCATCGATACCAGGAGGCGAGATGAGCACGGGTGTTGACCAGCGGTCAAAGCGACGGGTATGAAAATCTCGCACGGAAATTTCGGTGAGGGCGACGCGTGGCGGATTGTTACCATCAAAAGCGGTATAGCACATGTAGTAGGTATCATCGATTCGTGAGATGCGAGCATCTTCGCAGCCAGAATTGCCAGGATGGTATTTTTGTTCGAAATCCTCTCTGGGGACATAGATGGGTTCCGGGAAGCGTTCGTCGATATGGATGCCGTCTTTGCTTCGTGCGTAGCCGAAAACGGACGTATCATCTGCTCCCATGGCACGATAGATGAGATGAGTGACACCATCTTCGTCGTAGATGGCAGCTGGGTTGAAAACCATCTTTGATTCCCAGGCATGCTCGGGGATTGGACTAAGAATAGGATTTTCCGGTGCGCGTTCGAAACGGATAGGGTTTTCCGTATGGAGCATCTCGCGGATGAGGGCCGACAGACTGAGTGTCGCGCGACAGACTGTGGTATCGGCGGCTCCGTAGTAGATATGGAGATCATCTTTTTCTAGGTAAGCCCCAGAGGGAAAGACGATGTTTGGTATCATGCCGTAGTGTTCGTATTCTTCTTGGGGGACGAGTAGAGGAGTCTTGGTGCGTCCGATGATGACGCGTGGATCCTCGAGATTGAGCAGAACTGCTTCGATACCGAAGACTTGTCCAGGTGTGTCATATCGATAAATATGCGAATAGATGAGGAGCCAGCCCTCTTTTGTCTTGATAGGGGCCGCACCAATCTCCACGTGATCACCGAGTTGTTTTCGGAGATCGAGAGCGTGCTCGGGCAGGTGTTTGTACCAGGTAGTCCAATGTTTCTTGGACCAGATGTCTTCTTCGGTATCAAATGTGGCGAGAGCGATAGTTGATGGCGGTTGGTCGGTATTGACTGATAGAAGCGCGGCGAATTTGCCATTGATTTTTTCTGGGAAAAGTGTCATTGCCTTGGAATTAAAAGGCGTGACATGATGTTTCTCCCGGATGGTTTTCAGATCATCAGTGATAGCGAGTCCGACAGTGATGCCAGCTGGGGTGAATGGGAATGTCGCGAGGGCGGTGTAGAAAATATAATACGAATCTCCGAGCTTTGTGATGCGTGGGTCTTCGCAGCCGTAGATTTCCCATGCTTCTTCCGGAATGATGAATTGTGAGTGTTTGCCAAAGTGAATCCCGTCTTTGCTCGAGGCATGTCCGATAGTGGAAAGAGGTAGGAAAGCTCCGGCGATGAGTTCGGGGTGTCCGAGCGCCCGATAGAGCATATGGACGGTTTGTTTTTCTTTGAGAGGGGACCCGTTGAAGGCGGCGAGATCTTCCCAATAGTTCTGACTATCTGGCAGTAGGAGAGGGTTTTCTTCTGAGCGTTTCACATGGAGCATAAAGGGGGGTGGTTAGGGAGTCAGGGGTGTTACTCGGAGGTCGATTTCTTGGTGAGAAATGAGCTGATGTATGAATGTTTCGATAGGAGAGGATGCGACCGCAGTACATCTATCGGAGCCACCGTAGTAGACGAACAGTGTTTCATCCTTAATGACAGCGCCACAGACATAGACCACGCCAGATTTGTAGCCGCCATTTTCGTAGTGCTCAGTTGGTTCGAGAATCGGCCGATGGCTACGGTAGAGAATTTTTTTGGGATTTTTGAGATCGAGGAGCATCGCACCGACTTTGTATTTGTCAGGGTCCCGACGATCCATAGCGTGGTAGAATACGAGCCAGCCCTGGTCAGTACGGATAGGCGGTGCACCGACACCGCGCATGATGTTGTCCCAGCGCCAAGCATCAGCATGCCCGTTGTGATAGCTGTCTATCGTGATATCGGCTGCATCGAGGTCGTCGAAATAGTCGATGAGTATACGCGGAGAAATACTATGCATGATAGCGAACTTGCCGTTGATTTTCTCCGGGAAGAGGACCCAGTTCTTCTGGATCACACCAGGACGTGAAAGGAGTTTTGGGACATTCCAATTCCAGCGTTTGTTGATGAAGTCATCCAAATCAATAGATGTTAAAGCAACACCTGGTGGTTGACAGCCATTGAACGCGACATACGTCATATAGACGGTATCGTCGATCTTTGAGAGGCGAGGATCTTCGCAGCCACCCCAGCCACCCCCGGAGACATAGGAGAAATCGTGCGTACGTTTTTTAGAAGGACGCTTTTCGAAGGCCTGTGAAGGTGCATAGGCCGGATACATTTCGCGTCCATGGATAGTTGTCCCATCGTCACTTGATGCATAGCCGAGCACAGAAAGTCCATCGTATCCTTGGGCACGATAGAGGAGATGGATGGTATCGTCGATACAGAGAGCGGCGGGGTTAAATGTCGCCATGGCCTCCCAGTGGTTGTCGGGTCGTGGTTCGAGAATCGGATTACTCGGGGAGCGCTTGAGAGCTGGGGCATCGACCCCTTTTTTGTCGATTTTTGTTTTTCGCTCTGGTTTTTTCTTGAGGAATTTCGGGCTATTACTCGCGGTGTATCGGAGCGTGTCTGCAAAAATTTTTCCACCCTCCTCTTGGAAATACGCGACGAATTTTCCCCTGATAGAAACGATACCGATAAGTTGGATACGGTTGGTTTTCCAATGCCCGGGCTGTTCCCAGAGGGGATGATTAGACCGCCAGAGGATTTTTCCTGGACTTTTTTTGTCGAAAAGCGCCGCTCCCAGGCAGAGTTTTTTGTGGATATTTTTCGCGAGATAGAAAAGCGCAATACCCTCACTCGTCATGAAAGCGCGACCGACAGAAAGCGATCCATGATCGAAGTAATTTTTACGCGGGTCGAGGACTGCTCTAGGGAAGACGTTCCATTTCTTTAGATCAGCAGAAACGGCGACCTTGATGGAGCGCCCACTTATATAGAGGACGGAATGTTGTTCGAAGCCATATTCGGGAACGAGCGCGCCGAACGCATTGATGCCAGAGAGTGCCCCGATTTTTTTCCAGGAAAGTCCGTTATTGGAGAGCGCACCGTAGAGCCGCGAGACAGTAAGATCCTTTTTGGTATAGGTGAGAAAGTATTTCCCATTAGGCAGCTCGCTTATAGCTGCTCCTTCTATCTTGTTGGGGCGCTCGACGAGGCCAAGGGCTGATTTGAGGAGAAATTGTTCTCGCGAGGCTGAAAAGGAAAACCCATCTTTGCTTTTTCGTATATGTAAAAAATCTGATTCTTTTTGCGGGTCGCAATAAATGAGGGAGACCTCTTTATTTCTGTAAAAAACTTCAACACCGCGAAAATTTTTCTGAGCTTCTCGCATAGAATGATTTATGTTTGTTTCCTCTTCCATCATAGCATATTCTTTGTTTTTTTCCAGCCCGTATGGGTATGGCGTACCAGATATTGACAAATATCATTTTTTCTGTTTTAATTGATATCTTACTCGGAAGTCTCTCTTTGAGAGGCTTCATTATCCTTTCACAGAGCCCTGTCTCTTCGAGGGGAGAGATAAGGCTTAAATCAGTAACATTGATACAATGTTCAAGAAGAAAATGGGTGGGAGTTCTCGCCCGCAAAGAAGTGGTGGTGGTCGTTTTACGAGACGGTCTACGAATAAGCAGAAGCATGCCGCACGTGAATTGGATTTTTCGCAGTTTGTGAAGAAAGCGATTCAGACGACAGAGACTGAAGTTTATGATCCGAAGCATAAATTTGCTGATTTCGAAATACACAGTAAGCTCAAAAAGAATATCGCTGGTTGCGGATATATCCACCCAACCCCGATTCAGGATGGCGCCATCCCTCATATTCTCGAAGGGCGTGATTTGATTGGCGTAGCCAACACGGGTACGGGCAAGACCGCGGCGTTTCTTTTGCCTCTTATTCACAAGACATTTAAACACAAAACTGAGAAAGCACTTATTATTGTTCCGACACGCGAGCTCGCTCTTCAGATCGAAGAGGAGCTCCGGAAATTCTCTGCTGGATCAGGGTTGCGCTCTGCTCTCTGTATCGGTGGTTCTCATATCGGTGATCAGGTACGGAATCTCATGCGAGATCCGAGCTTTGTCATCGGTACGCCAGGACGGCTCAAAGATTTGATTGAGCGTAAGAAATTGCATATTGCTGAGTTCAATAACATCGTGCTCGATGAAGTCGATCGCATGCTTGATATGGGATTTATTACGGATATTAAATTTTTGGTGGCGCTGATGAAAACACCACGACAGTCACTTTTTTTCTCTGCCACTATGCCGAGAGAAATCAGTGAGCTGGCCAAGAAATTTCTGAATGATCCTGTGACTATCACTATCAAATCTCGTGCGACCTCAGAAAATGTCGACCAGGATATCGTGAAAGTTGGGCCGAAAGAAGAAAAACTTGAAGTACTCCACAATCTTCTTCTCCAGCCGACATTTACGAAGGTACTCATTTTTGGACGGACAAAACATGGAGTGGAAAAACTTGCTCTTCGTTTGGTTGAGCGTGGTTTTTCGGCTGATTCCATCCATGGCGATAAATCGCAGTCTCAGCGTGCTCGCGCTCTGCGTCGTTTCAAAATGGATGAACTGGCTATTCTCGTGGCGACCGATGTGGCAGCCCGTGGTTTGGATATCCCAGATGTGTCGCATGTTATCAACTATGAGTTGCCGGAAAATTACGAGGACTATATCCATCGCATCGGCCGCACGGGTCGCGCAGCCAAGAAAGGAAACGCTCTGACATTCGTCAACTAGATTTTTTAGGTGCTATACTGGAAGCGTTGCCTTTCTTCTTTTTTGAGGAGTCGGGGTAGCGCTTTTTTGTTTTTTCAGCCGTATAGAGTAGAGGTTTTATGTATTTTCTCAGAATTATAGAGCACATCGTGAGAACGTATGCGCTAGAAATGCCCCTCCAGTGGTTTGTGTTTTTTGGTTCGTTTCTCGAAGAAGTGATTAGTCCTATTCCTTCGGCTCTTATCATGGGAACGGCTGGTTCGCTCGCTTTGGTGCGTGACGAGCCGCTCTGGTATCTTTTTTGGCTCGTACTTTTCGGCAATATCGGAAAGATGCTCGGAGCATGGGTGTACTATTTTATCGGTGATAAACTAGAGGACGTACTTATCCATCGAGTAACCAAGTTTTTCGGGGTGAAGCACGAAGACCTCGAAAATATCGGTAAGCGTTTTACGGGGCATCACTGGAAAGACGGCGGGGCACTTTTTTTGCTTCGAGTTTTCCCGTTTTTCCCGACGACACCCGTATCGATCATGGCTGGGGTTATCAAGATGGACAAGCGTGTATTTCTTGGGGCGACCTATCTCGGAAATCTTTTGAAAGATAGTGTGTATATCTATGCGGGTTATGTCGGATGGGCGACACTCCAAACATTGTGGAAGAGATTGATTCCCCTCAAGTTTGGTATAGATATTCTCATTACGCTCGGCGTAATAACCTTTTTGTTTTTTTTGTACATGCATCGCGGCAAGGGGAAAGCTCTTTTTGTTCATTGTAGTAAGTACTGTATTGATTTTTTTGGAACGCGAAAATAATCGGTATCTCATTTGATGGTATATATGCTGCGCTCATTTGCTTATTGATGAGCCAGGAAACGCACGTTCACTTTGTTTGAGTAATAATCTATGTCTGTTTTCAATCTCATATCTCCTTATAAACCATCTGGCGATCAGCCGCATGCGATTGCTGCTTTGATGCGTGGGTACACAGAAAAGAAACGTTTCCAGACGCTTTTCGGTGTGACAGGTTCGGGCAAAACATTTACGATGGCCAATGTCATTGCGAAAGTCGGCAAGCCGACGCTGGTCATCGCGCACAACAAGACGTTGGCTGCGCAGCTCGCTCAGGAATATCAGGAGTTTTTCCCAGATAATGCCGTGCATTATTTTGTCTCCTATTATGATTATTATCAACCAGAGGCCTATATGCCAGTGACGGATACGTATATCGAGAAGGATGCTCAGATTAATGAGGAGATCGACCGCTTGCGTCATGCGTCCACCCAGTCTCTTCTGACGCGTCAAGATGTCATCATTATCGCATCGGTGTCGTGTATCTATGGATTAGGTAGTCCTGAGGAATATGAAAAGAAGAATCTGCGGATTGAACAAGGCATGCCGATTTCTCGAACAGAACTCCTGCATCGTCTCATCGCGATTTTTTTCGAGCGGACTAACGCCGATCTCAACCCAGGTCAATTCCGGAGCCTGGGCAATCGTATCGAGATCATGCCTGTTTCAGAAAAATTCGTCTATCTCATCGAGATTATAGGGGGTATAGTGAGCGCTATCACGAAAATTGATCCGGTGTCGCAGAAAATAGTCGAGACCTTGCCGCATATCTTTTTCTTTCCAGCCAAACATTTCATCACCGAAAAGGCAGAGCAGGAGCGAGCGGTACAATCTATTCGTTTGGAACTCGAGACGCGTCTCCAAGAACTGGAGAAAGAGGGAAAACTGCTCGAAGTAGAGAGGCTGAAACGCCGGACGAATTATGATTTGGCGATGATTCAGGAAATCGGGTATTGCAATGGTATTGAAAATTATTCCCGTCATCTTTCGGGTAAAAATCCGGGCGATCCGCCAGAGACATTGCTTTCTTATTTTCCTCACACTGCCGATGGTCAGCCAGATTTCCTGACGGTTATCGATGAATCCCATGTTACGTTGCCGCAGCTCCGCGGTATGTATGCGGGGGACCAGTCGCGCAAAAAGACGCTCGTAGAGTATGGATTTCGTTTGCCCTCAGCACTCGATAATCGGCCTCTTCGGCATGAGGAGTTTCTCGAGCGTACCGGTGATATCATTTTCACATCCGCAACACCAGCGGAGTATGAGCGCGAAATGAGCGATGGTGCCATAGCAGAGCAGATCATCCGACCGACTGGACTTCTCGATCCCGAAGTGTCTGTGCTACCAATTCGGGAGAAGGATGATTATCCAGGACAGATTGGTAATTTTATTTTGCAAACCGAGGAAGAAATCAAGAAGGGTGGCCGGGTTATTGCGACGACCCTCACCAAAAAAATGGCCGAGGATTTAAGCGTTTATTTGAAAGAGAAGAATATCAAAGCCGAATACTTGCATAGTGACGTGAAGACAATTGATCGTATCAAGATTTTGACGTCGTTTCGCAAAGGAGCATTCGATTGTATCGTGGGTGTGAATCTTTTGCGGGAGGGGCTTGACTTGCCGGAAGTATCATTTATCGGTATTCTCGATGCGGACAAAGAAGGATTTCTCCGGTCTGAAACATCGCTTGTACAGATTATCGGTCGGGCAGCGCGTAACGCTGCTGGGCGGGTGGTTTTGTATGCTGAGTCAATCACGGGTTCTATGAAATATGCCATCGATGAAACGAATCGACGACGCTCTCTCCAGATGGCTTATAACACGAAGCATGGCATCACCCCCCAGACCATCAAGAAAAATATTCACGATATTACTGAACATCTGGAAAGTGATCATGACAAGGCGGTTCGAGCCAATGTCATACTCGATCAGGAAATTTTTTCCAAAGATCCGGAGAAATTGATCCGGCTGAAAGAAAAAGAAATGCAAGCAGCTGTGAAAGAGCTTGATTTTGAGACGGCAGCTATTCTGCGCGATGAAATCCGAGCGCTGGAAGAATCTATCGGTAAAGTGGACAAAAAAGGGCGTGGGAAGCCGCGTCGACGCAGGATATAATAGAACACAGTACGCTTGTTGTGTTATAGAGGATAGGAGCGGTATACTATATACATAACTACAGAATAATTATTAAGCGTATGCGTTTATGACACAAAAACAGATACTAAGTGTTCTGATCGGAGTTATTGGATTGGGAGCATTATCGCTTTTTGTCTACGGGCAGTTTGTGAAACCAATTTCGACTGGTTTTGAGCTGAGCGATGTGGTCTCTACAAAAGATGGTCAGTCTAGTCCTTCGAAGAGTGAGGGGGTGGCTACAGCGAAAGAGGTAGTGATTCCAGATACCATTGACGATATCTCCGCGAGCATCGAGAGCGAAACGGATGCTGATCTCTCGGCTCTTGATACCGAAGAAACTGGGTCGGTTTTGGATATCGAATCCGATAGCCAGAGCGTTAATAATTTAGGGACATCTTATGATGAAAACAATCTGTAAAAAATATTTTGGGACAACTTTGTCTGTGTTGAGTGTGGTAGTGATGTTCGCGCCAAGTGCGGTGTTGGCTGAAACCGGAGAGATGAATACCAATAGGCGCGCTGAATGGGAAGCAAATCGAGCAGAGAAGATGGATGAGAGACAGGAAAAACGCGAAGCACGAGTGGCAGATATGAAAACGGATCGCCAGGAAACACTCTGCTCTCGTTTTACTGAAAGAGCGAGTAAGATTGAAGAAAGTCTTACTGACCGCAGTAATAAGTTTGAGGAACGGAAGACAAATAGGGTAAGTACGATGGAGAATAATCGTGATCAGCGGGATTCGAACCTCGATGAAAACCGTTCTGAGATGGACGAGCGTCGCAATGCCATGTACGCGAAGCTCGACGAACGCGCGACTACCGATGAGCAGAAGGCCGCTGTGGCGACGTTTAAGAAAACGGTTGAGGAAGCTGTTGATACGCGTCGTGAGACTGTCGACCAGGCGATAGCTGTTTTTCGTGCGAGTGTAGATAGTACTGTATCAGGACGCAAGAGTTCGATGGATGCAGCTGCTTCTACGTTCAAAAGTGCGGTTGGTGCTGCGCTTGCCAAGGCAAAGTCGAGCTGTGAAGCAGGGACTGCTGCAGATACCGTACGTGCAACTCTTAAAGCTGATCTTGAGGCTGCGCGGATTGCTTTGCAATCGGATCGCAAGGACGTAGAAAAAGTTGGGCAGACTATCAAAGTATTGGCCGAAACGCGTCGCGTAGCTGTCAAGAAAGCACTGAGTGATTTCAAGTCAACGGTCGAGACCGCGCGAATCGAGCTCAAGAAAGTTTTTGGTGAAGCCTCATCTGAAACGGCCAAAGACTAATCTTGGTGGTTTTCTAAGAGAGTAGCGGCCCAATTACCACTCTTCAGATCATCGCTACTTGCATAAGTAGGCATTCAGGTAGAAAATAGAAAAATAATCCTAGAGCGACGGTGGTCGTGTGGTATTTTGTATGACTCAAAATATTAGAAAAAAATTTGTTATTGTAGCGGATGATTACGGGATTCGTCAGACAGCCGAGCCTATTTTGCGCTTGGTGCGAGAGGGCAAGATTGACCGTGTCGCCGTTCTCATTCATTATGTTTCAGCCGAACAGGCAGCAGCACTTCTGGCAACTGGAGTCAAAATCGATCTTCATCTCGAACTTATCGATATCATCAAGAGTGGCAAAAAGGTGCACGAGAGTACTCTGTGGCGTATAGTGAAATTTTCCCTTCGTTTTATCACTGGCAAGATGGCGGTGCGTAAAGCAGAACAAGAATGGCGTCTTCAGATTGAGCGTTTTCGTGAGCGCTTCGGTCGATTGCCCGATGGTCTTAATTCTCATGAACACGTTCATTTTTTCCCACCGTTCTCGAAAGTTTTTTTTCATTTGACCAAAGAATATGGTATCCATTATGTGCGCTTTAGCACCGACGGCATGCTACTTCACCGCCATGGGGCAATCGTAGGGGAAATCCTTTCTTTTTTACGCAATCGATCACTCAAACGTTTCAAGAGCATGAAACTGACGACTTCGCGTTTTCTCGTCAATTTGGATTGGCTGGTTGATTTTCCTGCTTTTGTTTCCGCGCTTGATAATGAGGAACATATCGAACTAGTTGTTCATCCGGAACGTGAAGAGGAGTACCGCATTCTTCTTGATTGCTTCTAGCTCCTCTCGCTTCGGTGTCTTCTTTTGGTCCCTTGATAGTCTCGCCAAAAAGAGCTATACTGAGTTTTCGTGTAAATGAATACGTACTATGGCCAAGAAGCATGGGCATCAGAGTGCTGATGCGTCGTCTGGGCCGTCAGAATGGATTTCGGTCCGTGGCGCCCGCACACACAATTTGAAGAATATTTCGGTCGACATGCCTCGCAATGCGATGGTTGTGTGTACGGGACTTTCTGGGTCTGGTAAATCGTCTCTCGCGTTCGATACGATTTTTGCCGAGGGCCAGCGTCGCTATGTCGAATCACTTTCCGCCTATGCGCGGCAGTTTCTGAATACCATGCAGAAACCAGATGTCGATGAGATTCTGGGACTTTCACCGGCTATCTCTATCGATCAGAAATCAGCGAGTCGCAATCCGCGCTCGACCGTTGCGACTATTACTGAGATCTATGATTATTTGCGCGTTTTGTATGCGAGGCTCGGCCGGCCACACTGTCTCGTGTGTGATCGTGAGATTCAAAAGCTTTCACCCGAGGAGATGCTCGAGATCGTATCAGAGCGGGTACAGCAGGCATTGGCTCTGGGGAAAAAAGGCAAGCAAGTCCTCACGATTACGGCTCCCGTCGTACGTGGTCGCAAGGGCGAGTACTACCAGTTGCTCTATAATTCTTTGAGCAAGGGTTTCAGTGAAATTTTTCTTGATGGGAATCGTTTCAGTCTCCGTGAACAGATTCTTCTTTCGAAAAACAAGAAGCATGATATTGACCTCGTGGTCGATGAAATGCCACTTATTGAATTTGAGAAATTTCCCGAGACATCAAACGAGCGACTTTCCGAGGCAGTACAGCGGGCGATTGAAGAGAGCGATGGTTTGGTGAATATTCATATTGGGAAAGAAAACTTTGTTCTTTCTTCCAAATTTTCCTGTCCCTATGATGGTTTTTCTTATCCCGAAGTAGAGCCACGCCTTTTTTCTTTCAATTCGCCGTACGGTGCCTGTGAGGCCTGCAATGGTCTCGGAACCAAGCATTTCTTTGGTGATGAGCCGTGCGAAGTCTGTCACGGCTCACGCCTTCGCGAAGAAGCACTGCATGTGAAAATTGGCGGGAAAAATATCGTCCAGGTGACGGCCATGATGACCGCAGATGTCAAACATTTTTTCGATACGCTCGAACTTTCAGAGCGTGAGCGTCAAATCGCCGCGGTGGTATTACGCGAAGTTGGCGGACGGGTCCAGTTCCTCCTCGATGTTGGGCTCAATTATCTCTCGCTCGATCGTCGGGCCAACACACTCTCGGGTGGCGAGGCACAGCGTATCCGTCTCGCTTCACAGCTCGGGTCCAAATTGGTCGGAGCACTCTACGTCCTCGATGAACCGACCATCGGACTTCACCAGCGTGATAACGATCGTCTTATTAGCACGCTTAAATCTCTCCGTGATTTGGGCAATACTATCATCGTTGTCGAGCATGACGAGGATACGATATTTGCTTCGGACTACATTATCGATATCGGTCCAGGTGCTGGTGTCCATGGCGGTGAGGTCGTGGTCTCAGGATATCTTCATGATCTCCTCACGGCGAAAAAGAATACTTCTGGATCACTCACGCTCGCATACCTGCGCGGTGAAGAAAAGATTGCTATCCCAACCAAGCGACGGGAGAAGGATAAGGGTACCATCAAGATTCGCGGTGGCAATCTGTTCAATATCAAGAACATGAATGTCGATATTCCACTCGGTCGTTTCAGTGTGATTACGGGTGTTTCTGGATCGGGCAAATCGACTCTCATGTATGAGATCCTTCATAAGAATCTCGAAGCCCGTTTCGATCGCCGGTACAAATCTAACAAGGTTTTCAATTGCCAGACATTTACCGGGACGGAATATCTCTCTCGTACTGTGCTTATCGATCAGAGTCCGATTGGTCGGACGCCACGTTCCAACCCAGCGACGTACACTGGTGCCTGGACGCATGTCCGTGATTTGTTTGCGGCGAGTGAAGAAGCCAGGGTACGCGGGTGGAAGGCGGGTCGTTTTTCTTTCAATCGTCCTGGGGGGCGCTGTGAAACCTGTGAAGGCAACGGTTTCATCGCAGTTGAAATGCATTTTTTGCCGACCGTGTATGTACAGTGCGATGTTTGTGACGGCAAGCGCTTCACCAAGGAAACGCTTGAAGTGAGATACAAGCATAAGAATATCTATGAAGTACTCGAAATGACCGTCGAAGAGGCCTACGCGTTTTTTTATGATATTCCCGCTATCGCCGATCGTCTCAAAACCCTCAATGAAGTCGGTCTCGGCTATTTGAAGGTAGGACAGTCAGCTACGACACTCTCTGGTGGCGAAGCTCAACGTGTGAAGATTTCTTCCGAACTGTATCGTCAACATGTCGAACGTACGATCTATCTCCTCGATGAACCGACTATCGGACTGCATTATGAAGACGTGAGAAAGCTCATCGAGATTCTCGATCGTCTCGTGGTCAAGGGCAATACTGTTCTCGTCATCGAACACAACATGGACCTCATCAAGAGTGCCGACTATATCATCGATATTGGCCCCGAGGGTGGAGCAGCGGGTGGACAAGTAGTCGCTTGCGGCACACCCGAACAAGTGGTCGTGAAAAAGGGTTCATATACCGGTGAATATCTCAGAAAGATTTTGAAACAATAATTGCTTTTTCTTTTATTGAATCTTGTTTTGTAGAGAGATGCTATTTTGTGCCATTTGTACTATGCTAGAGGTGCATGTGCTGTACCTTTTTCAATCGAAGTCTAGCCAAGTGAAAGGAGGATAATATGCAAGGCCAAATGTGTGGTGTCGCTGTGGTTTTTTCTCCCGAAGAGATGGGGCAATTATTTGAGAATACCTGTTTTTTGAAAGAGCGTTTCTCAGCTCTGATGCAGAAAAAGGTTGCCGCGCTCATTCTAGAGCATCATCACGGTATGCTTCCCGAATGCTCATCGACCAATATGGCTGTCGAGCATTTTTCTATCAATCACGAGGGACGCCCCTATCATGGTGATGATGCTATCGAGATCATCTACCGACTCGGGAGAGGCAAATGGCGCCAAGTGTTCCATTTCGTGCGTTGCGCCAAAGGGGGTTTGAATGGACGGCTGTATACGAGTACGCGTCGTTTCATTGGTCAGTGAAGTATGGCTGGGAATCAGCCGAGGAGCGGATATGTACATGTACACGCCCGCTCTTTTTCTTTGCTTTGCCAGAGCCTGGTCTATCACGTATGATAGTACAGTACAAGATGAATAATTTTTTATGACCCAAGAAGAAGCGCTCACGATACTCAAGACCGGCGCCAGTGTTTTTCTGACTGGTGAGGCGGGTTCAGGCAAGACGCATACCATCAACAGGTATACGGAATATTTGCGCGAGCATGAGATCGATTACGCCGTCACGGCTTCGACGGGTATCGCTGCGACGCATATCCATGGCATGACTATTCATTCGTGGAGCGGTATCGGTATTGCACGCGTGGTTGATAAAGATTTGATTCGAGACATCGCCGGGAATGGCCGTACTGCTAAGCGTATCAAGAAAGCCAAGGTCCTCATCATCGATGAAATATCCATGCTCGATGGCAATGTCTTTGCTTTGGTCGAAGCCGTGTGTCGTCGTGTGCGCAAGGGCCATTTGCCCTTTGGCGGGCTTCAGGTCATCGTCGTAGGGGATTTTTTCCAGTTGCCGCCGGTGGCGAAAGGCGGCGAGAAGATGCAATTCGCTTTCCAGTCTGACGCTTGGCAGATGATGGGGTTCCGGACATGCTATCTCACAGAACAGCATCGTCAGGAGGACGATGCTTTCCTCGAAGTACTGACGGCTATTCGCAGTAACGCCTGTTTGTCGATACATCGAGAACGCGTCGAAATGCGGATGCTGGCTACCGAGGAATTACCCGAAAACACGACGAGGCTTTTTTCTCATAATGTCGATGTGGACAAGATCAACGCACTCGAGCTCATGAAACTGCCTGGCAAGACGTACGGATTTACCATGGCTGATCGTGGGCCGGCCGGGCTGACCGATGCACTCAAACGCGGGTGTCTCTCGCCAGAGCGCCTCGAGCTCAAAGATGGTGCCGTAGTGATGTTCACCAAGAACAATCCGAATGAAGGATTTGCCAATGGGACACTTGGTACGGTGATTGGTTTTGATAGTACAACTCGTTATCCGCTCGTCGAGACACATGATGGCCGTCGTATCTTGGTCGAACCCATGGAATGGGTCATCGCCGAGGGCGAGGAAGCACTGGCCAAAGTCATCCAGCTGCCGCTCCGTCTCGCGTGGGCCATGACGATCCATAAAAGCCAGGGAGTCAGTCTCGACGCGGCTGTCATGGATCTTTCGCAGACATTCGAATTTGGCCAGGGGTATGTGGCTCTTTCTCGCGTCAGGCGTTTGTCGGGGGTCCATTTGATTGGCCTGAATGAGCGAGCGTTCCAAGTCCATCCGACCGTGCTCGAGCAGGACTGTATATTCCGCGAGGCCTCTCGTGAAGCTCGTGAGACTTTCAGTGCATATTCGAAAGAGAAAATCCATGAGTTAGAACATAATTTCATCATCGTTTGTGGTGGCAAAATAGGTTCGCACAAAAAAACAAAAGAGAAAAAGCCAAAAAAAGAATCTCAGAAAAAAGGAGAGGAAGAAAAATCCTATTCCCTCGAAAAGATTCGTGAAAAACATACCAATGCCTATCGTGCCTGGAATCCGGAAGAAGAGAAGGAGCTCAAACGATTATTCTCTCGAGGTAAGCAGATGAAAGAGATGAGTGAGAAGCTCGGACGTAATCCTGGTGCTATCCGATCGCGTCTGCGGAAGCTCGGACTGGTAACAGTGTAGTAAAACACATGAAGACATTCACCGAAAAAGTTTTGGGTATCGTAGCCACTATCCCTAGAGGAGAGACGCTCTCGTATGCTGAAGTAGCCGCTCAGGCTGGCAATCCGGGAGCAGCTCGTGCGGTCGGCTCTATTATGCGCAAGAATCTCAATCCAGCCATTCCATGCCATCGGGTCATCCGTAGTGATGGGACGCTCGGGCAGTATAATCGTGGCGGTACACTAGTCAAAGCCCGATTGCTTAAGAGAGAAGGAGCTCTATGACGCAGATGTAGTAGTTACCAATCCTTTTATTATTTATGAATTCAATCCTATGCACATGCCACCGAGAATAGGTCAGAAAGCACCAGCGATGAGCTTGCCTGATCAGAATGATGTCATCCACACGCTCAAGCAGTACGAAGGCAAATGGGTTGTTCTGTATTTTTATCCCAAAGACAATACTCCTGGCTGTACGATGGAGGCGTGCGGGTTTCGTGATGGGTATGCCAAGTTCAAACGCGCCGGTGTCGTGGTACTCGGTGTTTCCCCTGACTCAGCACTCAAACACCGTAAATTTATCGAGAAATTTTCGTTGCCATTCACGCTCCTCTCTGATGAAGAAAAGAAAGTCGTGACACTCTATAGCGTTTGGGGCAAAAAGAAATTCATGGGTCGTGAATATATGGGTGTGTTCCGGACGACATTTCTCATCGCACCGACCGGCAAGATCGCTCAGATCTATAGCAATGTAAAACCTGATGATCACGCTGAAAAAATCCTCGCTGATGTGAAAGCATTGAAAAAATCCTAAACCCTTCTCCTATGAAACGAGTCGTGGTGCACGATACGATGCAGGATGGATATCAGTATGAGCTTTCCGAGCCGATAGGCAAGCATTTTCATCCTGATTTCAAGCCAGATCTGACACCCGAGCAGATGCTTTCTTTGGGTGTTTTTGGTGGTAAATATATGACGGATTGTCGAGAAGAATTTCCTGGAAACTGGTTTTCTCATGCCAAACTTTCCCCAGAGAAACGAAACCCAAGCCTCAATTGCTTCAATGTTGATGCGAGCCAATCCCTCGCAGTCTGGCGAGCCAAAGGATGGATATTTCCCGATGATCCTCGGGGATGGTTTCAGTGGTATTGTCGCTACTATATGGGCCGGCGCATTCCGGGCGAGGATGAAAGGCAGGTCAAACGATGGCGAGCCATACAGAGGCATATTGCTCAGCTCGCACGTCATTGCCGGAGGGGTGATATCTTCTGTCGACCACGTCAGCGTCAGGCATTGCTCCACTGGGCCTACGACAGTCGCAAGATATGAGTCTTCTTGTAGAAACGAAAAGCCCGGCGATGTGCCGGGCGCATGAATGAGTAGTCTGCAGAACAACTACTTTTCTTTTTTGATAGCCTGAATTTCTTTGAGGAGAATTTCGATGGCAGATTCGATGCGATCGATACGTTTCTGATCCTCGGTGCGTTCGATAGCGTCTTCATGGTCATCTTGTTCGATTTCTTCGCCGAGCTCTTCCACATCCTCGGAAATATCCTCGACATCCTCACCAATCTCTTTGACGTCTTCTTGGATGATATCGATGTCCTTGGAAATCTCCTCGACATCCTCGCCGAGCTCTTCCACGTCTTCGCTGACTTCCTCGATCTGTCTGGCATGCTGATTGACAGTGATCTGGATGAAGAGCGAAAGATAGATAGCTTCGAGTGAGACGAGCGTGGTCAGGATGAGCATGACCTGGTCGAACGAGAAGCCGAAAAGTTGTAGCACAAAAATCCCGACAAAAAATACCGTATGGATGATGAGGGAAGTCGGTGATCCCAGGTATTCTGGAGCAGCCAGAGCCAGGGCTTGGAGACGGGGAATTTCCTGTTCGGTGGGTTGATTGTGTTCCATAGGCGTGCAGATGAATGATACGACACTTTCTAGTATACTCCTCTTCGTGGGCACGGGCTACCTGGACAAGTTCGTATGTGATGAAAGACAGGACCCCTCGTGACGCATGAGAGATTATGCAGAGTACGTATACCATTGTCTATGATATACTTCCATAGTAACCTGCTAATCGATACTTTATGTTCACCCGGCATCATATCATTCGGTATTTTACACATAACATCGCTGTTGTCGTCGGTGTAGTGTTCGTCTGGCGCGGTATCTGGCATCTCCTCGATATCATCGATATCGAATTGCTGGGTGGCAATCTGGTCTATACCTCGGTGGGGGGCATTATCGTGGGACTTCTCATTTTATATCTTCCTGACAAAGACCTGAAAGAACTCGGCAAGCTTTGAAGTGAAAACAGTGTAAGAGGATTTTATGGTCTGAATTCGCTGCAGATGCCCAGGATATTCGTAGCGTCTGTTTTGTGCTATACTGGAGGGTAGTTTTTTATTATGAGGAGTGTTCCGTGGAAAATGTGACGAGAGAACAGGCAATTCGCCTTGCTCACGAGTTGGAGGCTCTGTTGCGGCAACAGCATATTATCGTGTATCTTTTCGGTAATGCTGTTTCGGATGATGTCGCCCAGGAAGAGATGTACGTGCATTTGCTTTTTGAAGTAACCCTCGATCAGTACGATCGGTACCTGGGGGAGTGTTATGTCGCAAAGAGAGTATCTGGTTGGTTTCATCTCCATGCGCATGATTGTCAGTATGTTCCGTGGGAGAAGAGTGATTTCGGTCGTATGAGGAGGATTCCTTCTGTCGTCAGAGCCATTGGTATAGACATGACGACCATAGACGACCTCTTCTATGCCAATGGCCTTTCGCTTGATACGCAGTGCGAGATCATTTGCCTTCCTTGTGATTGGAGACAAATAGTCTCTATCGAGGCAGGTGGACGTCCGCCAGTACTGTTTGGCTACAACACAGATAAACTGACTGATATCATGTGCGAGGCCATCTGCGCCTCAGCGTTGCCATGAACAGCGCCCAGGGCCTATTTCCCAAACGGGGAATAGGCTTCTTTTTTTACAACATTACTACGCTCACCAGGCATTTCTCCTGGGAAAACTCGTTTTTAGACAGGGTTTTTTGGTGATAGAATATACGTAACCAGTTACGTAATGAGTCACCTGTATGATTGCGAATACATCGAAATCTTTGTAGCTGGCGAAGACATTCATCGGGGGTAGGGTGGTGGTCAAGATCAATCGGTTATTTTCTAGTTGTCTTTTTTCCAACTATATTCAATTCCTCTCGTTCAAATTTTAAAATGTTACCTCACCTGACGGCCGCCCGCCGTGCTCGCCTCGATTCGAGTCGAAATGGGCCGTCGAGAAGAAAAGGGGTCAAGTACCTTTTTGATATAAATTCCTAGTCTTTAGATTGGGATGGGTGCTGGCGAGATGATATAATAGAGGAAACAAATAACGCATGAGAATATGGAGAATTCATCAAAATTTTTGGGAGGTTTGCTAGCGATCTATGTCGTACTCTTTACTGCTTTGGCTATCAATCCGATAGACCGGACGACCTGGTTTGCCGAGAATGTGACGGTCTGGATTATTCTCGCGGTCATCTGCGGCCTGTACTGGGGAGGGGTGTGCTTTTCGAGGCTCGCGTATGCGCTCATGTTTGTGCTCATCTATTTGCATACTATCGGAGGCCACTATACGTTCGCGCTCGTGCCGTTTGATTGGGTGACTGATTTTTTCGGATTCTCTCGCAATCATTTCGATCGGATGGCACATTTTTCGGTCGGGTTTTATGCCTTCGCTATCGCAGAGTGGCTCTGGAGCAAAAAATTGGTAGCCAATAGATTTCTGCTGTTCACGTATCCTGTTTTTGTCATCGCGACTATCGCCATGAGTTATGAATTGGTCGAGTGGATCTATGCTGCACAGTCCAATGCTGCCGATGCTATGGCCTATTTGGGCAGCCAGGGTGATATCTGGGATGCGCAAAAGGACATGCTCGCAGATACCCTCGGGGCTATCGCGGCGACACTGTTTTTCTTTGTGGTTCGCAAACCCAAGTAAAACAGCCTTTGAGTGACTTGGTCTGCACTCGTGAAAGAAAACAAAGCCGAAGATACTATTACATATGTAATCCATAAAGACGAATACCTATGAAGCATCTCTATCGGAGTAATACGAATAAGACGTTGGCGGGGGTGTGTGGCGGTTTGGGGGAATATTGGGATATTGATCCGGTGGTTCTCCGGCTCCTTTGGGTTTTACTCACGGTCTTTACTGGATTTGTACCTGGCGTCATCGCCTATATTTTCGCTGTTTTTGTCATGCCAGTGCGACCGGTAGCAAAGGCAGAGACACCATCGGCACAGGGATAATCATACTCATATGGAAAAAATCAAGATTGAAAATCATGTCTTTTCGGGTGGGCTGTGGATAGCGGCTTGGATATTCACTATTGGCTTCTTGCATCTGACATTCTGGCAGGGGGTGCTGGCAGCTGTCATCTGGCCGTATTATCTAGGGATTACTTTTGCCCCGTTTCTGCCGCCTCGGTAAATCGAGATATTTAGTGATGTAGAGTATTTTACCGCACGGGAGCGGTCGTTTTTTCGGGAACTCGAAGGATGTAGGGGTGATACAAGGGTGGTTGAGAAGTGATATACTGAGAGTGTGTTATGTATTAAATAATTAATCTATGAAGCAAGACATGAGTCAGATCGACCCGGAAAAACTCGCCCGGTCTCTCGAGAAATACAAACTTCCGTTTTTTCTCGTGTTTGGAGCCATTGTGTTTTCTGGACCGATTATGACGCTTTTAAATATTTTTGAATTCAATATGCCTCTTATATTGCTCATCATCCTCGTCGTTATTCTGTTGCTCTCTATCAAACAGATCAATCAGTATGAGCGCGGGGTGAAATTTACCATCGGAAAATTCACCGGACTCATGGCTCCTGGCTGGAGGCTCGTTATCCCAGTATTTCAGTCGTATCAGAAAATCGATATGCGCGTGCGTGCGGTAGACGTGCCGAATCAAGAAGCTATCACCAAGGACAATATTTCCGTCACCGTGAACGCCGTCATCTACTACAAGATTTCCGAAGCAGAAAAGGCTATCTTGGAAGTAGAGGATGTCTACTACGCGGTGTCACAGCTGGCGCAGACGACAATGCGCAATGTCGTCGGAGAAGTCGATCTCGATGAACTCCTTTCCAAGCGTGATGCTATCGCCGAACGCATCCGGACTATCGTGGATGCGGCCACGGATGTCTGGGGAGTCAAGGTCAACTCAGTCGAGCTCAAAGACGTGACGCTACCAGAAGAGATGAAGCGCGTCATCGGCAAGCAAGCAGAAGCCGAAAGAGAGAAGCGTTCCGTCATCATCAAAGCCGAGGGTGAAGTGATTGCGGCAGAAAACCTGGCCAAAGCAGCGACTATCCTCACATCAGCCGATGGAGCGCTCCATCTGCGTACGCTCAATACGATCAATGATGTTTCGTCTGATCAGTCCAATACACTCATTTTTGTGACGCCAATCGAAGTCTTACGTGCCTTAGAACATTTCGGAGGCAAAAAGTCACAGTGACGCCACGTGAGAAGTATCCTTTGATAGGGCTCCTCTTATCACGAAACAGTTGTATCGCATCAGGTGTCGGCGCGGAGGATGTCCGTCTTGCGCTTAGTGATTTTTTGGTGTACTTTATGAGCAGTACATTTCGATAGGGAGGACGTATCATGCATCCGAGAAACAAGATAGTCGCGACACTGGAACAATTATCCCAGATTTGCCAGACGGGTAAACATGCTGGCGAGAGCATTGTTCTGACGAGCGGATGTTTTGATCTTTTGCACGGCGGGCATCTCGAATATATCTGTGATGCGTCAGAATTTGGGCCTACTCTCGTAGTAGGTATTAATAGCGATGTATCAGTCAGAGCACTCAAAGGTGCGAGTCGACCAGTGCGTGGCCAGGATGATCGAGCCTTTACTTTGGCTGGATTTTCACCGGTAGATTGGGTTGTTGTTTTTGATTCTGATGACGAATTAATCACAGCGGTCAAACCCGATATCTATGTGGCCTCGTCGACTTCGCACGTTCGCGTGTGTGACGATAGACGACGTTTCGCATTGCTCACAAGCATCGGCACTCGGATTATCGAGCTTGGTGCGACAAAGAATGAGTCGACTACTGATATCATCAGGCGATTCACCAATCAATGAATTAATTTGTGGCCGTTTCTCAAAGCGGCCCATTTCTTTTTATGCGAATACTCGATACAGGCAGGGCAGGTTACAAGCGAAAATTTTCAGATGACGCTGTATGTGTTTTTTGTGAGAGGGACGAGGTTTTGGAGTGCCCGGGATTGACTGGAAAGTATTGGCGCGTGGTAGTCAATCGTTTCCCGTATATGGATGGCAATGTTATGCTTATTCCTATGAGGCATATCGAAAAGATTGGCGATATGAGCGTGGAGGAATGGCAGGAATTTGGTGTGGTATTAGTACGGACGCAGGAAGTATTGGGCAGGATATTCAAGACACAGTCGTTCAATGTCGGGCTCAATACTGGTCCGGAATCCGGGGCGTCGATTGCGCACCTCCATTGGCAGGTCGTGCCGAGAAAATTTCAGAATGTCACTGTCATGAATACTTTTGCGGATCTACATATCGTGACGATTGCTCCCAATGAGACTCAGAGATTGATCGATGAAGCACTTAGGTCCTAAAAGGATAAAGGCCGGTATAGGAGCATACCATCGAGCCTTTGAATCTTTGACAGGCTGGTCGCTCGTCGAGTTTCAGAGGGCCCTGTGAATCAGTGATCCGCTTTACCAGGAGGGTACAGATTTTTGTGCCTCCTGGTTTTTTTATGTCTTTCGCTGTGGTGTATAATTGAAAGGTGAAGAATGATGATTTGAGTATGGCGACGAAGCAATCGACTATCGAATATATTGAGGATCAGCTGGCGGATGTGTCAGAGATTCATTCGCGCAAGATGTTCGGTGAATATGCTCTTTATTGTGGCGACAAAGTTGTGGCGCTCGTTTGTGATGATCAACTTTTTGTGAAGATCACCGAGGAAGGAAAGATATTCGTCGGTGCAGGATACGAGGAGGGCAATGCCTATCCCGGAGCCAAACCGTCGATACGTATCGATGAGGACCGAATCGAAGATCATGAGTGGCTCTGCGAACTTATCCGTATCACGGCGAAACATCTGCCTGTTCCAAAGCGTAAAACAAAATCAAGATGACTGATAGTATCTCTTTTTTGACAGCCCTTTATATTGCTCTTAATACAGCGGCGTTTCTCATGATGCTCTGGGACAAGATGCGCTCGAAGCGGCTGGGGGCGGAGCGAATCTCCGAGGGCCTACTCTTTTTCATGGCGACGATGTTCGGGAGTGTCGGGGTGTATCTCGGCATGTTTGCTTTCCGGCACAAGACGAACAAATGGTATTTCATCATCGGTATTCCTATGCTCATGACTGAAAATCTCGCGCTCCTCTATCTCTGTTCTCAGTATGTATAATTACGTAATTCGCCCTGTGAAATCCTGCTCCGCAGGTGCTCAAAACGAGCAATTTCATAGGGTAAATTACGTAACACAGAGCGTAGCGGGTCGGGGTTTGGATTGACATAATGTGATTTTTTCGATAGTATTATCAGTTATAAAAGTGGAGTAGTTCTTGAACAACAATCTTGCAAAGGAGCAGTGCGATGGCAACAGAGAAAAAGAAGGCGAATGTGCAGTGGTTCATCGGGTGCGGCAATAATCAGATTCCAAACGAGAGTCTCGCAGCAGCGCTGGCCGAGATTGGGATTGGTGAGGCCGAAGGGGTCAAACATCCCGACATGCTGTGTAGCGATGGTAAAAGACGTGATGTCTGGGAGATTCCGGGGCATTTTGTAGCCAAGCTCCGGGCAGCCAAACAAAGCGATGCCCGCTACACTTTTCGCTTTTTCAAGCGTAATGGTACTTCGGGGCCTATTTCTCCGGCTGGTTTCATCGAACAGCGGCGCCAGAGCGTTTTCCTTTTGGAAGCTAGGAAAAATCTCAGGAAGAGGCGGGCTAGAGCAATGGCGGCAGCAGCTGGAGAGAAATAGCTGCGCAAGTAGTCACAAAAAGGCGGGTGTGATCATCGATTACCCCGCTCTTTTTTTATGGTGTAGAATAGAGAGGTCATCTCATAAATATATGTATACTATGCAGAAAACTGATCTGATATTTCTCGATACCGAAACGACGGGAGTAGGACCCGAAGACCGGCTGTGCCAGGTGGCCTATGTCTACCAAGGTCAGGAAGCGAAGGGTTTGTTCAAGCCGCCGCTTGCGATGACGATAGACGCGATGGTGGTCACACATATCACGGACAAGACAGTCGAGAGCTGCGAGCCGTTTAGGGGTTCGCAGATGTATCAGGACCTCGAAAAGATTTTTGCGTCTGGCGGTATCCTGGTGGCCCACAATGCTCCCTTTGATGCCGAGATGCTCCATCGTGAGGGCATCACGGTCAAGGCGAGTATCGATACGTTTAAACTCTCGCATTTTCTCGATGAGATGTCGGCGATCCCCAAACATAGCCTGCAGTATTTGCGCTACTATCATCATCTCGAAGTGGGCGAAGCGGTGGCGCATGATGCCCTAGGGGATGTTCGAGTGCTTGAGAAACTTTTCGATTTTCATTTCGAGCAGATGCTCGCACAGTCTTCCGGCGACCAGGAGGCGACACTTCAGAAGATGATAGAGATTTCTGCTCGACCCATTCTCATGAGGAAATTTAATTTTGGGAAATACATCGGCATGGATGTGAAGAAGGTAGCCGATGAAGATGCTGACTATCTGACCTGGCTTTTCAATCAGAAAATCATGACGAGGGAGCAGGGTGGCGAGGATGATGAGAACTGGATTTATACGCTCGATTACTACCTCAATCCGAAAAAGGACGCTTCGCTTTTCTGAGTATGTATGCTTTTACGCTTTCGTATGTACTACATGCAGGGTATAAGCAGAAGTAATCCATTAAGCGGTATACTGCTATGAAAAAAGGCTACAAGGGGAACATCGAGAAGTTGACGATCGAGAATGCGAATTTTCGTCAGGTGCTTTATACAGCCGCTGATTGTCAGTTGGTGCTCATGTCGCTTTTGCCGGGCGAGGAAATCGGCCTCGAAGTACACGATGGAGGAGACCAATTTTTCCGTTTCGAAAGCGGCGAGGGCAAAGTCATCATCGATGAGACGGAATATAGTGTCGGGGACGGCGACGCGGTCATCGTGCCTATGGGATCGAGGCACAACGTCATCAATACGTCAGATACTGAATCACTCAAACTCTATACTCTCTATGCTCCGCCGCACCACAAGGATGGTGTTGTTCACAAGACTCGTGGTGAGGCGCAAGCGAGTGAGGAAGAATTTGATGGCGAGACGACCGAATAGCGTGCTCCTAGTATGGAATCAGTAGCACATCCAAAAACAGTAGTACATCGAGCGGATACACGAGGCTATGCTGATCATGGTTGGCTCAAGTCGCGTTTTTCGTTCAGTTTCGCTGAGTATTATGACCCTGAGCGTATGGGTTTTGGTGTTTTGCGTGTCATAAATGATGATATCATTGCCGGTGGGTCGGGGTTTGGGATGCACCCACATCAGAATATGGAAATCGTGAGTATACCCCTTGTCGGTGCGATACAGCACGAGGACGATATGGGGCATGTGGCTATCATAGGGGCGGGCGATGTCCAGGTGATGAGCGCGGGAACGGGTGTGCTCCACAGTGAATACAACGCGAGCGAGACGGAAGCAGGGCAGTTTCTCCAGATTTGGATAGGACCACGCGAGCAGGGCGTGGCACCGCGGTATGATCAGGTGACGCTTCATTGGCGCGAGCACAAAAATATTCTCCAAGAAATCGTTTCGCCTCACCCCACAAACGCACTGTGGATCCATCAAGATGCCTGGCTTTCGCTCGGGGTGTTTGAACGCAATGAAAAGGTCGCATATACCATGAAGCGCAGAGGCAATGGATTGTATATTTTTGTCATCTTGGGACAGGTGAGCGTCGCGGGTGAGACTCTCGGCTTGCGTGATGGGTGTGGTATCTGGGGTACTGATGAGGTTTTGATAGAGGTATTGGCTGGAACAGAGGTGCTCCTGTTGGATGTGCCTATGGCGTGAATACGCCACTTCTGGTATCCTGATATGGCCTTTGACTCAGGAATATGCCCAAACAATCATCTATTTTTCAGGTTTTGAAATCATACAGCGTATCCATCCGTCGCTTTCGGTGGGTGTATTTGGGTATGCTGCTAGCATACGGACTAGCTTCGTTTACGAGTGGCATACTGTCACCACTCGTCTATCGGCATATTATCGATACGATTTCTGGTGCGACGGATCGGGCAGTGTTGGCCGGTGATTTGTTTCACAGTCTTTGGATGTTAGTAGCTGTTATTGTTGCGTATCAGTCGATGTATCGAACGGGGGATGTTTGTATCGGGTACGCCGAGAGCAAGACGATGGAGGACTTGAATAATCGTTCCTTTCGGGCATTCATGCGGCAAGGGCATGGCTTTTTTATAGATCGTTTTTCGGGCAGTCTCGTAGCGCAGGCGAGGAGGTATACACGGACACTCGAAGATATCATCGATAGCCTTGTTTTTAATTTTTGGATGCCGTTCATCCATCTGGCTGGCGTGATCGGATCACTGCTCTGGATCAAGCCGATGCTCGCTGTCATTTTTCTTGTCTGGATTCCTCTCTACATCAGTATCGCTATTTGGATTACCAAGAAGAAGCTTCCTTATGACAAAGAGAGTGCTACACAAGATTCTGCTATCACAGCGAGCCTTTCCGATACACTCTCGAATATTTTTTCGGTCAAGACATTTGCATCCGAGCAGCGTGAGATCGAATCTTTTTCTCTCGTGGCTGAGAGGGATGAGCAGGCGAGATGGCAAACCTGGCGTTTCAATAATATTCTCATCGCCATCCAGACGATTATGTTTGGTGTACTCGAGATTGTGGCTATGTACGTTGTGATTCGTTTGTGGATTGCAGGGAGCGTGAGTACGGGGACGGTCGTCCTTGTGCAGGTCTATATCGGATCAATATTTAGCGAGCTATTTGGTCTCGGGCGAGCGTTTGGTCGGTTGATGAAAAGTGTCGCCGATGCTTCGGAAATGATAGAGACTCTCGAACGCACTGATGGAGAGATATTGGACATGACTCTTCCTTCGGCAGACACCAAGCCAGTTGGCGGCGCAGTTTTGTTTGATCACATTACTTTTCGGTACCCTCAGAGTAGCCGTGTGTTTGATGATTTTTCTCTCCATATCAAGGCGGGTGAAAAAGTTGGTCTCGTCGGAGTTTCTGGTTCGGGCAAGAGTACACTCACCAAGCTTCTGCTTCGATTTGTTGTGCCGAATCAGGGGATAGTCTCAGTAGCCGGGCAGGATATCATGCAGCTTGCACCCCAAGAACTCCGTCGCCTCATCGCATATGTGCCCCAAGATACCGCTCTTTTTCATCGGACTATCGCTGAAAACATTGCGTATGGCCGGCCAGAGAGTTCACTCGAGGCTATAGAGGAGGCTGCCAAGAAAGCGCACGCTCATGATTTCATCATGAGTCTTCCACATGGATACGAAACGCTCGTAGGAGAGCGGGGAGTGAAGCTCTCAGGTGGCGAGCGGCAGCGCGTGGCTATCGCTCGGGCGATACTCAAAGATGCGCCCATCCTCGTCCTCGACGAAGCGACCAGCGCTCTCGATACGACGAGCGAACATCATATTCAAGAAGCACTTCATGAATTGATGCAGGGGCGGACCACTATCGTTATCGCGCATCGATTGAGTACGGTACGCGAGATGGACCGTATCGTCGTACTCGAGGATGGGCAACTAGCCGAAGAGGGGACGCATGCCGAATTGATTGATCAGGAGGGAATCTACGCGGGCTTCTGGACTCGTCAGACATCATCGTTTGGGGATGTACTTTTGGATGATGACAGAGAGGAGTGATAGAGGGGTCGATGCATTACCCCTTGTTTTTTATGGGGTATTTTGTATACTGAGGGTGCTTTCTCGCGAGATTCGATATGGAATCTTATCTGTCGTTTAACAAAACAAGGAGTGTGTAATCATGACCAATATTTGTACTTTGGATCAAGCAATGAAATGTGCCGAGCGCCTGAAGACTCTCTGTTCTGGCGCGGAGACATATATTTTTGGCAAAATCACGTTGCATGGATATGGCGATGAGCTTGGCTTTGTTGTAGAAGTGGAGCCTTCGCAGTATGAGCGTTTTCGCCAAGCCTGTATCGCGTATAACAATCAGTTTGACGAAGAAGAACAGACAAAGAAAAAAATTCATTGGTTCGCCAGGAAGACCGATGAAGCTGATTCTTTCTATGATCCCGTTCCGCCAAAAGTCATTCGTACCAAAAAGGCTCTTTCAGTTTTCGAATTGATGGAGCGTCATCTCTCGGAAATCGCCAAGGCTGGCAATGCTGACGTGCAGCTCATCAATGTCATTTGCCTGCCGGAAGGGTGGAAGAGTGATTCTGATCTCCAGTCGCGACTTCAGCAAGAAATTTCTACGGATGAAGGATTTTACCCTGATTCTCTTGTTGAATTGATTAAGAGCGCCAAGAAGTTTTCCATTGATGAAAAAGGAATCATTTCATGGATATGATTGGTGATGTAGGGTTATTTTTTGAAACCCTCGTTTGCATTCGCATATGCACACGAGGCTTTTTTTATTCATACAACAAAAAACCACCTCGAGAGGTGGTTTTTTGATCAGCGTAACTGTGCAATTATGCGCGAGATACGTTGGTTGCTGCAGGACCCTTCTGGCCATCGGTTACTTCAAAGGTGACGACATCGCCAACTTTGAGCTCATCGAAGGTAACGCCAGAGAGCTCTTTGGAGTGGAAAAAAAGATCCTTCTCTTCGCCATCGCGAGAGATGAATCCAAATCCGCGATCCGTGAGCGTCTTGATTGTTCCGGTCATAGTTTTGCTTCTTGGGGTTTTGGAGAAAGTCCGACTACACTTCTTCTTGCATTAGTTGCAAGGCTGATTGTAGCATGAAAAACCAGTAAAGTCAACTATCCTTCTATAAAGCCTTATTTTGATTGCTTAGTGGCTAGTTCGGGAATAAGTGGTTTGGGACGAAGAAGATGCGTAGTTGGAATAGAAAAAAAGAAAGCCCAGCGCGTCATTGACAGGCTGGGCAATTTTTCTTGATGACACAGAATGTATGTCTTATTTCGTACAAGGATAACTTGAGGCGTCATCCTTTGTTATGCGAGGAGTCGTACTGTTACTTTTTTGCCGAGGAGGAGTTTTTTGATGGTCTGATGGATGGTATCGGGATCAGTCATGGCTTGTCGGCATAACTCATGACCAAAAAAGTTTTCGATTACCTTCCGCATTTTTGAGGTGAGCGTAAACATCGGATTATCGTCTTCATAGGCAGTCATGCTGGCCAAGTAATACAGTAACAGAGCGGATCTGTATTTCCCTTGTTGTACGCGGGTTGCTTCTGGTAATCCGCCATCGCATGTAACGATGAATTGTCTGACAGGCACATCTGATTCCTCTTCGAAGCCAAGATACACCAGTAAGCGAGCGATGTTGCCGTTCATGTCATCCGCCTTGAAAATGGGCTTGCGGGGCGTTACTTTAGATGCGCATTTCATGATTTTTTCCTCTCTTTTGTATTGTCAAAGAAATTCCTGTCTAAATTAAGACAGAAGGCATTGTAGCGCAGTGGAGTTTATTGTCAAGGTGTTGTCCCTAGGGTGTTTTTTGAGGCAAAGGAGAGTATACTTTCTGTATAAAGATGAAGCGGAAAAAAGTATGAAAAATATCATCATCGGGATTCTCGCTGTGATTGGCGCCGTGACAGTCTTGGTTCTTCTGGCGGGAGTGTATCGATTCAATTTTACGAATGGTGGCGATAGGATACCAGGAGTGAATTGGCCGCAAGAAGTGGGGTGTACGATGGAGGCAAAATTATGTCCGGATGGTTCGACTGTAGGACGGAGTGGCCCTCGGTGTGAGTTTTCGGCCTGTCCGGATATCGCTCAGATGAATGAAGATATTCGTGTGACATCGCCTCTTCCTGAGGCAGTCATCAAAAATCCCGTGATGATTACTGGTGAGGCGAGGGGTAGATGGTTCTTTGAAGCGAGCTTTCCTATCACTATCGTCGGTGATAATGGAATGATACTTGGGAGTGGCGTGGCGCAGGCCACGGGGGATTGGATGACGGATGATTTCGTACCGTTTGAGGCTACAATTAATATTTCTGAGTCGCCGGTTTTGTCGGGATCGATTATTCTTTCTCGAGATAATCCTTCCGGATTGCCCGAGAACGATGCTAAGATACTTATTCCTATTAGATTTTCATTGTGAAATACTGGTTCAGACCGAAAAAGTTTTGGAGATGTTTCGCTTTTTATTATCCAGCTTCTCGAAGAGGCTGGGCTGTAACGTTCGTACTTCTCGGTATTGGCGGACTGTTGTTTTCCTTTATTGATAGCCGGTCGCATTCGGTTTCTGATACGATCATCGGCTTTGCTCCCTGGGCGATAGCGCTCATGACAGTGTTTGATTTGTTCTGTTTCCGCTATGGTGAATATCCGAGCTGGTGGAAGAAAAGGGTCCTCCGAAAATAGCAGAGTCTTTCTGGGTTATAGTGTATACTAGACAGGTTGGAATACATCATCACAATCCGTACGCATGTTCAGTCTATGAGAACTATCCGAAGCAAGAAAGGGAAAAAATTGATCAATCTTGATAAGCTCATCGATCCGTGGTCGGTGCCACATTTTCTGTCCGGTATTGTGGCTGCTCTCGCTGTTATCGTGTTTTCTTTGCCGGTAATGCTTTCGTTTTTTATCACTTTTGTACTTGCCATGCTCTGGGAGTTGCTCGAGAAGTATTTCCGTTTGAGTGAGGCGCCAGGCAATGCCTGGGTAGACGTTCTTTTGCCACTTATTGCTTTCACTGCCGTATTTGCGGTCATTGATATCAGGCTGATGGGCCAAGAACAGAGCCGAGCACTCTTTTTTGTTTCCGTTATCCTATATATTTTTGTGAATTTTTTCGCATGGCGGGCACGCTTCGAACATGATCGTGATTTTCAAGGATAATCCGTTGTGAATAATTCCTTTTTGTGATTATTGTGGTATGGAAACGATACCTGAGATACGAAAAGCATTGCGTGGGGTGGCGAGTCCAGAGAAAGCAGAGGTACTCTCGCGTTTTTTTAAAACGGGGCGGGGCGAATATGCCGAGGGAGATCGCTTCCTTGGGGTGAGTGTGCCGCAGACTCGGGCTATCGCAAGGCAGTATAAAAATCTTGCTCTTGAAATAGTTCTTAAAATTCTTCACTCTCCGTTTCACGAAGAGCGACTGTTGGCTTTGCTCATCTTGGCGGAGCGGTATCGGACGGGGACCAAGCAGGAGAAAGAAAAAATATATCGGGTCTATTTGGAGCATATAAGTGCTATCAATAATTGGGATCTCGTGGATCTTTCGGCCCAGCGTATTGTCGGCGCTCATCTGGAGGGAAAAGGTTTCGTTGTTCTTTTTCGATTAGCAAAATCAGAAGTAGTATGGGAGCGTCGGATCGCGATGATCGCGACCTTTCATGCTATATATAAGGGGAATCCTGACCCAGCTCTCGCGGTAGCGGAAAAACTCGTGTATGATTCACACGATTTGATACACAAAGCTGTCGGCTGGATGCTCCGTGAGGTCGGCAAGCGTTGTTCAATCGAGCGCGAGAAAGAATTTCTCGAGCGATACGCGGCGACGATGCCTCGAACCGCGCTCCGGTATGCTATCGAGCGAATGAGCGCGGAAGACAAGAAATATTTTCTGGAAAAGAAATACCATGCCTGAAAAATTCCTCCTCCACGTTTGCTGCGCTCCGTGCAGTATCGCGGTCATTGATGAGCTGAAAAGCGAGTATGCGCTCTCCGTTTTGTTCTATAATCCGAATATTTTTCCAGAGGAAGAATATCTGAAACGCAAACAGGAAGTGATTCGCGTGTGTGAGGAATGGAAGATTCCGATGCTTGATCAGGATTATGATCCAAAGGAATGGGAAGACAAAACCCGTGGGCTTGAAGATGAACCCGAGGGCGGGCTGCGCTGCAAGCAGTGTATTGGCATGCGGCTTTCCTATACGGCCGAGGTTGCCAAGGGTCTCGGTATCAATCTTTTTAGTACGACGCTCACTATGGGGCGACGCAAACCAGCAGCATTTGTCACGCCGCTCGGCGAGGAAGCAGCCAAGCAGTATGACCGAGTATATTATGTAGAGGACTGGAAGAAAAAAGGTCGTGAAGAGAAATCGCGTCAGATGGTGAAACAGCGAGGGATATATCGGCAGACGTATTGTGGGTGCCGGTATTCTATCCGCAAGACTGATGGGGAATAAAGGATTGTTGTCTTGGAGAGGTACCGGGATGGAGACGTGCTACAATAGTGACACAGTAATAAGACAATCTTTGCCCTATGAGCAATGAAGAAGTTTTGGTAAAAAAAAGAGTCTGTATCATCGATGATGATAATGATATTCGGGAAATATATATCATGAAGTTTGGTCTGGAGGGATTTGATGCCGTGGGCGCGAGGGATGGCGAGGAAGGGATGCGAATGATCCGCGAGAAGCGACCAGATATTATCCTGCTTGATCTCCAGATGCCCGTGAAAAACGGTGTCGAAGTCCTAGAAGAACTGAGCAATGACAAAAGTCTCTCTACAATCCCGGTGGTTGTCTTGAGTAATATTGATAACGAGGAGATGTTTCGAGAAGTTGGGAAATTCGAAACTCGGTTTTATCTCATCAAATCACTGACTGATCCTCAGAAAACAGTGGACTATGTCCGTGAAGTACTGTAGGTGGACTTGGGAAAATCAAAAAGCCTTCAATGCAGGAGGGCGACTGAGTCCCTTGAAAAAGAGTAACGGAAAAAATTTCATTTTTCCCTGATAATCCAGGTGGGTCTCAATTTTTCGCTTTCCATTCTGAAGGCTTTTCGTATCTAATATATCACCAAAAGAGACTCTTTGCCACTAGCCGCTTTTTTAAGCGGTTTTTTGTTCTCTTGACAGAAGAGTCTTCCGTATATACTATACCCAGGTAGGGTATATATGGTATAAAAAAACAAGTGTTGCTATGACGCTTGAACGTATAAAAAAATCATATGAATAATCCTCTCGAGTCAGTGAGACAGCAGCTTTACGAGGTGCAGACGTTTCTCAAAATCGACCCCAATATCTTCGAGCGACTCCTCTCTCCAGAGAGGGTGATTGAAGTGTCCATACCAGTCAAAATGGATGATGGTACAACAAAGGTTTTCGTTGGGTATCGTTCGCAGTGGAATGCGGCACGTGGGCCCTACAAAGGAGGTATTCGTTTCCATCCCGCTGTGACAGGATTTGAAGTGAAGGCTCTTTCGGCCTGGATGACATGGAAGACCGCTGTTATCGATATTCCTCTCGGAGGAGCCAAGGGTGGTGTGGTCGTTGATCCCAAGACTCTTTCTGATCGGGAACTCGAAGCTCTTTCGCGTGGGTATATGCGAGCCATTCATTTCATCGTCGGAAAGAATCTCGATATTCCTGCACCGGATGTTTCGACAGATCCGCGTATCATGGGTTGGATGCTCGATGAGTATGAGATGCTCATCGGCCAGTTGGCACCAGGTATGATCACGGGCAAGCCGCTTTCTATCGGAGGGTCGCTCGGTCGTGGGTATGCGACAGCTCAGGGGGCATTGTATGTGCTCGAGCGCGCAGCAGCCAAACTGCATCTCAGGAAAAACGCGACGGTGGCTATCCAGGGGTTTGGTAATGGCGGTGGACATATCGCTCGGATGCTAGAAGAAGCTGGCTATACCGTAGTAGCGATAGCGGATTCGAAATCGACCGTGTACCACAGTAGCGGACTGAATGTGAAAGAGATTGATGAGCACAAGCGTGTCACGGGTGATCTAGAAACATGTATAGGATGTGAAAAACTTTCGAGTGAAGCCGTGCTTTCTGTCCCGGCGGATATTCTGGTGCCAGCCGCTCTCGAAAATGCTATCCATAAGGGGAACGCGCATGATGTGAAGGCGCGGCTCATTGTAGAGATTGCCAATGGTCCGATCACACCAGAAGCAGAAGATATACTTATCAAAAGAGATGTTACCGTGGTGCCGGATATTTTGGCCAATGCCGGAGGCGTAGCTGTTTCGTATTTCGAACAGGTACAGAATGCAGCCAATTATTATTGGACCGAAGCAGATGTCAATGCCAAGCTCAAAGAAAAAATGGAGACGGCGTTTGATGCGGTCTGGTCAGAGAAGGAGCACTACAACACCATTATGCGTATGGGTGCTTATGCATTGGCCCTCAAAAGAGTGGCACAGGCCATGGCGGATCGCGGGAGGGTATAGCGTAGTATCATGAGTGTATTGCCGTATTTTAGCGTCCTCGTTTCTCGGCCACGGAGTGAGACTCTATTTTTGCTGGATAATTGCTTACTCTTGCCATTTCTCCTGGTAGGGAGTATAAGAAGGGCAGGTGGGGCCGTCGTAAAATCGGTCCTTTTAACAATTGAATCATTCTGTAGTTCAACGTGAAGGAGAACATCGTGGCTGCTAAAGTCCCAACCAAAGCAAAGCCAGTAGCAAAGGTAAAGAAGTGGTTTGTCCTGGATACCAATGTCTTGTTGCATGACCCATCGAGCCCGTATCGTTTTGAGGAGCATGATGTTTATCTCCCCATCATGACACTCGAAGAGCTCGATAATCACAAGACGGGCTTATCAGAGGTAGCCCGTAATGCACGACAAGTGACACGGATTCTGGATGAAATCGTCAATGGTCATACTGATCTCGTAAGTGGTATTCCGCTTTATGGACCTTCTCGCAAGCAAGCGCGTGGTCGGTTGTTCATTCAGACGGAATCCATCCCGGGTGAACTACCGGTTAGTTTGCCTACGGCCAAAGCTGACAACCAGATCCTGGCCGTTGTCATACATTTGCAGAGACAGTTTCCGAAACGGGCCGTTATATTGGTCTCCAAGGATATCAATATGCGTATCAAGGCCCGAGCTCTCGGACTGGAAGCACAAGACTATTTCAACGATAAGGTGATGGAGGACACTGATCTTTTGTACACTGGTTCGATGGAATTGCCTGAAAACTTCTGGGATAAACATGGCGAAGGTATGGAGTCTTGGAAGCGCGAAGCCCAAACGCTCTATCGTGTCCATGGCCCGCTCTGTCCCAAGATGCTGGTCAACGAGTTCATTTATCAGGAAGGGGAACAGCCACTCTATGCCATCGTTCGTGAAGTAAATGGAAAGACCGTGCAGTTCGAGACATTGATTGATTACACGCACTCGAAGCATGGAGTGTGGGGTATTCTGGCGCGTAATCGGGAGCAGAATTTCGCTCTCAATTTGCTCATGGACCCGGAAATTGATTTTGTCAGTTTGCTCGGCCAGGCCGGTACGGGCAAGACACTTCTTACGTTGGCGGCTGCTTTGACACAAGTGCTTGAATTGAAGCGGTACTCTGAAATCATCATGACTCGGGTCACGGTGCCGGTAGGGGAAGATATCGGTTTTTTGCCGGGTACGGAAGAAGAAAAGATGGGGCCGTGGATGGGTGCCCTCGAAGACAATCTCGAGGTACTCAACAAGACCGATGTCGATGCCGGTGAATGGGGTCGTGCAGCAACGCATGATTTGATCCGCAATCGGATCAAGATCAAATCGCTCAATTTCCTGCGTGGCCGGACGTTCCTCAACAAGTTTCTCATCATCGATGAAGCCCAGAATCTGACATCCAAGCAGATGAAAACGCTGATCACTCGTGCCGGTCCCGGTACCAAAGTGGTCTGTATGGGTAACATCGCGCAAATTGATACGCCGTATCTGACTGAAGGCAGTTCTGGGTTGACGTATGTTGTCGATCGTTTCAAGGGCTGGCCACACAGCGGACACGTGACGCTCCAGCGTGGTGAACGTTCACGGCTGGCTGATTTTGCGGCTGAGGTGCTGTAGTTGTTTGGGTTTTAATCCCTGAGGCTTTGTGGAGATTTCCGCAAAGCCTTCTTTTTTTAAAAAAAATGCCAGGCACGGTTGTGCGTTGGCATCGGGGCGGTTTCAGGGGAAACCAGTTTTTTCGGAGGGGGCGACCATCAATTGAAGAGATCATGAGCAGCGAGCTGCTTATAGTCAACGATCGCTCGCGGGACATTTTCCGCAATCATTTTGCGTGAAGCTGTTTCTTTGAGCGGCAATGTCTGGTTTTTCGGATCAAAGCCAGCAATTCGCTTCACTCGTTTGATAATTTGAGCGAAGAAGTAATTGTATTGGTTGGCATTTTTGTGATGATATATATTCCGCTTGTGTGCTGTGTTCATAAAGGCCGTACGGAATGGAACATTGGCCTCTCGCATTTTTTTGACAACTTCTTTTGTCATAATACTCAAAAAATCATCCGGCATGAGTGCCTCCCTGGTGGTAGATTGTAAAATTAACTTTCTAATATTATACACCTAAAATACAAAAAAGTCAATAGCAACGAATGTATTGCCAGAGGAAGCCGATACGTGCTTGAATAAAGGAAAGAAAGAAATTTATGTCCGGTGGTGAAGCCTTGACTGGGCATGAAAGAGCAAAATTTTATTAAAACCGCAATTCTTATTACATTGTCGAATCTTTACTGACTGGGTATGTCGAAACTCTGGGAAAAAGTTATTCCTCTGAAGATGTTTCAGAAAAAGAATGTATTGCCGGAAACCCCGGGAGTATATTTCTTCTTGGATCAAGAAAAGAAGTTACTTTATATCGGTAAAGCGACGTCACTCCGCGATCGGGTGAAGAGCTATTTCGCCCAGGATATTTCTGTGACGCGTGGCCCGAAAATTGTTCTCATGCTCGAAAAGGTATGTTTCGTCGCGCATCGGAAAACGGACTCGGTGCTCGAAGCACTCATCCTCGAATCGAAACTCATCAAAGAACACCAGCCGTATTACAATACCGATGAGAAAGATGACAAGAGCTACAATCATGTTGTTATTACACAAGAAACATTTCCACGAGTACTCATCGTGCGCGGTCGCGATATCGCACAAGGAAAATTCATCGAACCGACGAAATATATATTTGGGCCGTTCCCATCAGGTTCAGGACTGCGTGAGGCGATAAAGATCGTGCGCAAGTTGTTTCCGTTTCGTGATACGTGTATGCCGTATGAGACAGTGCCCGAGGCGCGCCAGCTAAAGACCAAGCCTTGTTTCTCGGCGCAGATTGGTCTCTGTCCGGGGGTGTGTACGGGGGCAGTGACTGCACGAGAGTATGGTCGCATGATCAATCATATCCGTTTGTTTTTCGAGGGACGCAAAAGCGTTTTGGTAAAACAGCTGACGAATGAAATGAAAGCGGCTGCTCATGCGCTCGAGTTTGAGCGAGCCGGAGAAATCAAAAGAACGCTGTTTGGTTTGCAACATATTCAGGACATGGCACTCATCAAAGAGGACGTGCGAGAAAGGAATCATGCCGTAGAGGGTATCCGGATGGAGGCGTATGACGTCGCTCACTTGGGTGGCGGGGCGAGTGTCGGCGTGATGGTGGTGATGCAAGATGGCAGGCCAGAAAAAGAATCATACAAGAAATTCATCTTGCGTGGCGAGCATGGCGGCAACGATTTGTCTGCGCTCGAAGAGATTATGCAGCGACGAATGAAACATCCTGAGTGGGGGAATCCTGATATTATCATCGTGGACGGATCGTTTCTCCAGCTCGGCGTAGCAGAAAGGCTTTTTGCAGAAACAGAAACAGTACAGCCTCTCCTGGTGGGTGTCGTGAAAGATGCTCGTCATCAGCCCAAAGACATCATCAATCTTCCACCGGGGTTCGCTCATGTACGCGCTAATATTCTTTTGGCCAATAGCGAGGCCCATCGTTTCGCTGTCACCTTTCATCGCAAACGCCGTGGCAAAGAATTTCTCGGGAGAAGCCCAAAAACCAAATGACGAATATCAAGTCAAATCAAAAGTGAAAAATGTCCAAAACGGATTTTTAGGGCTTAGCGCTTAGTCCGCCATCCGCCAACTGGCGGAGGCGAGATTCATTTGGCATTTGAAATTTGGATTTTGACTTTATCCACAGTCTTTACAGTCGCGCGAAAAGCGAGTATACTGAGAAACAATTGTATCATTTTTTGCTCTCAGCCATACGCTCTATGCCAGCGAAAAATTCAGTGATTGAAATCCGAGGTGCCCGAGTCAATAATTTGAAGAACGTGAGTGTTGATATTCCGCGTGATGCCCTTGTGGTCATTACCGGGTTATCTGGATCAGGGAAATCATCCTTGGCTTTCGATACTCTTTTTGCGGAAGCGAATCGGCGTTATGTTGAGTCGCTTTCTTCGTATGCACGCAATTTCCTCGATGGTTTCGACAAACCAGATGTCGATGCTATCCGCAATCTCTCGCCGGCCATCTCTATCGACCAGAAGAGTGTGTCGCGCAGTCCACGATCGACCGTGGGGACCATGACAGAAGTGTATGATTATCTGCGAGTCCTTTTTGCCAAATTGGGCGTACCGCATTGCCCGCAGTGTGGCAAAGTCCTTTCTCGTAAAAGTGTGCGGCAGATTTTAGATGAAATTCTCGAGTTACCTGACGAGACGCCACTTGTGTTTCTCGCCGAGAGCTCTGTGCTTGCCTTGAAAACGGAAAAAGAGGCCCTTGCTCTCATAAGCGCTTGGGGGTATGTACGCGTTTGTTTTCGAGGAGAAGTAGTTTCTGTTGCCGAAGCGATAGCAGAAGCATCTGCCACAGAACATTCGGATATGCTCGTGGTTATTGATCGACTCGTACTTTCTCGCGCACGTCCGGATAAAGAGCGTATCTTGGATTCTTTGCAAACAGCATTTCATGTAGGGCATGGGACGCTCTTGCTTCGTGTTAATGGCAGCGGTGAAACAAAAATTTATAATGAAGAATATCGTTGTGAAGCGTGTGATGTTTTTTTACCAGCGTTCACTCCGAGCCACTTCTCTTTCAATAATCCTGATGGTGCCTGTGTGAAATGTTCTGGTCTGGGTGTAGCGCTCGAATTTGATCCGGAATTGGTCATACCAAATAAGAACCTCTCTCTTTCCGAAGGCGCGATCCGCCCGTGGAGCAAGATGAACGGTGACCGACAGGCAGGGCAGGGGCCGATGGTTATGCTGCGTAATCTTGCGAAACGTCTCAAGTTTTCTCTCGATACCCCGGTCAAGAAATTTTCTAGCAAACAACTTTCTATTGTTTTATTTGGTGAGGAGGGTAAAGAAGACGCTTTCCCAGGGGTGATACATTTGCTTGAGCGGAAATATCGAGAGACGAAATCTGATCATTTGCGCGCGGAGATCGAGGCGTATATGCTGACGCGTGTTTGCCCTCTTTGCCAGGGAAAGCGTCTGAAGTCGGAATCGCTTGCGGTAAAAGTAGGAGAGTATTCGATACATGAGCTCGTGGAGCTGAGTGTGGAAAAATTTTTGGAGGTGCTTGAGCCACTCTGTGGCAAGCTGTTAAAATCAGCAGAGAAAAGTGTCATTTCCCCGCTTTTTAGTGAGATGGAAACACGCATGCGCGCCGTAGAAAAAGTCGGATTGGGCTATCTCGAGTTGTGCCGGAGCGCGGACACACTTTCTGGTGGCGAAGCACAACGTATTCGTCTCTCGGTCCAGATGAAATCCGGGCTTTCTGGAATCATCTATGTGCTCGATGAGCCATCCGTAGGACTGCATAATCGGGATACTGAACGTCTCATCCATGCACTAGAAGATTTGCGCACAGCCAATAATTCGTTGGTTATCGTAGAGCATGATGTCGCGATTATGCGACGAGCTGACTATATCATAGACATGGGTCCAGGAGCGGGCAGCGAGGGCGGCGAAGTGATTTTTGCTGGCACACCAGACAAACTCATGCGTTCGAAACTTTTGACAGGACAGTACCTCTCGGGTAAACGTGAGGTATCTGAAAAAACAAAGCGTCGCAAAGGATCCGGAGACGCCATCACGATTCATGGGGCGACAGAGCACAATTTGAAAAATGTCGATGTAGAGATTCCTCTCGGCATGCTCGTCGCGGTAGCGGGAGTATCCGGTTCTGGGAAATCGAGTTTGGTGCACGATATTTTGGCACGAGCTCTTTCGAAATATTTTTATCATGCCAAGGCTGAGCCGGGCAGACACAAGAAAATAGACGGATTGGGCAATATCGACAAGGTTATTTCTGTCAATCAGGATCCTATCGGCCGCACCCCTCGCTCTAATGCGGCGACGTATACCGGAGTATTTAGTATGATCCGGGATTTATTTGCAGAAACAGCCGAGGCCAAACGCGAGAAGTTCTCAGCTAGTCACTTCAGTTTCAATATGCGTGGTGGTCGTTGTGAAGCTTGTCAGGGCGGTGGTCTGAAAAAGATAGAGATGTATCTTTTGCCGGATGTGTATGTACCATGTGAAGTTTGTCAGGGAACACGCTATAATGCTAAGACTCTCTCAATCGAATATCGCGGGACAAATATCGCACAAGTGCTCCGTATGACAGTGACCGAGGCACGACATTTTTTCCTCGATCAGCCGATAATTGAAGAGAAACTCCGAGTGCTTGAGGAGGTAGGTCTTGGCTATCTCGTATTGGGGCAAAGTGCGACCAATCTCTCGGGTGGCGAAGCACAGCGTATCAAACTCGCTACAGAGCTCGCTCGCAAATCGACTGGCAAGACGCTCTATATTCTGGACGAGCCGACGATAGGGCTTCATTTCGAAGATGTCCGTCGCTTGCTCGAGGTACTTGAGGCGTTGGTAGATAAAGGTAACACTGTACTGGTCGTTGAACACAATGTGGATGTTATTGCTTCAGCAGATTGGGTGATTGAACTGGGACCGGATGGTGGCGAAAAGGGTGGTGAACTCGTTTTTTCTGGAACACCTGAAAAACTCAAATCTTGCAAGAAAAGTTTTACCGCGAAATATTTGTAGAATTCTCAATTTTTAGTTCTCAATTTTCAAACAATGATGTAATTTCTCAATTTGAAAATTTTAGAATTTGACCGTTAGAAATTGTTTAGAAATTAGAAATTGAAAATTTATACATTGTCCCGTATGTCCTATCAACTGGGGAAAAACATTCTTGCTACTGTTACATACTATGATGTTTTGAATTATCCACTCACCTCTTTTGAGATATGGAAACATTTGATTGTGCATAATCGTGATCAGGAAAATATATCGAGCCAGACTTCTCGTTTGGGAGATGTGGTGCGATTACTCGTATCAGAGCATTTCTCCCCAAAGATAGACAAGAAAGACGGCTTTTATTTTTTGCGGGGACGAGAATCGCTGATTGCTAGTCGGATACAGGCAGAAAAACTTTCCGTGAGGAAGTTAAGGCGGATGCGTTCTCTCGCAAAATTGATGGCCTGTTTGCCCTATGTGCACATGTTGGGAGCAACTGGTAGCCTGGCGATGAAGCATGGTGACAAGGGAAGTGATTGGGATATGTTTGTTGTATTGCGTTCTGGTAAAATCTGGCTCGGACGTACGCTCATCACGGGATTTCTCCATCTCATCGGCAAACGGCGGCACGGGAGCAAGGTAGAGGATCGTGCTTGTCTTAATTATTTCATCACGGATGATAATCTGAGAATTGGGACAAAAGACCTCTTCTCCGCGCATGAGTATCGGTTTCTTATCCCGCTTTTTAATTTCAAGCTTTTCCAGGTCTTTGAAGTGAAAAATGCTTGGATACGTGATTATAAGCCAAATTTTTCTGTGACACTCATGTCGAGTTTGTGGGAAATCTCAGAAAATTCTTTGATCCGTTTTAGCAGAGAGAGTCTGGAAGCTTTTTTTAATCTGTTTGATTTGGAGAAGTGGCTCGCATCTTGGCAGAAAGAAAAGATCAGACACAATCCAAAAAGTTCTCTAGAAGGAAGCCTGATAGAGGCTCACGATCGAGCTCTTATATTCCTCCCTCGTCCGCAAGGGCCACGTGTATTTCAGAAATTCAAAGAGCGTCTCGGTGTGTAAGATTTATTTGTGAAGAGGAGCACAATCATAGAGAAAAAATGTGGTATAATAACTACAGAAAATGAAAATACATCCGAAGTAAGACGAGTAGCCAAATATAAACAGAAAGAATAAAATTTTGGTAGTTTTCGACATCAGAAAAAGAAACATGTCAAAAAACTACTAATCAGGTATGCCAAAATTCATATATACCGCCAAAGATATCACGAGTGGTGAGACTTCTGGCGGCGAAATGGAAGCCAAGGATGAGAAATCATTGGCACAGCAGCTCCGTTCAGAGGGTGCTCTTTTGACTTCGCACCAGGAAGTGAAAGAGGTATCGGCTTTGCACGTCAAGTTTTTTGATCGATTCAAAACGGTGTCGCTCAAGGAGAAAATGTCGTTCATGCGCAACCTCTCCGTGATGGTTTCTTCGGGTTTGACTGTTTCACGAGCGGTCCATAACCTGAGTCTTCAGACCCGCAATAAGACATTTAAAGGCATTTTGGAAAGTGTGTACGATGATCTCCAGGGTGGCAAGACTCTTTCGGAGGGACTAGCCAAGTTCCCGGTGGTTTTCAACGAGCTCTTTGTGAATATGGTATACGTCGGCGAGGTCAGCGGTAATCTCGAAGAGGTGCTCGATATTCTGGCTCTTCAACTCGAAAAGGAAAACGATCTTCTTTCCAAAGTGCGTGGAGCGCTGATTTATCCGGCGGTTATTGTCGTGGCTATGGTCGGTATCGCTGTTTTCATGCTCACGTATATCCTCCCAAAGATGATGAGTACTTTTCAGGATATGGATGTGGAATTGCCTGCCACGACAAAGGCGATTATGGCGATGAGTAACTTTTTATCTACACATTGGATTTTGAGTCTTGTTATTGCTGTTGGTTCGACGCTCGGGGTGAAAATTTTTGCTAGCACACCACTGGGTAAGAGATTTTTCAGTCTTGTGTTTGTCCACTTGCCGATTGTGGGAAATATTGTCATCAAAGTAAACTGCGCCCGTTTCGCTCGTATCTACAGTTCGCTCCTGAAAAGTGGTATCCCTGTAGTGACTGCTCTCACGATTGTTTCCAAAACATTGTCGAATGTTTATTACAAAGATGCTCTCAACGAGGCTGTTGTAGAGATTCAGAAGGGCATTGATTTGAGTAAGGTGATTGCCAAATATCCAGCGATTTTTCCTATTTTGCTGCCGCAAATCATTGAGGTAGGAGAGGAGACGGGCAAGACCGAGCTTATGTTGCGACGCCTCGCCGAGTTTTATGAAGAAGAAGTCTCGCAGATTACCAAGAACATGTCTTCTATCATCGAACCGATTCTTATGTTGCTTATCGGTGGTGGTGTAGGGTTTTTTGCGGTGGCCATGCTCCAGCCGATGTATAGCGTACTCGAGAATATCAAATAAAATGTTTGTATTGAAAAAAATAAAACACCAGCAGATGCAGGGATTTACCTTGATTGAATCCTTGGTAGTCCTTTTTATTTTTGCTTTGATTTCCGTTGTTTTTCTCCAGACATACACCGTAGGGACGAGGATGATTATTGAGTCCAAAAATCGTCTGGGTGCGACAGCTCTTGTTAATCAAAAAATGGAAGTTATCAGGAGCGTGGCGTACAGCACTATTGGGACAAAGCATTGGAATGGAAGCGCCTGGGTTTATGGTATTCCACCGGGAGATATTTTGGAGGACGAAGATATTTCAGTCAATACTACTTTGTATCATGTCCATACCTTTGTTCAATATGTCGATGACACATTTGACGGGACATTGGGTGGTAGTCCCAATGATGCGATACCAAATGATTATAAAAAGGTGCGACTGACCGTATCGTGGGGTAGTGGCGGAGCAGATCAATCCGTGGCATCGTATGCACATTTTTCACCCAAGGGCATCGAGACATCCGCCGGAGGAGGTATTTTTTCTATAAATATTCTTGATTCGATAGGGGGTGGCGTTTCTGGAGCGACGGTTCATGTAGAAAATTCAGCTGCTGGTGTAAATTTGACGACTGCGACGAGCTCTGATGGCAATATCACCTTGGTCGGAACGCCAGCAGGTACAGAAGTATATCATTTGACGGTTTCCAAGAGTGGCTATTATGGCGCGACCACCCTTTCTCCTTATCCAACGACGGCTTATAGTCCGACTGATGTACATGCTTCCGTGGTCAATGGTGTGCTCAATCAAAAAACGATAGTGATGGATCAGTCTTCTGATATTCACCTCCGGACGAAAGACGCCTTTGGAGTAGATATCCCAAATGTAGATTTTCATATTGAGGGCGGACGCATCATGGGGGTTAACCCAACCTTGCAAACAGTGTATGGATTGGTACAGGACGACGCAACGGATGCTTCTGGAGAAATAACGTTGAATGATCAGAGTTATGGCCCGTATACGCTGACATTTACCGATCCTGCCCAGTATGAATTTTATAAGCTCGATCCCGAAGGCGTCCCGATAGACGATTTTGTGGTAAGCCCCGGAACGACAAAAGAGATCGTGGGACGGTTTCTCAGTGAAAATATTGGGTCAGTGAAAATAACCGTCAAGGACAACACTGATGCTTCGGTACTACCGGGCGCAACCGTGCATCTTTCGAATACGACGCTCGGCTATGATGCGACCATCACTACTGATCAATACGGGTTTGCCTACTTCCCGACATCACTCCCGGCGCTTGTGGATGGAGTGTATGATGTGGAAGTGAGTGCATCGGGCTTCAGTAATGATACTTCGACGGTGACGATAGCGGGGGCGCTTGTAAAGAAAATTATTTCTCTCAATCCTTAGTGCATATGGTACACAAAACATTGAGGGCCATGACGCTAGTCGAAATGCTTGTTGCTATCGCTATTATGCTGATAACGACACAGGGGTTCACCTTTCTTTTGTCGAAGAGTCTGGATACGAATAAATTCATCTTAGAAGAAGGAATCGCTTCAGCGACTGCCTCGCATGTAGTGAACAAAACAGTCCGAGAATTGAGGAAAGTCCGTCAGTCGGACAATGGTTCCTACCCAATAGTTTCGGGATCTGACTTTGACTTGAAGGTGTATATAGATATCGATGGCGACGGAGCGACAGAACGAGTACATTATTTTCTTGATCAACCGAATGATTTGTTCAAGATAGGCGTTACGAATCCGCGGGGTACAACCCCCGTTAGTTACCCGGCAGCTGATGATACGGTTATCACACTTGCGCAGTATATAACCAATACGGCTACTGATCCGATATTTTATTATTATAATCAGAATTATCCTGGTGATACGGTGAACAATCCTATCGTGACGCCAGTGGCGACTGGGAATGTGAGGCTAGTTCGGGTGCACTTTATGGTGAATATCGATCCGATACATGCTCCAAACAATATTAATGTTGAATCATTCGCTGATTTAAGAAATCTCGAAGTCTATGAATAATCGAATATATCTCAAGGGGTCTGCGCTCGTGTTCGGCATCATTATTATGACGGTAGTTTCGATCCTCCTTTCCTCTATCATCGCGTTTGTTGTTGGTCAAATGAAGTATTCGATGCAAGTCAATAGTCGTGAACAGGCCTTTCAGATTGCCGAGTCGGGCATTCATTTTTATCGGTGGTATTTGGCGCATGTCGTTGACGGACGGACAGCCGCCCAAGTAGAGGCATTTTGGAATTCATCGGCTCCTTTTGGGAAAACGACAGCGTATGAAGTCGAATATACTGACCCGTTGGGTGGTGCCGTGGGGAGATATAGTATCACGGTTGTCCCTCCGGTGGCTGGGTCGACGATTGTCACGGTGACATCGATTGGTTGGACGTATAAAAATCCGAGTGATACACGAAAGGTAGTTGTTCGGTTTCGACGCCCGTCATGGAGTGAGAATGCCGTATTGGCCAATGACTTTATGCGTTTTGGCGAGGGGACCGAGATATTTGGTAAAGTCCATTCTAATCAGGGCATTCGTTTCGATGGATTGGCTCATAATGTCATATCGAGTGCCGTCTCGACATACAATGATCCCGATCATACGGGGAGTAGTGAGTTTGGTGTCCATACGCACGTCAACGTGCCACCGAGTAGCGGTGTTAATGATAGTGCTCGTCCCCTGGAAACGCCGCCGAGTGTTATGGCAAGTAGAGCAGATGTTTTTGAGGCGGGCAGAGTATTTCCCAATCCAACCGTAGATTTCAATGGTGTTTTGGGTGATTTGGGAAATATGAAAACGGTGGCACAGGCTGGTACGGGCAATAGTCGGTATTTTGCCAATGATTCGAATGATGTTGGTCGGCGTATTATTCTCAAGACCAATGGGACGTTTGATATGTGCAAGGTGGCAGCGGCCAGCATGACGGGTAGTCCCGCAACCTATGATATCAGTACGAATAATGGATATAGAAGGACATCTGGAGGTAGTACGTGCTCATCGTGTAGCGGACAGTGTTTGGCCAATTATACCATTCCCAGTAATGGAGTCATTTTCGTCGAAGATAATCTCTGGCTCGAAGGACAAATCAATAATAAAAAAGTCACTATTGTAGCTGCGAATCTTTTGAGCGGAGCGTCGCCATCGGTGTATATCCCGAATGATTTGCTCTACACGACATACACTGGTAACGATATTATCGGTGTCATCGGACAACAAAATATTGATATACCAAAAAGTAGTGATACGAATCTCCGTATCGATGGGGCGCTTTTGGCTCAGCAAGGCAAAGTGGGACGGTCAGACTATGGAACATCTGACCATAAAACGTCTATTACTGTGTATGGAGCCATCGCGACGAATCAGCGGTATGGATTTGCCTGGACCAATGGCAGTCAAGATTGGGGGTATGCGACGCGCAATTTGTATTATGACAATAGCTTGCTCTATTTCCCGCCACCGTATTTTCCAACAGGGACACAGTATGAGATGGATTTATGGGAAGAAGAATAAAGATTTTCTCGTAGCTGAAAAGTTTCAGTCTATGGTATGATAGAAACAAACAAATAGAACAATAAATGAGTATTTTCCAGAAGAAAATTTTTGATCTTTTTCCGAGTTCTTTCGGGCTAGATTTGAGTGACCTTTCTATCAAATCAGTCTGGCTTGATCGTGCGGGGCAGCGTGATTCGATAGCGAGTTTTGGATCGGTACCACTTCCCGTTGGGAGTGTGATCGATGGCGAAATCATGGATGCCGATGCGGTGCGATCGGCCGTCACACAGCTTTTGGAAAAATCCGGTCCGAAAAAAATTAAGACGCGCAAAGTCATTTGTTCTCTTCCAGAAACGAAAGCTTTTTTGCGTGTACTTTCTTTGCCGAAAATGGAAAAAGACGAAGTAAAAGAAGCGATTAAATGGGAAATTGAGGCAAATATCCCTCTGACACTCGACCAAGTGTATTATGATTGGGAGATTCTTGATCTCAATCTCGTTCAAGAGAAGGGTAAAATGAATGTGTTGGTTGTGGCGGTGGCTCGAAGCGTCGTCGATCAGTTTCAGGCAGTACTCGAAAGCGCTGGCCTGGAAGTTATTGGATTGGAAACCGAATCTATCGCTCAAGCCAGGAGTCTTCTCCCAGAAAAAAATGAAAAGAGTACGACACTTATCGTTGATATTGGTGATCGCCGGACGAGTTTTCTCGTTGCTATCGGGAGTACGCCATGCTTCACATCGAGCGTACCGCTTTCTTCTCAGATGGTAACGGATGCGATATCGAAATCGATGCATATCTCTTTTGATGAGGCCGAGAGTATCAAAATCAAACATGGTCTGGGGTCGCTCGCACTGAAGAGTCCGGTACTCAAGGCCGCGCAACCGGTACTTGAAAATATGGCCGTCGAAATCGAAAAATCTATTGATTTTTATCTCAATCACTTACGATACTCCGACAAGATCGATTCGATTGTTCTCTGTGGTGGTGGATCAAATATGCATGGATTGCTACCCTATATGTCTCGCAGACTCGGCCGTTTGGTGGAATCAGGAAATCCTTGGGTCAATGTCAGGTTGGGTCGGGAGATACCGCTTATCGATCGTGGTCATTCGGTACAGTATTCGACAGCTATAGGGTTGGCTTTAAGAGGTTTGGATGAATATGAAGACTTTGCTTAATCTTTTGCCGGAAGAAAAAAAGGCCGCGATTCAGAGCGGTCTACGTTTTCGTTTTTTCTTGTGGCAACTCCTCCTCATTTTTTGTCTCGAATGTTTCTATTTAGGAGTTCTTTTAGGGATTTATTTTATATTGGATTTTCAATTGAAAAATTATCAGACGACCGCAACAGAAATTACGAGCCCCGCTTTTTCACAGGACAAGAAATTAAGTGAGTACGAAGAGAAATTCCGTAGTACCAATGAAACTGCTGATATTATCGGGAAGATGGAGTATGGGCATCTCTATTTTACCGGCGTATTTGTGCTTTTGGGGGAGTTATTGCCCGAGGGCATCACGATTACTCAGTTGGCTACCAAGGAATATACGATATTGCTTACCGGAAAAGCAGCCAAGCGTGATGATTTGCTTTTACTGGGAGATCGGCTCAAAGCATCCAATTGTATTAGCGATGTCAACGTCCCTATTTCGAATCTTTTTTCTGAAGAAAATGTGGAATTTCAATTAGATTTTTCGATAAAGATAGAATGCCTCCGTAAAAACTAGCCTATGAATTTTTCCAAGAAACAACACATCCCCTTTGCTACTATGCTCATCTTGTTTGTGGCTATGGGTCTCGTTGTGTGGTTTGCCATCTTGCCAATCAAACAGTCTATTTCTCAAAAAATGGACGATATTCAGAAATTTTATACGAGTCGAGAAAATCGCGATCGTCAGATCAGTAAGTTATCAGAGCTCGAGCAGCAGTTTGGGGTTATCCAGGCAGATGAGGAGCATTTGAATATTCTTCTCAAAGAAGATCACATCGTTGATTTTGTCAAGACTCTCGAAGGCCTCGCTCGTGAGACAAACACCGAGATTTCTATCGCGTCGAAAGAAGGCAATTCGATCATTGAAAAAAAGGTAGTCGTAGGTAAGCCCCAGACCAAGAGTTCAGCCGATGCGGATGCTCCTACGCCGGCTGTTTCGGAGAAGAAAAAGGCAACCGGTATTTTTGATACCCTTCCGTTTGATCGGTATTTACATCTTGGTGTCTCTGTGGTTGGGGAGTATGCTGATATTATCAATTTTCTCCATAAAATGGAGACACTCCCATTTGCTCTAGATGTCGTCGGAATGGAGATGCATCAGAAAGAGAATGAGGAGAGTCCATCATCTTCTTTGCCGGTTACTTCAGGGAGTGGTATTAATCCATTTGTGGCTACATCAGAAAGTACCGCTAGTACCCCGCCCTTAGAGACTCCCGTTATTGTTCCAGAAGAAAAGAATACGCTGGAAGCTGTTTTCGATACAATTGTTTATGTAGATAAAAAGTAGTATTTTGTATATGGCATCACCCTCTTTTTTGAAAAAATGGAAAATCAGTTTTGCGCATGTACCCAAACAGCTGATGTTTTCGTGGTATCGGCACTATAAGGCGCTTTTTTTCTTTTGTTTTTGTGTCGTACTAGGATTAAGTAGTGTGGCGTGGTACCGGAGCTTGCATCAATACAGCTGGAGCGATGAACAGAAAAAGGCCTTTTTGGATTCTTATGTGAAGGAAACCAATTTTAAGGAAGCAAAATTTCGCGAAACAGTCGATCGCGTGAAGCGTATGGCCGAAAGTCATACAGAGCGCATAGATATAAAACGAGATATCTTTTCAGGGGAAAATCTGCAGTAGGAGATGGCATGTTTTCATGGCATAGAGAGTGGCTGTGGATACGTCTATAGCCAGTATTTTTTTGGTAGCAATGGACGTATCTTGGCGCTGGACGGAATTGACCAGATGCTCAGATACTGGTACAGTACTCAGTTATGATAATTTCCTTACGTCGAGAACAATTTAGAGCACTTTTTCCGGAGGCCCCGTCATTTCGTTTCAAGCAAATGGAAGAGGCGTTATTTTTTCCTGCTTTTAAAAATTTTCTCGATGTCTCGAGTCTATCAAAAATCATGCGAGAAACGCTTCATGCAAACGTGCGGTTTCTTGCAGTGAGTGAGATCCGCGTTTTCGAAAGCATCAAAAAAGATACGTATAAGGCTGTAGTAGAAACACAAGATGGTAAGCGCGTCGAGACAGTGCTCATGCAGAATGCGAGGGGGCATTTCACTGTCTGTGTTTCTTCACAGGTGGGCTGTGCTATGGCATGCACATTTTGTGCGACTGGGACTATGGGGTTTACGCGCAATCTGACAGCGGATGAAATCGTGGATCAGTATCGTTTTTGGAAAATATTTCTGACTGAGCGACCCACGCTTCCCCAGCATATCAGCAATATCGTTTTTATGGGCATGGGTGAGCCGCTCGCAAATTATGAACATGTTAAAGAGGCGCTCCGTATACTCCTCACTTATACTGATCTGGGTCCGACACGGATCACCGTGTCTACGGTTGGTCTTTTGCCCATGCTTCGGAAAATACTTATAGATCCAGAGTGGCCGCCGGTCCGCCTCGCTGTTTCTCTCCATAGTGCCGATGCCGTGACGCGCAAAAATATGATGCCGAGTTCATTTGATGGATTCCTCGAAGACCTTGTTGTTTGGACGAAAGAGTATTTTCAAAAATTTGATAGTAGACGACGACATCTGACGTTCGAGTATGTCATGCTTTCCCGGATGAACGATACTGAAAAGCATGCAGCCGCCCTCATCCGTTTCGCTCGGCGTGTTGGTAAGGTGCGTATTAATCTTATTCCCTATAACTTTACCGGTAGCGTGTATCGAGATAGTCTCCCTGGAGATTTCGCTCGTTTTGAGAAAGAGCTCTGCGATGCGGGAGTCGATGTCACTCGACGTCGTACCATGGGGGATGATATTGCGGCTGCCTGCGGACAGCTCGTTGTCGAAAAGAATTCTGTTTGAGAAACACAGTATGTTTTCTTTGAAAAATTTTTTCGTTGTTGTTTTTTCTTTGGCGATACTTCTGCTCGGTATTTTTTTTGTCGTGATGCGTTATGGCAAGTCAGGAGCAGCTGTGTCGGTGCTGGGAAAGAAAGTATCGGTTGCCACTACAGAGAACCTAATAAACGAGGTGCCTATTGTATCGCGAGAGAAACCAGCGATCAAGATTATTTTTGGCGGAGATATGATGTTTGACCGGTATATCCGGACAATTATAGCGCGTCATGGCGATGAATTTGTTTTGGGTGGAGTGACAGAGGTACTAGGCAACGCGGACGTTGTCGTGGCCAATCTCGAAGGACCGATCACAGAGAGTCAGTCGGTGAGTGAGGCGAGTATCATCGGTGAAGCGAAAAATTACGTGTTCACTTTTCCTACAGATACAGCCGCTATGCTCAAAAAGAATCATATCGATATTGTGAATATCGGTAATAATCATATCTTGAATTTTCAAACGACGGGTGTGCGAGATACAGAGCGATTGCTTGAAGTGGCAGGAGTGGGATTTTTCGGCTCTCCGCTTCCGGAAGAGAAGCGAATATATATCGAGGATGTTGATGGTATAAAAGTCGCTTTCGTGAATTATAATCAGTTCGTCTATCAGGGGAAAGAAAAGGCGTTCGCTGATATTGCGGATGCTCGGGAGCAGGCCGATGTTGTTATCGTGTATGCGCACTGGGGAGTAGAATACAAACCCGTTCAGTCATCGGTACGTGAACTAGCGCATCGGTTCATCGATCTGGGGGTAGATGCCATCATTGGTTCGCACCCACATATTGTACAGGAGAAGGAAGAGTATCATGGAAAGACGATCTATTATTCTTTGGGCAATTTCATCTTTGACCAGTATTTCAGCGAGGATACGAAGCGAGGGCTCTTGGTGGAAATGACACTTGATCCGAAAACCAAAGAATTATCCTTTCGCGATATTCCTCTCGTTCTCGATGTTAATGGGCAGACACGGCTTGCTCGGTAATGTTTTTTCAGATACAATGCGCCAATGTCTCTGTTCGGTAATGAAACTTCGACCGAGCATGAGAATACATTTTATAAAGATGTGATTTCACGAGAATATTGTCGAAGTTCTACTATTGGGTATGCAAGAAACGTTTTATATAAAAACATTTGGGTGTCAGCAGAATGTGGCTGATTCCGAGCGCATCGCGAGTCTGTATGCGTCGCGCGGTTTTCGTCACGCCGCAAATCTCGAAGAAGCAGATGTACTGATTTTGAATACCTGCGTCATACGAGACCGAGCCGAAGAGAAAGTCTACGGTATGATCAAAAGTGTCCGTGAACGTCTGGCTGGTAAGTCTCCGCGTATCGTGGTGACAGGTTGTCTCGTCGGCGCCGCAGCGCGCGTGCCTGGTGGTAAAATGATGAAGCGGCTGACGTCGCGTTTGCCCGATGTAGAATTTTTGCCCATGGAAGAAGTCGGATTTGAATATATACCCAAGCGGGCCAAGGGTAGGCGGGCCTCGGTCGTCATTTCCAATGGTTGCAATAATTACTGTGCCTACTGCATCGTGCCGTTTTCTCGGGGCAAAGAACAATCGCGTCCGTTTCAGGATATCATCGAAGAAGTACAAAACGCAGTCAGCGCAGGCTATGATGAGGTCGTGCTTCTGGGTCAGAATGTGAATTCTTACGGTGCTGATTTGCTCATGGAAACAATGAAAGGAGAAGAGTCATATGGTCTACCTGATGGGACGACTGTTCGGCCAGTGATGGTCAAGCACTTGGGGCGTCATCGCATTCCGACACTTTTCCCACATCTTTTGGAACACGTGGCTCGTATACCAGGGTTGAAACATATTTCGTTCCTCTCTTCGAATCCATGGGATTTTTCAGACGAATTGATTGCCGTGATGGCACGATATGAAAATATCGATCGGACGCTGCATCTGCCGATTCAGTCGGGGTCGGATGAAGTTTTGAAGCGTATGAATCGCTGGTATACGGTGGGGGAATATCTAGCGCTTATTGAGAGGATACGCGAGCAGATACCGGATATTGTACTTACGACCGATATTATCGTTGGTTTTCCAGGTGAAACCCTGGCGCAATTTCACGAAACGATTGATCTCGTGAAACAGGTTGATTTTGCCAAGACATTTATCGCCTGGTATTCACCTCGTCCCGGGACGGCTGCTGCCAAGGGGATGGTGGACGATGTTTCCATCGAGGAAAAGCATCGCCGATTCACAGAGCTCGATTCTATCGCGTTTAAGGGAAAAAACGGCACTAATATTGACAGGAATGATATTTTGTAGTATAATGAAATTTAGTTATTTAAATTTTTTTGTTGTATAACCGCAGCACAGCAGAGGAGATTGGACAATGAAGAAGATGTACGATTGTGATGGTTGTGAAGTGATGTCGCTCACGAACAAGGAGCGCTGGTCGATGGTTGGATGTACTGTTTTGCCCCCGCTTCTGTTGAGCATCCTTTTGTGGGCCTTTTCGTTACTTGAAATTGTCTCCGGCCTGGTTATTTTGTTCGGCTGCTTGTGGGTAATCGATGTTTTTGCTCCCATTGTCAGGCTGATGTACAAACAAGCCATTATGACGAGTCATCGTCGTCTGTGGCGGCGGTAGTGATACCGCCCAAAAAATTGCCCTGTCTAGAATTCTAGGCCAGGGCGATTTTTCTTTTTATTCTGTAAAATTTCTCCTCAGCATTTCTTTTTCTTCTCGGGGCCGCCGTCGAACATGTCTGACCCTCAAAGAGTTTTTCAGTGGTTGCTCCACTTGTTTGAGACGAGGCTTTCGATTCGAAAAAAGAGCTGTGTCCCGCCGTAGAGTGAGGTGATTTTTTTCGATAATCGAAAGCCTCGGTGAGTCTGGAGCAGAGCTGAAAAATTGCTTTGATGGGTCGGGATTCTTTGGGTGATATGGCAAGTTTTGAATGGGAGTAGGATGATGCTCTCTTGTGGTGATAGCGATGAAAATGGTAGTATGAGTACGCAAATTATACACACTATGGAAGCGAATAAACCGATCACGCTTATCTCTTGGAATGTGAATGGCATCCGCGCGGTGCACCGGAAGGGCTTACTGGTTCCGTTTGTGGAAAAATATCAGCCGGATATTTTGTGTCTGCAAGAGACCAAAGCGCAGCAAGAACAATCCGAGGTAGACCTGCCGGAATATACTGAATACTGGCACTCGGCACAGCGCAAAGGGTATTCTGGAACGGCTCTTTTTACAAAATCAAAACCCCTCTCAGTCACTAACGGTTTTCCGGAGCATATCATTGAGACATTTCATTTCGAGTCCGACGGTTATGGTGATCCGCAGCACGAGGGACGTGTCATCACGGCAGAATTCGCAGATTTTTTCGTGGTCACGGTCTATACGCCCAATGCCAAACAAGATCTGAGTCGGATTCCTTTGCGTCATGAAAAATGGGACCCAGCTTTCCTCGCACATTGTCAGGAATTGGAAAAGAAAAAGCCCGTTATTTTTTGCGGGGATTTGAATGTCGCTCATACACCAGATGACTTGGCTCATCCGAAACAAAACGAAGGAAAACATGGATTTACAGTAGAAGAGCGGGAAGGATTTCAGCGTTTTATCGATGCTGGGTTCGTGGATACGTTTAGGATGTTTCACCAAGGGAATGGACAGTATAGTTGGTGGTCGCATTTCGGTAATGCGCGGGCCAATAACAGCGGGTGGCGTATCGATTATGTGCTCGTGAGTGGAGCCCTCAAGGATCAGGTGACAGAGGCGTTCATTTTGCCGGATATTATGGGGTCGGATCACTGTCCCGTAGGCATCACTTTCTCTCCACGGGCTATTGATTAACACAGTCCCTATCTGTATTTTATGATTCGCATGCACATCACAATCAGCGGCCGGGTCCAAAATGTGTTTTTCCGTCACACGGCGCAAAAAATTGCGGGTACACTCAATCTTTCTGGTTGGGTCAAGAATGTCGATACGGATGTTGTATGTGAGGCGCAGGGAGAACAGGTACTTGTCGAGCAATTTGTGACGTTTTGTCTTGAGGGGCCACAGCTAGCAGAAGTAAAAAAGGTGACAGTGGAATACATAGCGCCTGTTCTGGAAGAAAATGGATTTGTGATAATTTCTTAGTAACTGTTCAGTATCTCATGTCTCGAGAAAATGTTCGGATTTTGAGATGAAAACGTTGAAGAGACGAGGAAGGCTACTATCGTAACCTGATGAGTCTTGAAAGGTTTTCAGCCGAAATCTGAGTGTTTTATCAGACAAGCACTGTTTTTCTTTGTATTATGGCGGTGAGATACTGAATAGTTACTAAGTGTGGGTTACGGAATATATGAAGCAGCAGGTCGCAAGCAATCAAGTGCCGCTTGCCGAACGCATGCGGCCGAAATCGATAGAGGGCTTTCTCGGACAGGAAAAGATCTTGGGGGAAGGTGCTTTTTTGCGTGAAGCCATTGTCGCAGACAGAATACCCTCGCTCATATTTTGGGGACCACCTGGGAGTGGCAAGACCACACTAGCACTTCTCATCGCAGAGGAAACCAAGTCGGAATTTTACCAGTTGTCGGCAGTAGGGAGTGGAGTGAAAGAATTGCGGGCTGTTATCGAAAAAGCAGAAACGAATAAAGCTGCCGGAAAAAAGACTATACTGTTTATCGATGAGATTCATCGCTGGAATAAGGCCCAGCAAGATGCTCTGTTGCCCCACGTGGAGCACGGGACCGTGATTCTCATCGGCGCTACAACAGAAAACCCGAGTTTTGAAGTCAACGCTGCTCTTTTATCGCGGACGCGGGTTCTCGTGTTGGAAAAGCATTCCGAAGCAGCGTTGGTGGCGCTCATGCAGCGAGCTTTTGCGGATACCGAGATGTATTTCGGAAAAAAAATCTCTATCGATGATACGGCGGTCGCATTTATCGCGGCTGTTTCTGGTGGTGACGCGCGGACAGCACTCAATACCGTCGAAGCCTGCGCGCTCTACTCCGCACATATCGACAGCGCTGTCGTGGAGAATGTCGTCAAGCGGTCACATATTCTCTATGACAAGGGAGGCGAAGAACATCATAATATTATTTCAGCGCTTCATAAATCCTTGCGCGGGAGTGATGCGAATGCGGCGCTCTATTGGCTCGCACGGATGCTCGAAGCCGGCGAGGACCCTCTCTATGTTGCTAGGCGTTTGGTCCGGTTTGCTTCGGAGGATGTCGGTATCGCCAATTCGTTCGCATTACCCCAGGCAGTAGCTGCTTTTCAGGCATGTCAGATGCTCGGTATGCCCGAATGTGAAGTACACCTGGCTCAGGCCGTTGTCTATCTTGCCCAATCCAAGAAAAGCAATGCTCTCTATGTCGGATACGGGAAAGCCAAACAAGATGTGGTCACTTTTCCCAATGAGTCCGTGCCGATCCATCTCCGGAACGCCCCGACAAAACTCATGAAAGAGATTGGGTATGGGAGGGGTTATAAATATACGCCTGATTTCAAAACAAAAGAAGAGGCTTTGCAAGAATATTTCCCCGAACGCCTCAGGGGTCGAAAGTATATTGATTTTTCTATGAAGTAAGTATTTGTTTGACCAAACAAGTATTGTGAGCTATCCTGCGAGTAAGGAATAGAGAGTATCTTTTTCTTTTATTAAGAACGACCGCCATTTTTTTTGGAGAGGCCGTTTTGTTTTTTTAGCGTTCATTAACAATTGTTTTGACAACAGAGGGAGTATTTGGATGAATTATGATGATTACATAAATCCCAAAACAGAATCAGGCCTTTGGTCTGTTCGAATCATTCGACAGGGCATCGTCGCTTTCCATGAAATGGAAGAAGTGAAAGGAGAGCTTGAAAGGGTCGCCGAATTCCTCGTGAGTGGAAATACTGCTCCAGCGTATACGGGGTTAAGATTTCTGGAAGCTCGGGCAGAGAGGGCGAAAAAACATGTGACGACCGTTTTTGCCATCAGTCTCAGGGGATATCTGGAATATCTGAAAGACCAGACGCTCGAAGTCAGGACTCTGGGTGTTGCTATGATGTGTCGCACTCTGCGGCTTATCCTGACCAACGCTCCAGAGCATGGCCCCGGTATAGTGGAAATGGTCGCGCCTCAATCGGTTGGACCACAACATCTCGAGGTATCCCGTCGCTGTATTCGTGTGCAGTTAGTGGCGTAACATCGCCTGATGCATCGCATCATGAGGCTCGCGGACTTTCATTAGTCCCGAGCCTTTTTGTTTTTTTGGACATTCATTGCTAGAATAGACTCTTCTATTATAGGAGGGAGATAATCAGTGTAATGAATGTCATATGCAGATACAGATTTCACGGGAAAACACGAAATACTGGCAAAAGAAAGGAGCACTGGCCGTCCGTTTCGAAAAGGAGGGTAGGGACGGTATGGTGAGTGTACGGGGAGAAGAACATACACTGACCTTTGTTCTTTCTGATCCAGAAAAGATAACTCGTCGTAAATTCATTCTTTTGGCTCGACGTATCGTCCGCGAGGCTCTGGCGAAAAAATATACGACTATCGTGCTTGATTTTGATCAGTTTTCTTTCTCTAGTGGTATTGGTTCCCTGTACGAACGAGCCGAGTTGCTCGCGATGAATTTTGTTATGGCTGGTTTTACGTTCCGTGAGTTTCTCTCGGTACCCCAGGAGGGTTGGCCGGAGGTAGACACTATTGTGTTTACCCATGCATCGAGTCCAGAGATCAGGCAGGGTATCAATACTGGTGTGATAATCGGTGAAGAGACCAACCGTGCGCGACATATTGCCAATATGCCTGGAGGGGAAATGACGCCGGAAATTTTGGCGCGGCATGCTAGGCAGTCGGTGAAGGGCTTGCCGATCAAATATTCCGCACTTGATGAAGCATCGATGAAGCGTCTTAAGATGGGTGGTGTCCTCGGTGTCGGCAAGGGGTCAGAGGCCAAACCGTGTTTTATCGTTCTGGAATATTTCGGAGCAATCAATAAGAAAGCGAAGCCAGTAATTTTGGTCGGCAAGGGCGTGACGTTTGATACGGGTGGTATCAATCTCAAACCAGAAGGATCGATCCTTGGAATGAATATGGATATGTCGGGTGGTGCAGCGGTCATCCATGCTATCGCGTGTGCAGCGCGTCTCAAGATGAAGAAAAATATTGTGGCGCTCATTCCTGCTGTAGAGAATATGCCTTCGGGTTCGAGCTATCGTCCTGGAGATGTGATTCGGTCGATGTCAGGGAAAACAATCGAAGTGCTGAATACTGACGCCGAAGGACGGATCATTCTCGCTGATGCTCTACATTACGCAAAGCGGTACAAACCGACTCTTGTGGTGGATGTGGCGACGCTGACGGGCGCAGCCGTGGTCGCGCTCGGTGAGCGAGCGACGGCACTGTTTACAGAAGATGAACAATTAGAAAAAACATTTAGGGAGCTGGGTGAAGTAAGCGGGGATTATGTCTGGCCGCTGCCTCTCTGGGAAGAATATGATGAAGAAATCAAAGGAACCTTCGGTGATGTATCTAATCTCGGCAAAACGCGCTATGGTGGAGCGATCACCGCGGCTGCGTTTCTGCGGCAATTTGTGGATCACGCGTATCCATGGGTCCATCTCGATATGGCGCCACGCATGACGGCACTCCCGGATGAATTCCTCGCCAAAGGCGCTGCCGGTGCTCCGGTACGACTACTTGTGAAAGTCTTGGAGAGATTCTGATTTCTTTCTCGTATGTTTGCATTTTAGGAATCCGCACTCTTTTTTGAAATCTTGGGTCCAGAGTTTTTCTCGAAAAGAACTCTCTTGTGCCATTGTAGACTGTAATTTTGGATTTTAGGTGTATAAGTATGATAAAAAACGGCTTTAAATAGCCGTTTTTTTGGTGCATAACTCGCGTGTTGACGCTTGTGGTCACGTGGCGTAGAATGGGGACATGTATAGCTAGTGTGGTGAAATGTGGGGAATTTCACGACATGTCATTTTGCGTCCTATGTTTATCGGAGAATACAATCACACGATCGATCCCAAAAAGCGCCTCGCGCTACCTTCGAAATTTCGCGGTGAGCTAGGGAGCAAAGTGATCGTGACGCGAGGACTCGATAGTTGTCTCTTTGTGTATCCGATGAAAGTATGGGAAGAACTCGCCTCGAAACTCGGGACATTACCGGTTGGTGAGGCAGCGACACGCAGCTTCATCCGCGTCATGCTCGCCGGTGCGACTGATGTCGAGCTCGATAGTCAGGGACGGGTGCTACTTCCGGAATATCTGAAGCATGACGGGGGACTCAACAAAGAAGTCACTATCGTAGGACTCTTCAATCGTTTGGAAATTTGGGATACTGCGAAGTGGAATCGGTACAAACAGCAAGCAGAAAAAAATACTGGCAAAATCGCTGAAGAGCTCGGCAAGTTAGGAATCTATTAGTTTATCAAGTTCGTAAAGCGAATACAGTTCATCAGGTTTTCGAGGGAGAGGAGATTCAGATCTCAAAAATAAAAATGAAAATATTTTTTGAAAGCGTTTTTATTCTTGAGGGTTGAATGAAGATTATGACAGAGACGAAACATGCATCAGTTCTTTTGAAAGAAGTAGTGGAAGGGCTCTCGCTTCGTCCAGGCATGGTAGTCGTGGATGCGACCCTTGGGGGTGGGGGGCATACACGAGCTCTGCTCGAGCATATTTTGCCAGGAGGCAAGCTCGTGGCTATCGATGCCGATACGCAAGCTCTCAATCGGTTTGAAATCCGTGCACAGTCAGATGTCTTTCTCAAGCAAGCGCTTACAGATACATCTTTGGCTCTCGTACATGGTAATTATTCAGCAATAGTCGAAATGCTCGGAGATGCTGGTAGTGAGCATGTCGATGCTATCCTCGCTGATCTCGGATTTTCTTCGGATCAGATCGAAGATGGAGAGCGAGGGTTCAGTTTTCAGAAAGACGGACCACTCGATATGCGTCTTGATCAAACTACCGACCTGACAGCAGAAAAGATAGTGAATACATGTACCGAGAAAGAGATTGAGCAGTTCCTCTACAAATATGGAGAAGAATCAGAAGCGAGGCGTATCGCGGAAGCGATTGTCACTGAGCGAGAGAACAAGCCTTTCCGGACTACTCACGATTTGGCAGCGCTGATCGAGCGGGTGTATCCCAGAGGCAAGCGTTATCGATTGAAGATCCATCCTGCGACCAAGACATTCCAAGCTCTTCGTATCGCTGTCAATCAGGAAGGAGAGCATCTGGTGACGTTTCTTTCTCAGGCAGTGAAATGTTTGAATGTCGGTGGCCGGTTGGCGGTTATCACGTTTCACTCGGGAGAGGATCGTATCGTGAAACAGTTCTTCCGTGATGCATCGCAAGGATGTATTTGCCCGCCCAATTTCCCCGTGTGTCGTTGTGAGCAGACTCCTACTATCAGGCTGATTACGAGAAAACCGATTGTTCCGAGTGAGCAGGAAAGACACACAAACCCACGTGCCAGAAGTGCCAAGCTTCGTATCATAGAGAAGCTCTCGTAAACAATCGATGCGTGTACAAAAAGCATCGTCTGCTGGCAGATAAATAAAAATAAAACGTATGCGAATTACCAAACGTCGAGCGTTAGTGGCAGCGAGCCCACCTAGAAGGGAAACCGCGCAAGCGGATCTTTCGGGTTCGGTGCACCTGTTTGTGCTCGGTATACTGATGCTTTTGTTTGCTATCGGTGGTGGGTATTTGTATTCGGTCAATCGGAGTGCGGTACAGGGATACCATATGCGCACGATTGAAAATGAAATAAGCAAACTCAAAGAAGAGAACGTAGAATTGAAAATTACCGAAGCTGATCTCAGATCACTGTATCGCATCGAAGCCTCTGGGGAGGAGCTCCAGATGCATAAATTGGATAACGTCAAATATCTAGAGAAGCGTGGCCCAGTTGCTTTGAGGTAGGGAAGAAGCGCGATGCGCTTTTTTTCTTTCTATCATGAAGAATACGCCTATGCGAAGTCCTGGAAAGATTCGGACACCTCTGGTGAAAAACAAGAAGCGAGCGTCGCCTTCGGAGAGAATACCGAGAGTGCGCATTTTGGGGCTGGTAGTTTTGTTGGTCGGATTGACGCTCGTGTCGCGCCTCTATTTTATACAGGTCTTTTCGCATGGAAAGTGGGTAGCACTTGCTGAAGATCAGCACAGTACTTCCGAGACGCTCTCGGCGGATCGCGGGGAGATTTTCATGCATGATGGTGAGAACCTGTACCCTTTGGCGGTGAATCGGGAATATAGACTCGTGTATGTCGTGCCCAAAGATGTCGTCGAGAAAGACCGGGTAGCGATAGAGCTTTCGCAGATATTGAATATGGACATTGGTCCAATTCGCGAAAAGCTCAACATGCCGAATGATCCATTTGAGATCATCAAGCATCGTCTGAGTGATGAAGAAGTATCGCGCGTGAAGGATCTTTCTTTCAAAGGAGTAGCATTATTGCCAGAAAAATTTCGGTATTATCCTGCAGGAGAACTCGCCTCGCAGGTGATCGGGTTTGCGAGTCTCGGTGCGGGCGGCGGGGCTGGCGGCTATGGCATCGAAGCTTCGCAGGATAACCGATTGCGAGGTATTGGTGGTGAGCTTTCTCAGGAGAAAGATGCCGGCGGGCGATGGATACCGCTCACGGATCGGGATATCGTCTCTGCCAAGAATGGTGATGGTATTGTCCTCTCTCTCGATCGTGTTATCCAGTATGAAACAGAAAAGATTCTCAAGGATGCGACAGAAGAATTCCAGGCCGACCGTGCGACAGCTATCGTGATGGATCCGAAAACAGGGAGTATCTTGTCCATGGCATCGTTTCCTCAGTTTGATCCCAATGCATATTCGGATGTCGAGGATTATGCGTTGTTTATGAATCCTGCCGTGAGTATGGCGTATGAGCCGGGGTCGATCATGAAACCGATTACTATGGCTATCGGGATCGAAGAAGGCAAGGTATCTCCGACGACAGAATATGTAGACACCGGAGTGGTAAGTATAGGGGGGTATGCGATTCGCAATTCAGAGGACAAGGTATACGGGAGGAGCAACATGACGAGTGTGCTCAATAATTCTATCAACACAGGAGTCATCTTTGTAGAGAAACAGGTAGGCAATAAAATATTTGGCGACTATGTGAAGCGATTTGGATTTGGCGAGCGGACGGGTGTATCCTTGCCGGCGGAACTCCCGGGCAATATACGCAATCTCGCCAATGTACGTTCGGATATTCAGTACTTCACAGCTTCTTTTGGGCAGGGCATCACCGTGACGCCGCTTCAGATCGTCAATGCCTATGCGACTCTGGCAAACGGAGGTTGGCTCATGCGACCGCACATCATCAATCAGATCATTCATGGTGATGGTAGCAAAGAAGAGGTGGCTCCAGAGCCGATCCGCCAGGTGCTTTCGGAACAAACCAGTCGTACTATGGGGAGTATGTTAAGAGAGGTGGTGGTGAATGGTCATGGAAAAAGAGCTGATGTACCTGGGTATCTGGTCGGTGGCAAGACGGGTACAGCGCAGGTGGCCAAAAGTGACGGAGCGGGCTATGAAGAAGGTTTAAATATTGGTTCATTTGCCGGATATGCCCCGATCAATGATCCACGTTTTGTTGTTTTGGTGAAGCTTGATAATCCGAAAAATGTAGAATGGGCCGAATCTAGTGCTGCCCCAACGTTTGGCAAGATCATGAAATTTCTGCTAGAGTACGCCAAGATAAAACCCACCGAAGAAGTGCCGGCTCGAAAATGAGTGATACTGAAGGAGTGTTTCTTCTCAATAATACTATTGGTATGTCAGTGAATAAAAGAAAAATTCTGGAACACATGCTCCGATTTATGGCGCGGGCAGTGCTCCGTAAATATCAGCCGATGGTTGTGGGAATCACAGGATCGGTCGGAAAGAGTTCGGCCAAAGAGGCAACCGCTCTGGTTATCGCTCGGGCGTATTCGGTGCGCAAAGCAGAGGGGAATTATAATAATGAAGTCGGCGTACCACTTACTATCTTGGGTGTCCATAGTGGGGGTGGGTCATTTTTTCATTGGGGGATGATATGTTTCAAGTGGCTCGGTATGATGCTGTTCCCCGTGAAATATCCAGAGGTGCTCATCCTAGAAATGGGCATAGACCGTCCGGGCGATATGGAGTATCTCCTCCAATTTGTTTCTCTCAAGATCGGTATCGCGACGCAGGTATCAGGGAGTCATCTGGCGTATTTCGGTTCGATTACCAATATCGCCAAAGAAAAAGGGAAACTCATTTCAGCTCTTTCAGAGGATGGTTTTGCTATCCTGAATGCCGATGACAAGCGGACCAAGAAGATGCAAGAAAAGACCAAGGCAAAAGTGTTCACGTATGGATTCGATGAAAGTGCCATGGTTCGAGCGGATAATCTGATTTTTCATCGTGATGTGAAACGTATCGAAGGATTTAGTTTCAAGCTCAATGTTGATGGCAAGAGTATCCCCGTGCGTCTGCCAAAGATCGTGGCGAAACATCATATCCCTGCTGCCCTAGCTGCGGCGAGTGTGGGACTGGCACTTCGGATGAATCTAGTAGAGATTGCTGAATCTCTGGAGGCTTTTGAGCCATTGCCAGGGAGACTGCGTTTGCTCGCTGGCCGCAGCGATACGGCGCTTCTCGATGATACCTACAATGCTTCACCTGCTTCGACGCGAGCAGCGCTCGAGGTCGTGAGAGAATTGATGGCTCCGCGGAAAATTGTAGTATTGGGTGATATGCTCGAGATCGGTCTCGAATCAGTTGAGGAGCATGCGCGGCTCGCACCGGCCGTCATCGAGTCCGGGGCGCATATCGTCGTGACTGTGGGTAAACATATGCGCGCGCTCCATGAGGCATTGCTCGAAAGTGGTTATGCTCGTAAACAACTCATGTGGATACCAGACCCTCTTTCGGCTATGGAAGCACTGTCGACTATCATCCGGTCGGACGATTTGATCCTCATCAAAGGATCTCGCAGTATGCGCATGGAAAAGATCACCGAAATGCTTTTGATCAATCCGGAAGAGGCAGCAGCGGTGTTGTGCTGTCAGTCTCCGGAGTGGCGCGCCAAATCATTTTCCGAGCCAGCTGAATGGGTGGAATAGAAGAGTCCTAGTGCTCTTGACGAGTGTGCAAATTCTTCTTGCGCGGTTATATAAAAAGAGTTATCATATTGGTGGAAGGTATTCTTCTAGTAAACCGGTAATCTGTGACGTGTATGTCTATGACAGACAATGTAAAAGATAAGGAATTTATCGAGTACGTCGTAAAGATGCTCGTAGATAATCCTGAGGATGTGAAGGTTGAGAGAAAGATTGATGAGATGGGAGTATTGATTACGCTTGATGTCAATCCCAAAGACATGGGTATGGTAATCGGACGCGAAGGTATGACTGCCAAGGCGCTCCGCACGTTGCTTCGTGTCATCGGTGCTCGCAACAACGCCCGTGTCAATCTGAAAATCAATGAACCAGAGGGTTCTGAGCGCCCACCACGTGAGCCTCGTGAGACATCTGCTCCTCTCCGTGAAGCAGAGCGCATAGAACATGCAGAGCGTGCTCCTGAGGAAAAGAAGACGCTCGATGACGTGATGAACGACATCCAGATTTAGTCCTGAAAAATTTTGAGCCGTCCCGAAAAGGGGCGGCTTTTGCTTTTACGGCTGCGATATTTTAAAATAGAAGTATTCACCTTTGGAATATCGTCGATTAAAAAAGAAATTATGCATATTGAAAAGACGCTTCTGGAAGGCGTGGTTATCATCTCTCCGGATGTTTTCGCAGATGAGCGAGGGTTTTTCATGGAAACATTTCAAGAGAAGCGGTATCAAGAGTTACTCGGAAGTGATATATGTTTTGTTCAGGACAATATATCTTGCTCCAAAAAAGGAGTCGTGCGCGGACTCCATTATCAGGCTCCGCCATTTGCCCAAGGGAAATTGGTGCAGGTTGTGCGGGGCAGGGTTATCGATGTTGCCGTCGACATCCGCTCGGGGTCACCTACTTTCGGTCAGCATGTAGCGGTCGAACTTTCGGGAGAAAACAAGAAACAGTTTTTCATCCCCGTTGGATTTGCTCATGGGTTTATCGCTCTCGAAGACGATACTCTTTTTTCGTATAAGTGCACCAACGTGTATTCCAAAGAGCATGAGAGAGGAATCCGATTTGATGATCCTCATGTGGGTATCGATTGGGGTATGGCAGAGCCGATGGTGTCAGAAAAGGATGCTGCACAGCCGCTCCTCCAAGACATTCCCCAAGAATTTTACTATTAAATACTTTCTATGAAACTCTTAGTCACGGGCGGAGCGGGGTTTATCGGATCCAATTTCATCCGTCACATCTTGAAGGCATATCCAGGGTATGAGGTAGTCAATCTGGATGCTTTGACGTATGCGGGAAATTTGGAAAATCTGGCACAGTGGCAAGATGATCCTCGGTATCGTTTCGTCCGGGGGAGTATTACTGATATAGGAGTAGTCGAGCCACTCGTAGATGAGTGCGATATTGTGGTGCATTTTGCGGCCGAGTCTCATGTGGATCGCTCTATCATGGACCCAGGCATTTTCCTCGAGACCAATGTCCGTGGGACACATGTGCTCCTCGAAGCAGCTCGCAAGTATGGTCGGCGTTTCCATCATGTATCGACGGACGAAGTGTTTGGTGCATTGGCACCGGATGATGCTCCGTTTGACGAGCATACTCCGTATGACCCGCGGAGCCCGTACAGCGCATCCAAGGCGAGCTCGGATCATTTGGTACGGGCGTATTTCCATACCTACGGACTCCCTGTCACTCTTTCCAATTGCTCCAATAACTACGGGCCTTATCATTTTCCGGAAAAGCTCATCCCGCTCGCTATCACCAATATCCTTGAGGGCAAATCGGTACCGGTCTATGGCGATGGTGCTCAGGTGCGTGATTGGCTCCATGTGAAGGATCACTGTAGTGCTATCGATGCAATCATCCATCGGGGCAGGATCGGCGAGACCTACTGTGTCGGAGGAGACGGCGAACGAGAGAATATTTGGATCGTCAAGCAACTCCTCGTGCTCCTCGGCAAGGATGAAAGCGCTATCGAGTATGTGAAAGATCGTGCGGGACATGACCGTCGTTATGCTATCGACTATTCCAAGATCAAAAACGAGCTCGGTTGGCAGCCATCAGTTTCTTTGTTAGAGGGGCTGGCTCAGACCGTGGCGTGGTACCAGAAAAATGAGACGTGGTGGAAAAACGTGAAGTCTGGCGCGTACCAGAAATATTACGAGAAACAGTACGAGAAACGATAATTATTCTTTTTATGAAATTTCTTCTCACTTCAGCTGGCGTACGAAATGCGTCTATTGAAAAAGCGCTGTTGGCATTGATTGGAAAACCAACAAATGAAATATCGGTTGCTTTTGTTCCGACTGCGGCTAGTTGTATTGCTGGCGACAAAGGCTGGCTTGTAGATAACTTGAATGATTTTCTGGATCGTGGTTTTAAGTCGGTTGATATTGTCGATATTGCTGCGGTGCCGAATGAGAATTGGTTTAAACGATTTGAAACCGCAGAGCTTCTTTGTTTCGGCGGTGGTGATGAACAATATTTAGCTAAGACGATGCGGGAGAGTGGTGTCATGAGTGTATTGCCGGAACTTCTCAAGACGCGAGTTTATGGGTATCAGTGCCGGGAGCATGGTTGTCGGGAAGCTGCTTTCTCAGGACTCGATGAAGGACCTTATTCCTGAAGAAGTATTTGAAGGGAATGAGAAAGGTCTCGGTATTTTTGATTTCTCTATTCTTCCGCACCTCAACTCTGATTATTTCGCTCATCTTAGGACACCACTTATTCGATCGCTTGCCGAGAAGTTTCCTCACGCAGTATATGCGCTGGATGATTCATCGGCTCTCAAGATAATCGATGGAGAAATTGAAGTCATCAGCGAGGGTGATTTTTTGAAATTAGAGAAACAGAAAAAATGATAATCATAAAATTCTAGCGTCATGGCTAGTTTTTATATCCATGAATTGCGCATTATAAGATACGACCGTATGTTATAATGCGCATGTAAAAATTAGATAGAAAACAAAAAAAACAGTATGAGTGAGGAAGTTCAGAAGAAAAAAACTCAAAAACAAGAGGCATCTGAGCGAAAGCCAAAAAAGAAATCAGTACGATTGGATCGTGGCGCTGTGAGTATGGCGATACTTGGGATTGTGGGCGCGGCTGGGCTAATAGCTTTGGCAGTAGCAGCTCCCAATGTGGTGCAGATACTTCGTGTCTTCAAGAAGAACGATAGGCGATATAGAACGCCAGCCTATGTTAGCAAGACAATACAAAAGCTGCATCGTCAGGGATTAGTATATGTCTTTGAGCAGAATGATGAGGAAGTTGTCCGGCTTACCGAGAAGGGTCAGCGAGAACTTCTCCGTTATCAATTGAAAGAGAAGCGTCTGAAGAAGTGGCGATGGGATGGTAAATGGCGATTGCTTATTTTTGACATCGAAGAAAAGCGCAGATTCGCTCGCGACCGCGCAAGGGGTGATATGCTTTCTTTTGGATTCCTCAGACTGCAAGATAGTGTGTGGGTGTATCCGTATGAATGTGACAAAGTAGTAGAACTTCTTAAGGCGCAGTATAAGATTGGAAAGGAAATGCTCTATATCGTGACTGAACATCTCGATGGAGATGAGGTCTTAAAGAAAAAGTTTGGAATCAAGTGATTTTTTTTGTTGCACACTATAATATCCGACCGGATATTATAGTGTGCATATTGAAAGTGTCAGGATGGGGCGGTTTTGCTATACCGTACAAAGCGGATACTAGCTATGAGATTTCGTTAGTATAGACAAGAGAAAAGTATTGATTCTTAGGGCAAAGGGGATGCTCGGACAGGAGCTCTTCATATACCTCGCTTTCTATTCTCCAAACTTCTTTTGGGGCAGCAACCACACCCGATGTGTATATGCAGGGGCGACTCATCCGCTCTGGAATCGATTCATCCAGAAATTATCTAAGAGGGGGGCTTGCTAGTCTTGAGAAAATAGTGTATTCTCGGGAGTCTGAAAAGACACATCTTTTGTTCGTTAAAACATCTATCTCTAGAAGGAGAGTATCATGACCTCTGTACATCGTTTCGAGACCCTGCTTTGCGGTATACTGCTGTTCATTGTGGCGGCATATCTGCTGTCATCGCCCGTACGGGCGGAGACCATTGTGTATACCGTGAAACCAGGAGATACGGCCTGGAAAATTCATGAGCGGTATTATGCTGAACCGGTTACGTTGCGGTCGATACGCGAGCGCATTCTTGCTAGAAACGGTATTAGTGATGCCCGTCTATTACCGGTTGGGCCATTGTTGCTCGATATAGCCGATGCACCATCGGTACCGCCGCCAGTCGCCAAAGATGAAATAGCGATCGGTATCGACCAAGTGACTGATCGTATCGGCCAGGTATCAGTAGCGATCGTAGCTGCGCAGGACAGTGCGAAGGCTCATAATGAGCGCTACGATATCATGGCTCGCGAACTCGCAGCCAAAGAAGAAATGATTGGTTATCTCGTATTGGTGGCGGGCTCTACGGGCTCGTTGGCTTGTGTTTCGACACTCGGTGTTTTGTTTGGTTTTTCCAGGAGGAGAAAGACCCAGGTATCGAATACCATGGATGTACGTTCACCAGGTGATGTAGCGGTATTGCCCGCATTGCTACCGAGACAAAGTATCACCCATTCTCATTTGCCTGAACCAGCTGGGCATCCCTATACGGCGCATATCAAATTCTCTTTCGTTGATAATGAGGGGATGAAGAGAGACGGACGCGTATTCCTCGATAGAGAAATCAGCTTTGGCTATGGCAATCCTTTGTCGCTCGGTGCACAGTATCGACGTACTCGCCAGAGCCTGCAACATTTTTTCGCTGCATTTGCAGTGCTTGATCCCAAGTGGCGTCAGTATATGCTGTGCGCTTTTCAACAGGGAAGAGTCGAGGTGAATCTGGACTAAAATTCCAGGCCCTCTCCTTCTCGAGAATCATTTTTCAGCCCGGTCGCTTTGCGATAGGGCTGATTTTTTTACATGTTCTCGTTGTGTTTGCTCATATCTGATATATTGAGAATGTACTATCTAAGAGAATATCTATGGAGAAAAAGAAAGTGCTGATACTCGGAGCTCGGGGCATGCTCGGACAGGAGCTCGTGCGCGTCTATAGCGAGGACGATGAATATGAAGTGACAGGTTGGGACTTCGAGGATATCGATGTGACGGATTTCGTAGCGGCTGAAAAGAAGATCCGCGAGTGTGCTCCGGCGCTCATCGTGAATGCCGTGGCGTACAATGCTGTCGATCAGTGCGAGGAAAGCGAGGATGAATATGCCAAAGCCAAGATGCTCAATACCGAAGTACCAGGATTTCTCGCACAACTCGCCAAAGAGATGGATGCGACACTGGTGCACTACTCCACTGACTATGTGTTTGATGGAGCAAGCGAGAGTGGTTATACCGAAGATGCCGAGCCGCGCCCACTGTCTCGGTATGGCATGAGCAAATGGGAAGGGGAAAAGCGAGTGATAGCAGTCGATGGGAAATACTATGTCATTCGCCTCTCGAAATTGTTTGGGAAGTCAGCGACATCGGCTCTGGGTAAAAAGAGCTTTTTCGAGAAGATGCTCGAAGTGGCAGAGGATAAAAAAGAAGTGACCGTCGTCGATGATGAAAAAAGCTGTTTCACGTATGCACCAGATCTCGCATTGGCAACCAAGGTGCTCGAGCAAGAGGGGAGAGAATACGGTATCTATCATCTACCCAATGAAGGTGTTGCGACATGGTACGGGGCCGCACAAGAGCTGTTCAGGCTCGCAGAGAGAGAGGCCATTGTGAAACCCGTCTCGGCTGATACGTTTCCTCGTAAAGCCAAGCGTCCGCACTCGTCGGCACTCATCAATACCAAATGCATCGCCCTGCGTCCCTATACAGAGGCGCTGGGGGAATTCTTGGAGAAATAGCCATCGTACTTCTGCTTGTAGTACGTACTTCCTATTTCCATTTTGAGCCAAAAAGGCCCTACGAATGCTTTCGCAAGGGTACGTTTGGTATCTAAGGGACCTATACAGAGTTATTCTTCTGTCGAGACAACAAATGCTTGACAATTGTGCCATTTTTCGGTACGGTAAATTCTTGTCTTTCGGGTGAAACATCTTGGTTTCCGGAGGGTGGATTAACATAAGTATGGCACGCTGGTTGTTATGTCAGAAAATCAAGTTTCTATTGTCATCCCGACACTCAACGAAGAGGGGAATGTTGAGTCTTTGGTAAAGCGCCTCGCGCGCGTGTTCAGAGAGCGCTCACTTACAGGAGAGCTCCTTTTCATTGATGATCATTCTACTGATGCGACGCGGGAACGGATTGCTTCGCTCGCGATCGAGTACGCCGATACGTTTCGCATCATTTGTCATCTGAAGGATGGAAATCGGGGCAAAGCCCAATCACTTATCAAAGGATTTGCGTTGGCGCGGTTTGACGTGGTGGCCATGATTGATGCCGATCTCCAGTATCCGCCCGAAGCACTCCCTGGGATGCTCGACCGTCTTGCACAGGGAGCAGACATTGTAGTGGCTAATCGCAGAGAACACGATACCAACTGGCTCCGCAGGCTTTTGAGCAAAACATTTACCCTCGTTTTTACTCGTTTGCTCCATGACCTCCACTGTGACAGCCAGTCTGGTCTCAAGGTGTTCCGCAAAAAAATTCTTCGTGAGGTAACTCTTCACCCGACACCGTGGACTTTTGACATGGAGTTCCTCTTATCTGCTCGTAACTATGGTTACGTCATCGACTCGGTAGACATCACGTTTGCCGAACGTCAGGCTGGTGTCTCCAAGCTAAACCCATTTCGCGCCCTGTTTGAAATAGGGTGGAGTGCGCTGCGACTCAAGTGGCAAGGCCACACTCCATTTGTTATCAAACCGGAACATGGTGACTCGATGGTAGGGGCTGGTATCGCCCACAATAGACAGCGCTTTGTGACACACACAACGCTCCATCACCACATCTCGGCTCTTCGTACGTTTGCTCCCTGGCAACGCAACCTCATTTGGGGAGTATTTTTCTTCATTCTGATAGGACTCATAGTCAGCCCACTTCATACTGGCATCTTGATTGTGGCTATCCTCACGGCTATCTATTTCATCGACGCTCTCTTCAATCTCTTTCTCGTGATGAAGAGTTTGAAGACACCGCCAGAACTCTCGAGTACTGACGAAGAGTTAGTGGCCATCGATGAACAACTACTGCCGGTCTATTCTGTACTCTGCCCACTTTACAAGGAAGCACATATGCTCCCTACTTTCGTAGCCGCCATGCAGGCACTCGACTGGCCAAAGACCAAGCTCGACGTCCTGCTGCTGCTCGAGGAAAATGATCCTGAAACGATTGCTGCTGCTCGAGCTATGGATCTACCCGGCTATTTCCGAATCCTCGTGGTGCCCCACTCCATGCCCAAGACTAAACCGAAAGCCTGTAACTACGGACTCTCTTTTGCGAGCGGGGAGTATGTCGTCATTTATGATGCCGAAGATATCCCGGAGCCGTCCCAGTTGAAAAAGGCGTATTTGGGATTTCAAAATTCGCATCCCTCGGTTCGTTGTCTGCAGGCCAAGCTCAACTATTTCAATCCCCACCAGAATTTACTCACACGGCTTTTTACAGCCGAGTACTCGCTCTGGTTTGATGTCATTTTGCCTGGACTCCAGTCCATCAATACCTCGATTCCGCTCGGTGGTACGAGTAATCATTTCCGCACCCGTGATCTTTTGGAGCTAGAAGGCTGGGATCCATTTAATGTGACGGAGGATTGCGATCTCGGCGCTCGTATCTTCAAGCGTGGATTCCGGACGGCTATTATCGATTCGGTGACGCTCGAAGAAGCAAACAGTGATGTGAAGAATTGGATTCGTCAACGCTCGCGCTGGATCAAGGGCTACATGCAGACATATCTCGTGCACATGCGTCACCCGGTCACTTTTGTGCGTGAGAACGGATGGCATGCGCTTATTTTCCAGCTGGTGGTCGGTGGCAAGATCGGGTTCATGTTTATCAATCCATTTCTCTGGTTGGCCACGCTTTCGTACTTTACACTCTATATCATTGTCGGACCGACTCTCGAGGCGCTTTTCCCACCACTGGTTTTTTACTTTGCTGCCCTTTCACTCATTTTCGGCAACTTCCTCTATCTCTATTACTACATGATTGGGACGGCCAAGCGCGAACATTTCCAGGTGGTGAAGTACGTTTTCCTGGTGCCGTTTTATTGGTTCCTCGTCAGTTGGGCAGCCTTCATCGGACTCTACCAGCTCATTAGAAATCCACACTACTGGGAAAAGACTCTCCATGGGCTTCATGTGAAAAAGGCTATTCCAAAAAAGAATGAAGAAACAGTAGCGGCGAATAAAAAGCTACTTGCAGAAAGTCAAATCTTTGCTCTCAAAGAAACGCTGCAGAAAGTATTTCCCGTTCTGTGGATAGATTTTATCTTTTCAGGAAAAGGAGTGTTGATGATTGTTTTTGTGCTATCAAATTTTGTTAATTTTCTCTTTAATGCCTTTCTTGGTTACGTCCTTTCCTTCTCTCAGTTGGCATTGGTGACTCTCATAAATACGCTTTGGTACATTGCGGGTATCTTCTTTGGAGCTTTTGGATCAACAGTCAATCATCAGACGGTTTTTTTGAGCGCTCGTAAAGGGCAGCATGTCGCCAATAGATTTTTCGTTTTTGCTTTTCAGAATGGAATTCTTACGGTCTTATTCTTGTCTATGGGTTGGGTGGTAGCAGCCCCATTTCTGGAGAAGTTTTTCCGGGTCAATGATAATCTAGTATTTCTCATTTTTACCGGAGCGCTCGTCTTTGGATTGATGACATCAAGTTATCAGGGATACCTTCTCGGAAATCTGCGCTTCGCTGCTGTAGCCATGATTAATATGACCGAAACTCTGGCAAAGATGGGCTTGGCAGTGGTCTTCTTTTTCTTCCAATGGTCTGAGTGGATGTACGCGGTTATTCCACTTTCTCTGCTCGTTTCTGCTAGTATTGGCTGGGTGTTTGTTCCAAAACGAGCCGCTTTGATAGGGGGGTCCAAACAGGCGGGAACTGGAGTGGCTTTTCCTGGTAAGTTTTTCTTTTCTGCTATTTTGACAAGTATCTCAGCTGTTGTTTTTTTGAGTGCTGATATACTCCTCGTTAAACACTTTTTTGATGAGACAACCGCTGGTCAGTACGCGCTCCTTTCTTTGATTGGGAAAATGATTTATTTCCTCGGATCGCTCCCAACGGTATTTATGATTACGCTGGTGAGTCAAAAGGAAGGTTTGCGTCAGAGTTCACAGAAAATCTTCGATTCTATCTTTGTCAGTGTTTTTGTACTCGTCAGTATCGGCGTTACTCTCCTTGGTGTATTGGGACATTATGTAACCCCAATTCTTTTGGGTGAAAAAGCAAGGGCAGTTACTCCATGGCTTCTCCTCTATACCTCTGGTATTGCCTTGTTTACACTAGGAAATGTCATTGCTCTTTATCACTTAGCCAAGCGACGATATCTTTTTTCTCTCGTATCTATATTTGGTTCGCTGGCACTTATTTGGAGTGTTTGGATGCATCATGACTCTCTGGGTACTGTTGTGAATGTTGTCTTTTTCGTGAGCCTGGGTATTTTTCTCTCCTTTGCGGTGTTGCACTTCTTGGAACGTCAATTCCCTTTTCTTGAGCGAGGATTTCGTGATTTCATAGGGATTTTTTATAATGGTTTTCCGAACACCACGGCGCCACTCACAACCGGTAAACGCATTCTTATTTTTAACTGGCGTGATCTGAAACACCTCTACGCGGGCGGAGCGGAGCTTTATGTACACGAGATTGCCAAGACATGGGTCGCCGATGGTAACCAGGTGACAATCTTTTGTGGGAATGATGGTCTACAGAAGCGGTATGAAACCATTGACGGTATCAATATTATACGACGGGGCGGATTTTATTTGGTTTATGTTTGGGCTTTCTTGTACTATATGGTTCGTTTCCGTGGGCGGTACGATTTGGTTATTGATTGTGAAAATGGTATTCCATTTTTTGCGCCTTTGTATGTCAAGGAACCGGTATACTGCCTGATGCACCATGTTCACCAGGAGGTATTTCGTCATTCTCTCATCAAACCACTAGCGCTCCTCGCAGGCTTTCTCGAAAAGGGGCTGATGCCAATTATTTACAAGCGCGTAAAGTTTATTACGGTTTCTCGTTCAAGCGAGCTAGAGATGAAAGCCCTTGGTATCGGATCGGCCGGCATCGAAATAGTTCATCCAGGAGTACACCTCCATGAGCTGGTGCGTGGTGAAAAGAGTATAACGCCAACGGTGCTATATCTCGGTCGACTCAAAGCATATAAATCAGTCGATGTGTTGATCCGAGCATTCCACTTGGTCGTGAAAGAACGTCCAGACGCCAGACTGCTGATTGCCGGAGGCGGGGATGAAGAAAACTATCTCAAACGCCTTGCTCGTGATCTGGGCTTCAACTCGGACAAAATCCACTTTCTTGGTAAAGTGGATGAAGCGGAGAAACTCCGACTTCTCCAAAGCGCTTGGGTGCTCGCGAACCCATCATTTATGGAAGGTTGGGGGATTGTTGTTATTGAGGCAAATGCTTGTGGTACACCGGTAGTCGCGTCTGACATCCCAGGACTGCGTGATTCGGTGAAAGATGCTGATACGGGCTACCTCGTAGAATATGGCGATACGAAAGGATTTGCGGAAAAAATATCGCTCATTATCCGTGATAGGAGTTTACGCGAAGAGCTGAGTAAGGAGGCGCGCATTTGGGCTGAAAACTTTAGTTGGGATAAAAGTAGCAAAGAATTTTTGCATGTGATTAATCAGGCTGAGTAACTTTTTGTCATGCATACCGCTCACTCAAAAACACTCTCCGTAGGAATCCCTGCTTATAACGAGGAGGCAAATATCGGCTATCTCCTTCGGGACATACTTCATCAGGCGGCAGAAGGTTTTGTCCTTGAGAAAATATATGTCTACTCTGATGGGAGCACCGATAGGACAAATGAAATCGTACGATCATTTCAGAATGAAAAAGTGGAACTTATCACTGGACCAGGGCGCCAGGGGCAGGCAGTGGGTCAGAATCATATCATGAAAATCTGCGAAAGTGAGTGTTTGATTCTCATTAACGCTGATATGCAGGTAACGGATTACCGAGCCTTTGCCTTGTTGGCAAAACCTATTTTGGACGGTGTTGCCGATCTGACGTCATCAAATCTTAAGGCGCTTCCACCGCGGACATTTTTTGAAGGCGTCCTCGGTATGAGTGTCACGCTCAAGACCATTTTGTTTGAGCAGTTCAGGGGAGGGCATAACCTCTATACTTGTCGGGGGGCAGCACGGGCCCTGAGCAGACGGTTTTATACGTCGATGCGTTTTCCCAAGAGCGTCGGTGAGGATGCCTATTCGTACCTCGCTTGTGTTTCTCAAGGGTTCGTTTATCGTTATGTTCAAGAAGCTGTTGTGTGTTACCGTTTACCCGCAGTATTGTCTGATCATCGCAAGCAGAGCACTCGATTTTTACAGGGCACCTCAAATTTTGTTGATGAATTTGGAGAGGAGTTTGTGGTGAAGCATATGAGGATACCACTCACAGCTTTTTATAAAGGCATAGCACTCGCTCTCCCAGAAATACTTCGTCATCCGATTCAGGTGATTTGTTACCTTGGTGTTTTGCTTTTGATGTGGATTGAATCACTTTTTATGCAGAAAACTACCGATACCTGGGTGATTGCTGAGAGTTCTAAACAATTACATTAGACCTATGCCGTATTTGAGACCCATCGCTCTTTGGATCAGACGCTTTGTCTACGGTACGCTTGGATGTATTGATATCGTGTTACGTAGAGCTCCGCATACGGTGGTTATCTTCTGTTTCCATAGTATTGCCAAAGATGAGTGGAGATTCAGCATTGATCGAGCTGTATTTATTCGGGAAATCGAGTCCTTGCTTGAAACAAGAAAACCCGTAACTTTGGAAGAAGTACACGAACATATCCTCGGCAAGAAAAAAATAGAAGAGCCGTCATTTGTTGTGTGTTTTGATGATGGATACCAAGATATTTTGAGTGTAGCGGGGTATCTGAAGGAGAGGAATATTCAGCCAGCTTTGTTTGTGCTCTCTCATCCTGCGGAAGCAAATACCCAAGAGCTCGGAACTAATCGCCCACTTCTCACTACCGCTGACATTCTTCACCTTCGCAAGGAAGGATGGATTATAGGGAGTCACGGTGCGACACACAGCGACCTCTTTGCTCTGGGGAGCACAGAGCTTTCCATAGAAATTGGAGACTCAAAAAAGTATTTGGAACAAGTACTTGGGGTGCCGGTCGACTACTTTGCGTATCCTCGAGGGCGTTACACAAAAGAAGTGCTCAGACTGGTAGAGAAGGCGGGGTATGTCATGGCGCTTTCTATGGACGATGGACGGATTGATAGCAGCACTTCGCTTCTTGTTGTTCCCAGGGTGGGGGTCGACCGGACACATGCTCTCAGTGAGTTTAGAGTCCTTGCTTCTCCGTTAGTAATATCTTTTAGACAAGTAGTCAAATCAATTATTCATTCAGTTATGCTAGTAAATATGAGGAAGGCTGTTGGGTTACATTTCGAAACTATACAATCACGCATCGTTCGTTTTGTCGAACCTCGTCTTCATAATCATTTCTTCTATACACGAGCCGAGAAAAGCGTATCACTGGATAGGAATTTGGTCACGCTCCCTTTCGATATACCCATTGATTGGTACTACAAGGGTAAGTTTTTCTCTCAAGAAATCTTGCATTTTAATAAGGAAACAATCGAAATCGTCATGAAGGATGGAAACGCTCCTTCAGTGGCTACGCTGACTGAAAAGTTTCTCTCTCATACCGGAGGGGAAGCGTCCTTGCATACGAAGCAAATGACATTCGATGAGACTCAGCGTTTAACAGAGAAATCTGTTTCTGTTGTCGTTGTGAGTCATTCGCTGAACGAAACCGTGGACCCGATCGGATTTTTACAAGAGGTGAAAAGGATCGTGAAGGATGACGGGTATATCTTTCTGACGGTCAATGCCATTGCTCCTCCCGCTGGAGATGAAAAAAGTTACCTGGGGATTTCTCCAGCGGCTATTACCTATCTTGTTGGAAAAGTCTTTCCTGATCGACTTGTGTCGGTTGTCGGCTGGGGCAATGTGCTTGCTGGTAGAGTTCTTCTTATGAATAGTGGAACGAAACAACTGTCGCAAGAGATACTGGATTTTGTTGATCCATATTTTCCTCTCGTAACTTGCGTAAAGATATCACCAAAAATATGATACGTTCTATTTTGCAATTCATAGCTACTCATATCGTTTACCCTACTGCGATTTTGCCAGTTCGCACGAGTTTGGCTGGAAAGGTGTTTATTGTGACTGGTGCGAGTCGGGGTATTGGCAAAGCTATTGTTGAGTCGCTGCTCAGTCGTGGAGCACGGGTAGTGGGTATCTCGCGCTTTGAAGAGAATCAGACACTGTCGATGGAGGATATGAATGAACAGAAAAATCTTTTGTCTTTGAAGGCGGATGTAACCATTGAAAAAGATGTTGAGGTAGTGGTTAAAAAAACTATCGATGTCTTTGGTCGTATTGACGGACTCATAAATAATGCTGGTATCAATATTTTTAAGCCATTAGAATTGACAACAACAGCGGAGTTCGAGCAATTATCCGAGGTGAATATAAAGGGCGCCTTTCTGTTTTGTAAGTACGTTATCCCACGTATGAAGGTGCAAAAGAGCGGATTGATACTTACTATTGGATCAAAGATTAGCCACAATACTCAGGTGGGTGCCAATAAGACGCTGTATGCCATGACAAAGTATGCGCTTGAAGGTTTTTCTTTTGCTCTGAATCGAGAACTGAAGCCCTTTGGTATCCGAGTGAGTTGCCTTATGCCGGGTACCGTAAATACCTTTGTCTCCTTCTCTGCTAAAAAATATCTTTCGCCATATCAGGTGGCGGAGCTCGTATCGACCATAGCTGAAATGGAGCACATAGATTTTGAAAGTGTTGTGTTTAAGTCAAAAAACCAAGATATTTAACGGATATGATTTTTATTCTCAAAACCATCAGATATTTCCGGGGGGTTATCACTCGTTTTTTCAAGAAACGGACGAGTTATTCTTTGCGACGCTCACTCCGACCGCTCAGTACGAAGTACGGGTTTGATCGTGGATTACCAGTGGATCGTTACTTTATCGAAGAGTTTTTACGAAGCAACCAAGCCGATGTTAAGGGGCATACGCTTGAGGTGGTAGATACAACGTATAGTAAAAAGTTTGGAAAGAACAAGGTGACCAAGAGTGATGCAATCGATATATTTTTGACACAGAGTGCTAACATCCATGGTGACTTACGTGACCTAGAAGGCGTGATAGCAGATAATACCTATGATTGTATTATTTTAACCCAAACGCTCAATGTGGTTGATGAATATCAGTCTGCCATTCAGGAATGTCACCGAATACTGAAAAAGGATGGAGTACTCCTGGTAACCGTCCCCACACTCAGCGCAACATGGAATTTAAAAATTAATATGTGGCGTTTTACTACTCTCTCGGCTAGGGAGATTTTCTCTTCTTTTTTTTCGCCGAATCAAGTGGAGGTGCAGGGCCTAGGGAATCGTGAGGCAGCCTTGGGCTTTTGGCTCGGTATGGCAGTGGAGGATATGAAACATTCGGAACTGACAGAGAATGATGAGACATTCCCTGTTATTGTCGGTATTCGCGCGGTAAAGTAATTCTACGGCTATGCAAGATACTATGAAGCGAGGCAGAATCGATGCGATTGAAAAATACTCGTATCCAGTCGCGGCGGGTATAGAGGTCAACATGCTCGAGACCTACAGTACGCTCGCCAAACAGGGCTGGGATGTGACAATTCATACTTCGAGAGATACCCTGACGGAAAAAAACGTACTATCGCCCTTCGAGCTCCATCGCGGTATTAAAATTAAGCGGTATCGTTATACGCTGCTCGGGTACTTCCCTGATATTGACTGGGAACATGCTGACTTAGTATGTCTTCATAATTTTAATGTGTTGCCACATTTCTCTATCATGGTGCGAGTCCTCATGTTGAAACTGTTCCGACGAAAAAACTTCTCTTTGATTCTGACGCCACACGGAGGCTTCAACCCAGAGTGGTCAATTTTTCCAAAATGGATCGCGCTAGCGAAACAGGCGTACCATTATTCTATTGGTACATGGCTTATCAATCATGCTGTTGATGGGATGCGCGCCGTCTCTGAATGGGAGCGGAAAGAAGCTATTGGTAAGGGAGTTTCCTCTACCTTGGTGCGTACTATCTCAAATGGTATCGAGGATGATGCGTACAGAAACATTGATGGCGAGGCGAGTGAAGACATAAAAAGCCTGGTAAAAACATACGGTCGGTATATTATTCAAGTTGGTCGGGTATATAGTATTAAAAACTACGAAACTACGCTGCGTGCCCTTGCGCTTCTTTCGGACCGAGAATTGAAGTATGTAATCGTGGGACCATTGGCTGATTATGATTATAAAAAATACCTCGATACACTCATCATCGAGCTCGGATTGGAGGGGAGGGTTATTTTTGCTGGTGTAGTGCGAGGGATCGACAAATTTTATCTCATTAAGCAAGCAGAGATGATGGTGCATATGGCACTATGGGAAAGTTTTTGCAATGTTGTCCATGAGGGTATGAGTCAGGGATTGGTCTGTATCGTAGCCGACAATACGGCGTTGCCACTTTTGATCAAAAATGATGTGAATGGGTATTGTCTCCCGACAAAAGATTACGAACAGCTTGCTCACAAAATTGATTTTGTTTTACGCAACCAAGACGCTCCCGAAATACTGCGGATGAAAGAGAATAACCTTTTCTTTGGACGACAACACACCTGGAGTCTGGTGGCTCAGCATATGGAAAAGTTTTACCTCGAGTCTCTTCAAAGGATAAGAAAATAGCATCGAGTGGTATGAGAACAATATTCTCAAATGATGATGCCGTTAACAACCCTCCTTGGGTTCAGGATTTCTCTCTAGACAAAAATAAGAATGCGTGTTAGAATAATCAGATACATTTTTTCTCCGCCCAGCTTATGGATACCCAAAAAAGATTACTTATAGGCTTTTCATTTGCCTTTCTTTGCTTGGCAATATTCTTTTTAGGTGTCCGAGGACTGGCTGGCAATCCTGATATAGAGACACTCAATTCCTCCCGTTGGTCGCTTGACGGGCCGCTTGAGCTTTCTCCGGAGCGTGGTCGCTATGCTCTACTTTACTCGGTCATCGAGGATCATTCACTCATCTTTTCAGTGTCGGTTGCGCGTTTGGCTTTGCCGGATTTGGGGATAAACTCGGCTGGTGAGTATGTTTCTCTCTTCGCGCCTGGTGTTTCTTTTTTGGTTATGCCGGGGTATTTTTTGGGTAAACTGTTTGGTGCGGCACAAGTGGGGACATATCTTGTTATCTCGCTCTTCGCGCTGGCGAATATATTTCTCATCAAATCGGTTGCCTCTCGTTTGGGAGCTGGATACTTTTCTTCGCTTTTAGCTGGATTGACTTTCGGTTTTGCGACACCCGCTTTTGCGTACGGGGTCAATCTCTATCAGCACCACGTGTCTACGACCATCATGCTGGTCGCGCTCTACTGTTTGCTCCGTTTTCGTCATCCTCTTTCTTTTGCGTTGATTTGGTTTCTCTGTTCTCTCTCAGTGGTAGTTGATAACCCAAACCTGTTTCTCATGTTGCCCATCGGACTGTATGCTTTGATCTTGCTTTGGCAGTCGCTCAACTGGGGCGATGTCTTATCGCCGCGTCTTTTGAAGCGTCGGATTGGGTACGGAGCGACCTTCCTTATGCTTCTGGTACCGATGGTATTTTTCATGTGGTACAACCACAGCGCCTATGGAGATCCTTTTCAATTGCCAGGCACACTGAAAGGAGTCGATGAAATCGGACCAGATGGTCGGCCGGCAGAGATAAGTACCTACGACCAGGCAGCTGGTCTCCTGAAACAGCAAAATTCCGGCAAGACGAGTCATGAGAAGTCAGCAGTTGGGTTTTTCCAAACACGCGATCTCTACAACGGTTTCTATACGCATTTTATCAGCCCTGATAGGGGAATCATCTTTTTTACACCAATCATACTCCTCGGAGTTTTTGGACTCGGCTACTTGTATAGAAAAAACTCTGTCTTTGTTGCGCTGATAGTGGCGACTATCGGAATGAATGTCCTTACCTATTCCATGTGGGGAGATCCACAAGGTGGGTGGGCTTTTGGTTCTCGTTACCTGGTTCCGACTTATGCTCTTTTGGCAATCGGGATTGCTCTTTTTCTTTCGCGAATGTCGTGGAGATGGTTTAGTATGGCACTCTTTCTTGCGTTATTCACTTATTCTGCCTTCGTGAATACTCTTGGAGCAGTCACTACCAGTGCTAATCCAATTAAGGATGAAGTGTTGGTCCTTGAAAAGCAGTCGGGCCATGAAGAGAAGTACACCTTTGTCCGAAACTGGGAGTATCTGAACGAGAAGTATAGTCATATCGGTTCAAAATCGTTTGTGTACCAAACGTGGGTCAAGCCTTACTTATCCGCTGTCCAGTACTTCGTGTTTCTCTATGGTCTTGTTCTCCTTATGGCTCTCGGTGCAGTGATTGGCTGGTTCAGAGAAGATGTTTCAGATAAACAGCACAATGAAATGCATATATGAAACATCAGAATCTGACAATTTTTCTTGAGAAGTATGGCGTTACACTCGTGACAGTCTTTCTGGCAGTGGTGTCTATGGCTATGTTCCATTTCTATCTGGAGAATGGACTCGGCCTCGCGTATAATGATGCGCGTTCGCACCTCGATATAGGCCGTCGTGTCGTAGAAGGACTGAACGTCGGTGCCGCGCAGCTCGGGTCGGTTTGGCTGCCACTCACCCATGTGCTCATGGGGTTGACCATCTGGGATGACTTCATGTGGCATTCGGGCTTGGCTGGCGCGCTGTGGTCGATGTTCGCCTTTGTGGGCACTGGTCTTTTGGTCTACCTCTTCCTCAAAGAGCTCGGGGTGGGTCTGCTTGCTCGGTTTTCAGCAGTGGCACTCTTTGCGGCAAATATAAATATTTTGTATCTGCAATCGACGGCCATGACGGAACTGATGCTCATCGGTACCATGACCGCTGGTTGTTACTATTTCCTCCTCTGGTACAAACGAGAGAGTATCATCTATCTGGTGCAGTCAGCATTTTGGATCATGCTTTCCACTTTGGTGCGGTATGATGGCTGGTTTCTCTTCTTCCTGGCGGCTGTTCTTATTATCGGACATGTCTGGAAAACCAAGGGATACAAAGTGACCGAAGGAACTATAATTCTTTTTTGTACTCTCGGAGGTTTGGGAATATTCTTGTGGCTTTTATGGAACGCGCTTATCTTCAAAGATCCGCTCTACTTTGCCTTTGGCCCGTACTCTGCTCATTCACAGCAGTTGCAGCTCGAAAGTGCCGGTGTGTTGCCGACCAAGGGACAGTGGTTGCCTTCTGCCAAAGTGTATTTCTATGCCATGGCCTACAATGTCGGTGCCTTTACTATGGTGCTGGGATTTCTCGGAGCCATCGCTTTGTGGTGTAACAAGAAAGTTTCCTCTGGGATCCGGGTAGCATCGTTTCTGCTCATGGCGCCGCTCCTGTTCAATATCCTCGCTCTGTACCTCGGCCACTCGGTGCTCTATATCCAGGGACTCTCTGGAGATACCTGGTTTAACGTGCGCTACGGTATCATGATGATGCCGTCGTTTGCTATCTTCATCGGCTACCTCATTCATCGATTCCAACCGCTTCGTTTTGTTATCATCGGCCTGCTCGTTTTCGTGACCTTTTTCCAGTTTGCCAGTTATGATGCCGTCACCATCGACGATGCCCGTGTCGGATCGAGCCAGAAGAACGTGACCGAGATCTCTACCTGGCTGCATGACCATGCTGGTTCAGAAAAGGGTTTCATCCTCATATCGGCGGCTTCTCATGACTCGATCATTTTTTCTTCGGGACTCCCCATGAAGCGTTTCATTCACGAGGGATCTGGTGTCTACTACGATACCGCTATCATCAACCCGGATAGATGGGTACGGTACATCGTGGTGCGGACGCATTCGAGCGATGACTCGACCTGGCGCGCTATGCAGGACAATCCAGGATTCCAGCGTTTCCAACTCGTCGATCACTATCCATTTGCCGATATCTATGAGTTGAAGCCCGAGTATCTACCAGAACTCATCACAGAACCCGTCCTTCGGCAAAAGTGGGGATTATAAAACTCTGTTTTTCAGAGTGAGGGTGATACTATGGAAGTGTAATCATTTTTTTCTTTATCATGCGGTTCGTTTTTTATTTGGTGCTCGTCTGTATGCTGCTCGGTGCAGGATTCATGTTCTGGGCGTCAAAAAATCTAGAACCGCAGAAAACTATCGTCTACGCAGTACCCAAAAAGACTCTCTGGAATTTCCAGTCCATCGATACTATGAAATATTCCCGTGATATCGCTCGGGAAAAACTACGTGACAGTTCTTTCGACGCCACAATCGATATGCAGATGAAGAATATTGCTGAGACGGGAGCCACCCATGTAGCCATCGCCACGCCCTATGATGAAGAATTTGTACCCTTTCTTACCCGTTGGGTAGAGGCCGCTCGCACATATGGACTGCATGTCTGGTTTCGGGGAAACTGGTCTGGTTGGGAGGGCTGGTTCGACTATCCCAAAATCAGTCGTAATGAACATCTGCAAAAAACCGAAGCATTTATTCTCAAACACCCAGATTTGTTTCAGGATGGTGACGTGTTTTCTGCTTGTCCGGAATGTGAAAACGGTGGTTCGGGTCACCCTCGGCAGACCGGTGATGTACTAG